>DYGL01000009.1 GCA_020724725.1 Candidatus Microgenomatus sp. | reverse complement strand
CCGGCAACATCAAAAAAGGTAGCTACATCTTATACAAAGATCTACCTCACTATGTCATCAAAACCCAATTTGTTTCCCCTGGCAAGGGTTCAGCTTTCACCAGAGTTAAAATGCGCGATATGCGCAATGGTTCAAATCTAGAATTCAATTTTAAATCCCATGACAACGTCGAAGAGTTGGATGTAGAAACCAAAGAAATGCAGTTTCTCTATCACGATGGCAACGAAATTGTTTTCATGGATCCTCGCAACTACGAACAATTATCTGTGCCAAAACATATTTTAGGTGACAAGTCTTTAATGTTGACCTCTGAAATTAAAGTTTATTTGACTGTTTTTGAAGAGCAGGTAATTGGTGTGGTTTTACCACCCAAAGTGCGTATGAAAGTCGCTGAATCTCATGATGCGATAGCTGGAGATCGTCAAACTGCTGGTAAAAAACCAGTGGTGATGGAAAGTGGTTTGACTGTACAAGCTCCTCTCTTTATTAAAACTGGTGACACTTTGCTGGTTGATACAGAAACAGCAGCTTACGTTTCTAGAGTTAATGATTAATTTTCCTTAGCAAAGATTTTGACTTTTGATATGCTAAAGCATCTTTGACCGAGCTCCAGCGAGGGAATGTCTGAAGTGGAGACGGAAGACGCGCTCCGAAATATGCTAAAGCATCTTTCCTCCGAAATACGCTAAAGCATCTTTCGTACCAACTACTTTTTGCCTTGCAAAAAGATAGGGTCCGAAATATAATAACTTGTTTTTTAACAGCGGGTCCGTAGCTCAGTCGGTAGAGCAGAAGCCTTTTAAGCTTTGTGTCGTGGGTTCGAGTCCCACCGGACTCACTTTATAAAAATAGACGCATTTATGCGTCTTTTTTTATAAAGTGAACTGGTATTAATGAGAAATCATGGTTCGCTTATTGAGCAAAATAATGCACACGAGCAAAGCGAGGCGCATTATGCTCAATAAATCGAGCTTGTCTGACAAGCGAGATGTCTCCACCGGACTCACCTAGGTTTGCACTTCCCTATTTTTCAAGCTATAATTTCCTTATGCCCACAGATACGCGTTTACTCTACATTCTCTCCGATTTAGCTTATATTGCCAAACTAGTTCCAGCCAAAAAGGCTCATGACTTTGTTCTGTCAGACTTCCGCCAAATTAATGGTGAATTTCTTGACGAAAATGTCTTATTGGAAAAAAATTTGGCCAAACTCTTTTCCAAATTAGAAGAAGGCAGCTATAAATTAGTTTTACCAGATTTTCTTTTTACCAGTACGATCGTTAACATCGAAATGGATGATGAAGAAGCAGTTAAAGAGCATCTCAGAACTAAGCTTTTGCCAGAGCTAGGCATCAATGATCAAGACTATTATTTAGACACAACAGTCCTAAGCAACTACAAGGGTTCTTTTAAAGTGCAGCTAACTGCACTGGAAAAGTCAGTGGTTGCTCCTCTTGCCAAAGTCTTAAAAGATCTCCCCAAGGTCAAAATTGAAGCCATTTCTCCACTGAGTTGGACTAGTAAGTCCATCATTAGTCTTGAGCCGTCAGTGGCAATTTTACAAATGGGTAATCATCTCTTTTTGGCAGAACACTACATTGGCGTAGATCAATGCTATTCAGTCGAGGTGGCTGAAGCTGCTAACTTTGCTGAGACAGTACAAACCCTCAAGGGTGCTGAGCCAAGTTTGCAGACGGTTTATTTGTTAACCAATAGTTTAGTTGATGACGCTATCAAGGAGAAGCTTAAAGAAACTTTACCTGTCCAGCAATTGTCAGATTTGGCTAGTGAAAATGAGAAAATGCCTTCCTACGTCAGACAAATTATTGAGGCTAGTGCCAAAACTTTTTCAATTAAAGAATTTTTATTACCTCAATTTATTTTAGATAAAAATTATGAGCTTAAAGCTGAAGTAGATAAAAAAGAAGACAAAGATGACGAGATGGACAATCTAGTCAAGCCTGCAGTGGTTGGAGAAGCCGTGTTGCCAAGTCCAATTACTATTCCAGCCACTAGTCAAACTGAAGTGGTGGTGGAGAGTTTGGATGATGAAGATGAATCTGAGGAAGAAAGCAAAGATCAGGCTAAAGTTGAATTGAGTAAGGAAGTAGAAGTTGAGGTTGAGAAAACTGCCGATTCAATCAAGAAATCAGTGGAAACTGAAACCAAAGTGGCCATTGAAGTGCCAGTTAAAAATGAAGAAAAAGAAGTGGATTTTAGTCAATTTGCTAATCTGGCCATTGACCCATCAGTTTTTGATAAATCAAAAAAAGAAGAAAAGGGAGAAACCAAAATGCAAGATCTTCCAGAAAAAAAATTAATTAAAAATCAGGATGATGGCTCTTCTGTGGCCAAAATGATTTTTATTGGCTTCTTGAGTTTTGTGGTGACTATTGCTCTTGGAGTGGGAATTGGTTTGGCCTATTTGCAATGGACCAATCATCAAGAAAGCACCAAGCCCATGGTTGAGGTAGAGCCCAGCCCAACTCCAGTTGCTGAGGTTACTGCTACCCCCACCCCCTTACCAGAGATTAATAAAGCTGACTATAAGATTCTGGTGGTTAATGCTACCACCAAAGCTGGTTATGCTAGCACTGTGGCCAATAAAGTCAAAGCTGCTGAGTTTATCAGTGTGACCCCACAAAACGCCAAGGGAATTTATGAAGAAGGAGATTATCTTTTGGTCAAGGAGGATAATCCTACCAATCAAGCTTTACTCAAAGAATTAGAAACAGCTACTGGTTTAAGTCTCACTCTGAGCACTGAGATTAGCAAGGAAGTCAGTGGTGACGCTTATAATGCTGTTCTAGTCTTAGGACAGTAGACTATTGCCAAAGAAGAAAAACTATTTATACTAAGCAACTGTTATGTCAGATACCATTACCATCAGTCAATCTGGGTTTGAGGAATTACAACAAGAATTACTCGAGCTAAAAACCGTGGCTATACCCAAGGTTATTGAGCGCATTGCTAATGCTCGTGAACAAGGTGATCTTTCCGAAAATGCTGATTATCACAGTGCTCGTGATGAGCGCGATATTTTGCAGGCTCGCATCAATGAAATTGAAGAGATTTTAGCCAAAGTTGAGGTTAAGGCAACTGCTTCAGCCAAAGCAGGGGTGATTTCTCTTGGTTCTTTGGTGACCCTAGAACTAGTTGGTAAAAATAAAAAAGTGACATATCAAATGAGTGGCGAATACGAATCTAACCCAAGTGAAGGTAAAATTTCCATCGAATCCCCCGTGGGCAAGTCCCTACTCGGTAAGAGCAAGGGTGATAAGGTGGAGGTCAACACTCCGGCGGGTCAGATTATTTACAAAGTTTTAGAAATTAAATAAAACTCATAAAAAATCAAGCAAAACCCGCGCCCCAAAGCGTGGGTTTTTTATTAAGTCTTGGTCGAGTATAATAGAAATTGAATCATGCAAAATCAAATACTACAAAGTAAGCACTGGTTAGATAAAGTCGTAGAGGGAATTGGCAAGTGGCAAGCTAAGCATGGTGTGAAGAAGTTGCATGTTGACGATATGAAAACTCCTTCAGGGAGAGTGCACACTGGGGCTTTGCGCGGAGTTCTGCTTCATGACTTAGTGGCTCAGGTTTTACGTCAGCAAGGTCTTAATCCTAAAAATACTTATGTTTTTAACGACATGGATCCAATGGATGGTCTGCCAGCCTATCTAGATCAAGAAGTTTTTGCAGAGCATATGGGTAAGCCACTCTATCGTATTCCCAAGCCAGAGCTTGAAAAATGTGGTATTGATTTGAGTCAAACTTCAGCAAGTGAGCTTGAAGATTTGCGTCAAGCCAAAAATTTTGCTGAAATTTATGCCTTTGATTTTATTCATGCCTTTCGCTCTTTAGGTTGCACCCAAGAAATTGTTTGGAGCCATGAACTATACGAGTCTGGAGCGATGGATGAGCAAATTCGCTTAGCATTGGATAGCGTAGCCAAAATGAAAGTAATTTATCAGGATGTAGCCAAATATACTTTGCCTGAGAATTGGTATCCATTCCAAGTGATTTGTCCAGCTTGTGGCAAACTAGGTACTACTTTAGTAACCAATTGGGATGGTCAAGAGGTTACTTTTGAATGTCAGCCAAATAAAGTGACTTGGGCCGAGGGTTGTGGTCACACAGGTAAAATTAGCCCTTTTGGTGGGACTGGTAAGTTGTTGTGGAAAGTTGATTGGCCAGCTCATTGGGCAACCATGGGAGTCAATATTGAAGGCGCTGGTAAAGACCATTCTAGTGCTGGCGGTTCTAGAGATATGGCTAATGCGGAGTGTGAACAAGTTTTTAAAATTACTGTTCCTTTTAACATTCCCTATGAATGGATTTTAATTCGGGGAGCCAAGATGAGCTCTAGTAAAGGTGTCGGCACCAGCGCTCGTGAATTTACCAAACTCTTCCCTCCTACAGTTGGTAGATTTTTATTTGCGAGTCGCAATTATGAGCAAGTAATTGATTTTGATCCGCAAACTATGGCCATTCCAGATCTTTTTGACGAATATGATCAAGGAGCAAGGATTGCTTGGCAGGTTGAGGATGGAGATCAGCGTTTAGCCAGAGCTTTTGAACTTTCGCAGATTGGTCAAGCTCAAAGCCAATCTTTCTTGCCTAGATTTAGAGATGTAGCCCTATGGATGCAATATCCAGACAAAAATTTGGAAGAAGAATTTGCCAAGGTTAAGGGTGGTCAACTAAACGAAGTGGAAAAAGCTTTGCTTAAAGAGCGTGTCTCTTATGCGCAAATTTGGTTGGACAACTATGCTCCAAACGAATATCAATTAACTCCAAAAGCAGAGTTGCCAGCCGAAGTTCAGAATTTAAGCGCCGAGCAAAAAGTCTTTTTATTAGAGCTGAGGGATTTATTGCTCAATCAGCAAACTTTGGAGCCAGCTGATTTGCAACAAGCGATTTTTGATCTCGCCAAAAATAGTCTTGGTCCAAGAAAAGCCTTTGAGAGCATTTATCTAATGTTGCTTGGCAAAAAAGCTGGTCCTCGTGCAGCTTGGCTCCTTCGCTTTATGGATCAAGAATTATTAAAAAAGAGATTTGAGGGGGTGGCCAAACTATGAGTTTACCAGATCGTCAAGCCAGCCTAAACTTGTTGAAGGAATATATCAAAAATGAAGCACTACTCCATCATTGTCAGATGGTGGCTGAAGCAATGGAGGCTTATGCACTACAGCTTGGCGAAGACCCTGAACTTTGGTACACCACTGGTTTGTTGCATGATTTAGATTGGGAAAAATATCCAGATGAACATCCAAACAAAGCAGTCAATGATTTATTGGCTGATTATCCAGAATTCATGAAGCAAGCTATTCGCGCTCATGCTCCAGCTCGCACAGGTGTGCAGGCTGAGAGTTTATTAGATCGTTATCTTTTTGCTTGTGATGAGTTGAGTGGCCTAATGCATGCAGTTTCGCTCATGCGTCCTAATGGTTTTGCTGACATGCAAGTCAAATCAGTCAAGAAAAAAATTAAAGACAAATCCTTTGCTGCCAATGTTAGTCGAGAAGATATTGCTTTAGGCTTTGCCCTAATTGGTAAGACACCAGAAGAACACATTGAATTTTTAATCAAGGTTTTTGCCAAGGCGCAAAAATAAAGGAGTTTATTTATGTTAGATATTAATTTCATCCGTCAAAATAAAGAAGTTTTGGAGACTGCCTGTCTCAATAAAAATCTGGATGCGTCTATCATTTCTGAATTAATTAAGATGGATGAGGAGCGCAGAGCTTTGCAAAAAAAAGTTGATGCTTTGCGCAGTGAAGCTAATGCTAATGCTCAAGCAATCAAAAAAATGGTTGCAAGTGGCGGAAAACCAAGTAGCGATTTAGTAGATAAAGGTAAACAAATCAAATTGGAGCTTAAGGATTTAGAGCCACAAGAAAAATTGGTCAATGAAAAATTTTTAGAATTAATGAGCCAAGTTCCCAATGTGCCAGCCTTTGATGTGCCAGTTGCTAAGGATGAGTCTGGAAATCAAGTCGTGCGTCAAGAAGGTAAGTTGCCTCATTTTGACTTCACCCCTCAAACTCATGAGGAAATTATGAAAAAGTTGGATTGGCTAGACACCAATCGTGCTACCAAAATAGCTGGCTTTAGAGGTTACTTTCTAAGGAATGAGGCTTTATTGCTCGAACAAGCTCTACTCCTTTATGCTCTCTCGATTATGAAAAAACACGGTTTTACGCCGATGTCAGCTCCGGTTTTAGTAAATCGTGAAGCTATGTATGGCACTGGCTATTTTCCTTGGGGAGCTGAGGATCATTATTACACCCAAGATGGTCAAATTTTAGCTGGTACTGCAGAAGTTGCTTTAACTTCATATTATGGTGGCGAAATTTTGAGAGAAAAAGATTTGCCAATCAAAATTTGTGGCATTTCTCCTTGCTTCCGTCGCGAAGTCGGTTCTTATGGTAAAGATACCAAAGGTATTATTCGTGTACATCAATTTAATAAAGTTGAACAGGTGGTCTTAACTGTAGCCGATGAAGATGAAACTAGAGTTTGGCATGAAAAAATGCTTGGTATCTCTGAAGAATTGTTGCGTGGCCTAAATTTACCATATCAAGTTTTGCTAATGTGCACCGGTGATATGGGTGCTGGTCAGCGCAAAAAATATGACATTGAGACCTGGTTTCCTGGTCAAGGTAAATATCGTGAAACTCACAGTGCAAGTTATTTCAATGATTTTCAAGCTCGTCGTCTTAATATGCGCTACCAAGCCAAAGACGGTAGCACTAAATTTGTCTACACCCTCAATAACACTGTGGCCGCTTCACCACGTCTTTTAGCCGCCGTGATTGAGAATTATCAGCAGGCCGATGGAAGTGTCACAATTCCTGAAGTTTTGCGCCCATTTATGATCTAAGACATAAATGTTATAAGTAGGACTCTATGTTTAAATTTCTAAAAAGCTTCTTCGATGAAGAAGCTAAAAAACTGAAAAGTTATCAGGCTATTGTCGATCAGATTAATGCTTTGGAGCCAAACATGCAAGAGCTTACCGATGAACAATTGGCTGCTCAAACTGGTAAATTTAAGGTGTTAATTACAAAAGCTTTGGAGGGAGTAAACGCTGTCAATCTTCAAGAAAAAGAACAAGCCATCTTAGACGAGATTTTGCCAGAAGCCTACGCCACAGTGCGTGAAGCTTCGCGCCGTGTTTTAGGCATGAGACATTTTGATGTTCAACTTTTGGCTGGTGTAGCCTTGCATTATAGCAATATCACTGAGCAGAAAACCGGTGAAGGTAAAACACTCACGGTTACTGCTCCGCTCTATCTCAATGCTTTGCTTGGTAAAGGTGTACAGCTAATTACTGTTAATGACTATCTTTCAGAAATTGGTTTAGGATGGATGGGTCCACTTTATCATTTCTTGGGTCTTAAGGCTGCTGTCATTGTTCATGATCATGCTCGTTTATATAATCCTTTGATCGATAGTGCTGAGCGTGGCGATGAGCGCTTGGAACATTTTGAGGAAATTTCTCGCCAAGATGCTTATTTAGCTGACATTACCTATGGCACCAACAACGAATTTGGCTTTGATTATTTGCGTGATAACATGGTGCAAAATTTAGAGCAGATGGTGCAACGTCAAGATACGCCTCATTATTTTGCTATTGTCGATGAGGCCGATTCTATTTTGATTGATGAAGCTCGTACGCCTTTGATCATTTCTGCCCCAGATAGTGAACCAACTGATAAATATTTTGAATATGCCAAAATGGTTCGTTCTTTAGTAGTTGATCAGGATTTCAAATTGGATGAAAAATCCAAAACTGCCACTCTAACTGACTTGGGTGTGAAGCGCATTGAGTCTAAACTGGGAGTTAAAAATCTTTATGAAGAGAGTTTTGATGTCATTCATCACGTTGAATCAGCTCTTAAAGCTTCCACTCTATATCGTCGAGACAAAGAATACATCGTCAAAGACAATCAAGTGGTGATTGTTGATGAGCACACTGGTCGTTTGATGTTTGGTCGTCGTTATAGCGATGGTCTGCATCAGGCGATTGAGGCCAAAGAAGGCGTGCCAATTCAACAAGAATCTCGCACCTTAGCTACTGTTTCTTTGCAGAATTATTTCCGCATGTATCAAAAACTCTCTGGTTTGACTGGTACGGCCATTACTGAAGCAGAAGAATTTAATCAGATCTATCATGTTGATGTTTTGGCAATTCCTACCAACACGGCTGTGGTGAGAGAGGATTTGCCAGACCAAGTTTATAAAAATACAGCTGCCAAGTATTCGGCTATTGTCAGGGCTGTCGAAGCTATTCATCAGGCTGGTCGTCCAGTTTTGATTGGCACTCGCTCAATTGAGCACAATCAAATTGTAGCCAACTTTCTCAAGCGTAAAAACATTCCCCATCAACTATTAAATGCCAAGAATCACGAAAAAGAAGCTTTTATTATTGCCGACGCCGGTCGTAAAGGAGCCATTACTGTGGCCACTAACATTGCTGGTCGTGGTGTTGACATTGTGCTTGGTGGAGCGAAGCCAGAATTAAAGGATTTCTTGAAAGCTGAGAGAAGCAAGAAAAAAACTGTTTTACCAAAGAAATATGAGAAGCTTGGTTTGCCAATTTCGATCAATCCAGCCAATTATGATTTGGACGCTTACATGCAAGCTTTAGAAAAATGGCAACAAGACCATGATGAAGTAGTGGCTTTGGGTGGCTTGGCGATTGTAGCTACAGAGCGTCACGAGTCTCGTCGCATCGACAATCAGCTCCGTGGTCGTGCTGGTCGTCAGGGAGATCCAGGTTCTTCGCAATTTTTTGTAGCGCTTGATGATGAAATCATGCGTATTTTTGGTGGTGAGCAAATTGCTAAAGTGATGGACTTTTTGAAAATCGATGAAGATCAGGCTATTGAAAATAGCATGGTCAGCAAGGCTATCGAATCGGCTCAAGTTAAAGTTGAAACCTTTTTCTTTGATCAGCGCAAGCGTTTGGTGGAATTCGACGATGTTATGAATAAGCATCGCGAAATCATTTACAAGCGCCGCCGCCGTCTTTTAGAGGCAGCAACGATCAAAGTTAAGCCCAGTGAATTATCTGATGATCGCCTTGCCACTGAAATCGAAAATGATGATGAAAGCAAAACCAAGCTTAAAGACCAAATCATGGATTATTTAAGCAATGAGGTGACTTCTCTAGTTTCTTTGCGTGCTCCAGAGAATTTTACCGACGAAGAGTTTCAGGCAATTGTTAAAGAATTTGCTAGGATTATTCCTTTTGATGAAACTTCGCAAAAGCGCCTGAGTGAAAAAATCTCTAAACTAAATAATATTGAAGAAATTTCTAGTGAGCTCTTGGAAGTGGTGAGTAGAACTTATGAAGCTAGAGAAAAATCTTTAGGCGAAGCCATAGTGCGCGAATTGGAAAAATACGTAGTGCTTTCTACCATCGATGAAAAATGGATGGATCACTTAGATGGTATCGAAGACTTGCGTGAGGGCATTTGGTTGCGTGGCGACAAAAATACAGTTTTGGCCGAATACAAAAAAGAAGCCTTTGCTATGTTTGAAGGTTTAATTGCCAACATTGAGAGCACCATTGCCGCTCGTATTTTTAGAGTTCAGCCTCTAATGAACCGTCCCACTATGCCAGAACGTATTAATCTTCAAGCTCCTTCTGAAGCCACTCCAAGTTTGAGTCAGGCTGTACAGGTGGAGCAAAGACAAGAAAGTAGTCCTAGTAGAAAAGGTAACGCTGGAGATTTGGCCGCAGCTTTAGGGAAAATTGGTGGATCCAGCAGTTTCAACCAAGCTAAAACCACTACAGGTAGTGTTACTACTGGTAGTGTAGACAACAAATACGCTAAGGTGGGTCGCAATGATCTCTGTCCTTGTGGCTCGGGACTAAAATATAAAAAGTGTGGTTTGGTGGGAGCGAAGGAACATAAGGAGTAAAACAAATGAATGACTTTCTACTTAAACATGTTAAAAAAATGCTTGAGATAGGAAAAAATCTTGTTTTAAAAAGTCCGCTTCTTGATAATGAAATTGGCACTATAAATGTAAAAGGAGATCATACAATTGCGATGGATAAAGCAGTTGAGGATGCCTTGATTGAATATATAAAATCAAACAATATACCTGCCAATATTTTTTCAGAAGAAATTGGGGAAATTAAATTTCACGATAATCCAAAGTATTTAGTCGCTTTTGATCCACTGGATGGTTCTACTAATTATAAAATTGGTAAAAATATTTATCCATTTGGCTTGTTAATTGCTGTTTATGATGGCTTAGAACCTAAGCTAAACGAGGTGATTGTTGCTGGCGCCATAGAATATTCCAGAAACCTATCTTGGACTTTTTTTGAAAATCAAACTTTTGATCAAAATAATAAGTTAGTTCAAATTAAAAATGATTGGGTTTTGGATCGTCATACGCCAATATTTTTAGATTTGTATTACAAAAGTGGCTATGAGCTATATCGCCCATTGGCAGAAAAACTTTTCATAAGGAATATTGGCTCAACAATTGGCAATCTTTCATATGTTTTGTCCAATATTGCTTCTGGCATGGGTGGAGTTTGCATGAGACCAGAGGAAATTGGGGCGATTTATTCTTTAATTAAAGGCGCTGGAGGAATCACTGTCGATCACTCTGGAAATGATATTGGTGACAGAGTATTTTCTTCCAAAGAGACTTATCAAATTTTGGCTGGAAGTCCAAGCGTAATAAATTATGCTGTGGAGCAGTTAAAATAAAAATATGAAAAATGCTCTAATCCTCCATGGTACTGGTGGCTATCCTACTGAAAATTGGTTCGATTGGTTGCGCCAAGAATTAGTCAAATTGGGTTTTGCCGCGTCTGTCCCACAGTTGCCTAATTGCGAGCAGCCAAACATCAAAATTTACAACCAATTTTTACTTCAAGATCAAGCTTATCAATTTAATGAAGACAGCATTTTAATTGGTCATTCTTCAGGAGCAGTGGCTATTTTTGGTCTACTTCAAGCTTTACCAAATTCAGTTAAAGTGGATACCTGCTATTTAGTCGGTGCTTTTAAAGATAATTTAAATTGGGACTCTCTAAGTGGTTTATTTGAAGAGCCTTTTGATTTTGCCAAAATCAAAAATAAGGCCAAGCGTTTTGTTTTTATTCATTCAGATAATGACCCTTATTGCCCATTAGAACACGCACAATTTTTGGCCAAAGAATTGGGTGGCGATTTAATTATTAAAGAAGGCCAGAAGCATTTTAGTGTAGGAACTTTTGGTGAAGAATATAGAAAATTTCCATTTTTACTTGAATTAATTGAAAAAGCTTCTAATTAAAATATGCCTGAACTCCCAGAAGTCGAGTCTATTCGTCGCAAGCTTAATCAAATTTTATCTAATCGCCAGATTAAAAATATTGAGGTGCGTCGTGACAAAAGCTTTTTAGCCTTTCCTACTGCTTCTGCAGAAATTCTAAATAACAAAGTTGTAGAAGTTAAGCGCAGGGCCAAAATTTTGCAAATTGTCTTGAGTGGCCAGAGGGATCTTTTGGTTCATCTGAAGATGACTGGTCAATTGATTTTTGTTGATAAGGATGGTCAGCGAGCTGGTGGAGGTCACCCATCGGCTGATTGGATTAATGAATTACCTGGCAAGCACACTAGAGTAATTTTTGAATTTAAAGATGGTTCGCGGCTTTTTTTTAATGATATGCGCGTTTTTGGTTGGATTCGCTCGCCTCTCAAAAAAGATGTCGACCAAGAATTTGTCAATTATGGCCCAGACATTGATGATCCAAATTTAACCGTCGATTACCTTCTAAACGCTGCCAAAAGGCGCCAAATCCCCATCAAACAATTCATTATGGATAATGCCGTGATTTGTGGCGTAGGTAATATTTATGCCAGCGAATCTTTGTTTGTAACCGGCATCAATCCAACAAAATCCGCCAAAGAAATTAGCAAAAAAGAAATGACAGTTTTGCTTGAAGCCATGCAAAAAATCATCGCTCACTCCACACAGCTAGGCGGAACTACTTTTGATGGCAAATATGTGGGTGTGGATGGTTTTGCTGGTGGTTTTCAAAAAGAATTGAAAGTTTATGGTCGAGATGAACAATCTTGTTTTAAATGTGGGACTTTAATCTCCAAAATCAAACAAGGTGGCCGAGGGACTTTCTTTTGTTCAACTTGTCAAAAAAATTAGTGATGGTGATGATCAATCTTATCTTTGCCTTCTACAAAAAGAGCAGCTAGAAAAGTGCTGATCGGTACAGCTAAAATTAGGCCGATACTGCCAACCAGAGTTCTAATAATTTCATCGGCAATAATTTCATGGTTAATTAATTCGGTAAAAGGCTTGGCAGCGTCATTGAATAACAAAAGCAAAGGTAAAGAAGCTCCAGCGTATACCAAAACCAAAGTGTTAACCATCGAAGAAATATGGTCATGGCCAACTTGCATTGCTCTTTGAAATATTTCCGTTGCCCTTAGTTCCTTATTAGCTCCTTTGAGTTGTTCGACAATTGAAGCTTGAGAGACTGTCACATCATCTAAAACACCTAGCACACCAATAATAATTCCAGCCAAAAGCAAACCTTGCATGTTGATTAAATCTGGATACATGGCTTGCAGGAAACCTGCTTCTTCTGAAGCTAAGCCACTAAGTTTGGCGAAGCTAATGAAAAAATTAGCTAATAAGCCGGTGGTGATTAGGGCTAAAATAGTACTGACAACGGCGATAGTGGTTTTACGATTAATGCCATGAGAAGGATAGAAAGTAGCTGGAATAATAATGAGAGAACCAAGAATGGCAATCATAATTGGGTTTTCTCCGCCAGCTATTTTGGGCAAAATGAAATAGATTATGACTATAAAAGAAACAGCCATTCCCAGTAGAGAACCTATACCTCGCCATTTAGAAATCAACAAAACCAAAACAATAAAAATAACAAATAAAATTAATAAAGCGTCGGTGCGAACTTGGTCAGCAATTAAATAAGTTTCTGCGTCGGCTTGGTAGACCATGAGTTTATCGCCAATACCATATTCAAGTCTTGGATCAATATTTTCTACAACTACTTTTTGGCCAAATCTGTCACCTTTACTAGTGACAATTAATTCTAGTTTCTGCCACATTTCTCCAGGATTTTTTTCGCCACCAATTTTTTGTTCCAAAATTTCACTCACTGTGCCTTGATAATTTTGGTTGCTTTGACTTTCTTGAGCTTGAATATTTTGCCAAGAAAAAATAAAGAAAAGTATGGTCAAAACAATTTTTTTCATGAATTAATTCTTTTTTTCTTATTTAAAACCAATTTGGCTTTACGAATAATTTCTAAATAATTAAATTTATATTTTTTCAACAAATCTTCGTTTTTAGCTGACTCGCCAAAACTATTTTCCATGCCGATGCTTTCCATGGCAATAGCTTGATTAATTTCTCGACCCATGGCTTGAGTAATGCTTTGAGCCACCAAACTAGTCAAACCAGAATTGATTTCGTGTTCTGCTGCCACGATAACAGCCTGAGTTTTCTGGCTACTTTTAATGATGGCTTGATGATCCAGAGGTTTGATGGTGTGAAAATTAAGGACTTCTACTGACATGCCAATTTTTTCTAATTCCAAGGATGCTTTGAGAGCTTCCTGAACCATTAAGCCAGTGGCAAAAATGCTTAAATCTTGACCTTTTTTGAGGATTTGAGCTTGACCAATAGATACTTTTTCTATTTTGGCAAACTTATCTAATGGTTCTAGCTCAACCCTTCCCAATCTAAGATAACAAGGACCTTCGACTTGACTGGCTAGAAGAGTTAGTTCATGAGCTTGTTTGGCGTCAGCTGGCACCAAGACGGTCATTTTTGGTAAAGAAGACATAATGGCTAGATCTTCAAATGCTTGATGAGTGGCTCCATCTCCACCGTTACCAAAGCCGGCGTAGCCACCAACGACTTTAATATTAAGTTCACTGTAAGTGGCCACTCTTAATTGGTCTAAATTGCGACCTGGATTAAAAACAGCAAAACTAGCAATGAAAGGAATTTTTTTAGCCAAAGCTAAACCAGCGCCTACGCTCATCATATTTTGTTCAGCTACTCCACACTCAACATATCTTGAAGGAAAAATTTTCTTAAATTTATCTAGACGCAAGGAATCACTTAAATCGGCGCAAAGTGCCACAACTTGTTGATTTTCTGTGCCAAGTTGTAGCATAGCTTCACCAAAACCGTCTCTAGTGGCTTGAAGTTTGAGTTCAGACAAGGCTTTTTTCCTTAATCATTAATTCCTTAACTGCTTGTTGGTATTCACTTTCACTAGGAACTCGACCGTGCCAACGATAGTCGTTTTCCATAAAGGAAACGCCTTTACCAGGCACACTTTTGGCTAAAATAATTGTTGGCTGTTTACTGTTCTTGGCTTGCTCAATTTTCGCAAAAATATCTTGAAAATCATGAGCATCCATGTCTAAAACTTTAAAACCAAAGCTAATTAGTTTTAACTTGAGATTACCAAGACCCATGACATCTTTGGTTTTGCCAGAAATTTGAATTTGATTATAATCAATAATGCCTATTAAATTGTCTAATTTGTGATGGATGATGAATTGGTAGGCTTCCCAAATTTGTCCTTCTTGCTGTTCGCCGTCACTCATCAAGCAAAAAACTTTATTCTTTTTTTGATCCATTTTAAGAGCAATAGCCATACCAGCAGCCTGAGATAGACCTTGCCCAAGTGGACCTGAGCTATTCTCTACTCCTGCTAAGCGATGATTTGAATTAAAAATAAAATGAGGATGGCCTTGCAAGCGTGAATTGAGTTGGCGGAAAGTCATTAACTCTGTCTTTGAAAAAAATCCTGCTTTGGCTAAAGTAGCATAAAACACTGGACTAATGTGCCCGTTACTCAGAAAAAAATAGTCTCGTTTTTCCCAGTCTGGTCTTTTGGGATCATGACGTAATAATTTACCGATGAAAAGCGAAACAAAAAGATCAGTCATGCCAAGTGAGCCACCAGGGTGGCCGCTTTTAGCTTGATAAATCATCGCTAGAATATCTTGACGGATTTGCCAAGAAATTCTACTGAGAGACTTGTAATCGGCAGGCATAATTCTTAGGTCAAAAGTTCTTCAATTTTTTTGATTAAGCTTTCATTATAGTTGACTTTGTAGGGTAAAACTATTCTTTCTGGTTTGGCACCATTTGGAATAACAATGACTATTTTTTCACTGCCAAGATTGGCTTTGAGCAAAGTGCCAAGTTTTTTAAGAGTTTCTGGAGTAGTTTTGCGAGGTACGAAAATTTCCTGATAATCATGATCTTTGGCGAACTCTACCTCCTCATCTCTTGGAATAATAATCTTTTCAGCGATTACTTTAAATTCTTCCTCTTCATGTTGAACTTTACCTCTCACTAAAACAACCTGATCTTGTTCCAATTGAAAACCTAGTTCTTGGTAAGTGCGAGGAAAAATAATTAGTTCGACTTTGCCAGTCTGATCTTCAAGCGTGGCGAAAGCCATTTTTTGACCCTTCTTAGTCATAATTTCTTTGAAGCGACTTAGCAAGCCACCAAAGAGAAAAACTTGATCCTGACTGAATTCTGGATCTAATTCGCCAATGCGCATGTTGGCTCTTTTACTAGCAAGATTTAAGGCATCAGCTAGAGGATGATCAGTTAGATAAAGGCCAAGTAATTCTTTTTCAAAAGAAAGTAATTCAGCTTCAGAATATTCTTTGATTTTTGGAAAGCTGTCTTTGATTTCGGTGCTTTTTTCACTCACACTGGCAAATAAGTGGTCTTGTCCGTCAATTTCTGATTGAAATTGACTAGCTGTTTGACGGATTGACTCTAGATTTTCCAACATTGAAGCTCTGGTTGCAAAGCGATCCATGGCTCCAACTTTAATGAGGCATTCCAAGGTAGTTTTATTAACCTTACGACTATCAGTTGCCTGAATGAAATGAGTAAAGGAAGAAAATTCTTTTTCTTTTTGTCTGGTCTCAATAATATTTTCAATAGCGGCTTTCCCGACGTGTTTGATGGCAGTCAAGCCAAAGCGAATTGCCATTCCTTCCTTGGATTTTTCATCCGCCTCAATGGTGAAGTCTTGCCCAGAAAGATTGATGTCAGGAGCTAGAATTTTAATGCCCATTTTGCGACAGTTTTCGATAGCAATGGCAATTTTTTCATCTCGATTCATGCCGTGAGAATTAGACTCAACGCTCATTAAAGCAGTCATATACTCGACTGGATAATTTGCTTTAAGCCAAGCAGTTTGATAAGCAATCATGGCGTAGGAGGCAGCGTGAGCTTTGTTGAAGCCATAATTAGCAAAAGCTTCGATAAAGCCCCAAATTTTTTCGGCAGTGGCTTTTTCATAACCCTTTTTAACTGATTCTTCGATAAACCTTTTTTTATTGGCGTCAAGAATTTTCTTTTTCTTTTTACCAATAGCGCGACGCAGCATATCTGCTTCACCCATGCTATAGCCAGCCATAAAGTGAACAATTTCTAGAATTTGCTCTTGGTAAACCATGATGCCATAAGTTTCTTGCAAAAATGGCTTAAGCGATTCATGAGGATATTCGATAGTTTCTGGATTATGTTTGCCTTCAATGAAACGAGGAATCAGGTCCATTGGCCCCGGACGATAGAGGGCCACCATAGCGGTAATATCTGAGAAAGTGTTGGGCTTAAGAGATTTAGCTACTCTTCTCATGCCTGCAGATTCAAGCTGAAAAACACCAGTGGTTTCACCAGAAGATAAAAGGTCAAAGGTTTTTTTATCATCTAATTCAATTTTATCAATGGCAATGTTTTCTTTTTTATACTTTTTAATTAATTTTAAAGTTTCCTGAATGATAGAAAGATTTCTAAGACCCAAGAAATCAAACTTCAAAAGACCAACTGCGTTATCATCAATGTTGCAGTCCATTGAATACATATCTAGTTGGGTCAGGGTTTTACCAGAACGAGAATCCTTTTGGATTGGGGTGTAGTTGTCCAAACTCTTGTCAGCGATAATAATGGCGCAAGCATGCATGCCGGAATGACGGATAGTGCCTTCAACTGTGGAAGCTAGGTCCATGAGGCGTTTAAACTTTTCTTGTTTGTAAAGACTACCTAATTCAGGAATAGTCTCAATAGCTGATTTGATTGAAACTTTTTTACCAGGTTCATTGGGAATTAATTTGGCAATGCGATCTGGGTCTTCATAGGGCAAACCTAAGACGCGACCAATGTCCCTGATAGCTACTCTAGCTTCCATACGACCAAAAGTGATTACGGCGGCCACATGGTCTTCACCATACTTTTTGGCTACGTAATTAATCACTTCGTCGCGTTTAATATCAGCGAAATCGATATCAATATCTGGTGGAGTTGGTCTTTCAGGATTTAAAAACCTTTCAAAAGGCAAACCATGATGTAAAGGGTCAAGAGTAGTAATGTTGAGCGAATAAGAAACAATGGAGCCGGCAGCACTACCTCTACCTGGACCTACAGCAATACCTTGATTTTTGGCCCAGTTCACAAAGTCTTGAGTGATAAGGAAATAAGCAGCGTAGCCTTTATCATTGATGATGCCGATTTCGTATTCTAATCTTTTCTCTATTTCTTCAGTTATTTCACCATATTTCTTTTTGGCACCCTCAAAACTTAATTTATGTAAATAGCTTTCGTAACTTTCTCCTTTGGGTAATTCGTAGCTAGGAAAAATTAATTTGCCAGTTGGAATTTCTAAATCACAGCTTTCTGCAATTTTGACCGTATTGGCAATCGCTTCTGGTAAATCGGCAAAAAGTTCAACCATTTCTTCTGTGGACTTAAGATAGAAATCTGGTTTATCCACCATCTTCATGCGTTTTTCATCAGCAATTAATTTGCGAGTTTGCACACAAAGCAAAGCATCTTGAGCTGTAGCATCATCTTTTTCTAAATAATGAACATCATTGGTAGCAACTAAAGGCAAGTTAAGTTGTCTGGCAATTTTAATTAATTTTTCTCTGAGAATTTGTTCTTTTTCTACATGTGGATGGTTTTGTAATTCAATGTAAAAGCGATCCTTAAATATTTTCTGGTAACGCTTGATGATTTGCAAAGCTTGTTCGTCTTTATCATCCAAAAGTAAACGATTGGCCTGACTACTCATACAACCGCTCAACATGATGACGCCTTCGTTGTATTTTTCTAAAATTTCATCATCGATACGTGGTTTATAAGAAAAACCCTCAAAATTGGCTATAGTCACCATTTTCATTAAGTTTTTATAGCCAGTGTAATTTTGAGCTATAAGAGTGATGTGACTTTGATCGCTACCCATGCGCAATTGTTTGTCAAAACGAGACTTTTTGGCCACGTATAATTCAGCACCAATAATGGCTTTTATGCCTTCTTTTTTGCACTCATTGTAAAAAGAAATATTGCCGTGCATATTGCCATGATCAGTAATAGCTATGGCAGTTTGGCCTAATTCTTTTACTTTTTTGATTAATTCTGGAATCTTACTCAAGCCATCTAACATGGAATATTCACTATGAACATGAAGATGGACAAAATCTTGTTTAGACATATGTATACCAGCACAATGGTCAACAAAAATTAATTGTTAACCTCTGGAAAAGTCTAACATTAAAGGAGAGATTTGTAAAATAATCTTAAGAATTAGTTGAAACAACATGCCAAGAATTATCTGCCTTATTTAGAGCAAAATATTCTGATATCTGTAGATTGTGTTTTGCCAACTCTTGATTGAGGTCATGAATTGAATCTTTAAGCATGTAGCTAAGAACAATACCAGTAATATCAGTATCAACAGGAGTATTGGGATGTCTTCTTTCGAAAGATGATACTTGAGTAATTATTTTGTCAACTATTTGTTCAATTCCGATCTGAAACTCTACTTTCACAACAATTTTTTCTAGGGCAAGTTTAATAAGTTACCAAATTGTAACTCTGAGTTAATTGCTTGTCAAATTTTTTAGTCGAGTTGAGAGCTGATTTTTTGTCTTACCAGATTGACATCGGCTTTTTTACCTAACTCTTTCATTACCTGACCAATCAAAAAACCAATCACAGCTGTTTTGCCAGCCTTGTATTTTTCAACTGCGTCTTGATTGTTTTTTAGAACTTGATTGATGGCTGTTTCCAATTCTTTATCATCAACACTGTCATTAGTATTGGCAGCTTTAAATTTTTTTAAAACAACAGCCGCTTTGTCAGACAGTTCAAAAGCAATTTTTTTATTAAGCAAGGCGTTAACTAGTTTTTGATTGTCTAAATTATCCTTTTGACTTAATTGTAAAACTTCTTCGAAGAAAGCAGCCTTTTTTCGATTGAGAACTAAGTTTCTAGCGCTCGCTTCATTGAGACCATATTCTTTCATTAGGCGCTGGGCCTTTTGATCTGGTAATTCTGGCAGACTTTGACGAATAATCTCAACTTCTGCTTCTGAAAATTCAATGGGAGCTAAATCTGGATCTGGAAAGTATCTGTAGTCGGCAGCGTTTTCTTTGGCTCTTTGAGAAAAAGTTTTGCCAGTATTGGCGTTATAGCCCCTTGTTTCTTGAGTTGGAATTTCACCATTTTGTAAAATTTCTGTTTGACGCTCTATTTCGTAATTGATTGCTGCCTCTAAAAATTTAAAAGAATTGATATTTTTGCATTCAACCTTATAGTTTGGCAATTCTGACTTGCCTTCTTGACGCAAGGAAATATTGGCTTCAAGTCTCATGCCACCCTTTTCCATATCGCAATCGGCCACATCTAAATAACGCATGATTTGGCGCAGTTTTTGGCCATACTCTTTGGCTTGATTGGCAGAAATAATGTCTGGTTCAGTCACCACCTCAACCAAGGGAACGCTACTGCGATTAAAGTCGATTAATGTTGCTTTGTCTGGTTTACCATCTCCATCCAGATCGATATCCTGATGGCTTAGCTTAGCAGTGTCTTCTTCTAGGTGAATGCGAGTAATGCCAACCCTACCTTCTGAAGTTTCAATGTAACCATCGTAACAAAAAGGAATGTCATACTGACTAATTTGATAACCTTTTGGCAGATCTGGATAAAAATAGTTCTTGCGATCAAACTTGGAAAATAAATTAATCTTACAGTTCAAAGCTAAGCCCAACTTAATTGTCCACTCAATTGCTGTTTTATTAGCAACTGGTAAGCCACCAGGCATGCCTAGACAAACTGGACAAGTGTAGATATTTGGCTTGATTGCGCCAAAAGGGTCGTTCTTGCAAGAACAAAACATTTTGGAAGCAGTTTTTAGTTCAGCGTGAATTTCAAGTCCACAAACGAGTTTATATGGCATTAGCGGTTCCTCCATGAATTCCACTTAGTGTTTTTCTCAAAAGCATCGGTAATTTTGATAATTTTACCTTCTTCCCACATGGGAGCGATAAAACTAGCTCCAAGATAAAGATTAGTCTCATCATCACGGTAAAAAGGAACATTGATTCCTGGGAGTCCAGCTACTGAGCTAGCTTCAAGCAACATATCTTCTAACTCACCAAACATGGCAGAGTTAAAAGAAGAGCCAATTTTTTTGGCGTAAGATGGTGAGGTTGGTGAAACCAAAACATCATATTTTTTGAAGAGTTCTTTGTAGTTTTCTAAGTAAAGAGTGCGAACTTTTTGGGCTAAACTGTAATACTGGTCAGCGTGACCTTTGGTCAGGGAGAAAGTGCCAAGCATAATGCGTCGCTTACCTTCATCACCAAAATTAGAGCGATCATGACCATAACGAATTCCATCGTAGCGAGCTAAATTGCTGCTAACTTCTGCTCTCTGGACGACAGTGTAAACACCAATTGCAGGATGAGGATCCATGGCTTGAGTAATTTCAACTTCAGCTCCCAATTCCTTGAGAATTTCTAATTCTTTGAGCAATTTTTGATTAGTTTGAGCAATTTCTGCAACATCTTGATAGATTACGCCAACTCTCATGCCTTTAATGCTTTGGTCAAGAAAACTAGTAAAATCTGGAGCTTTTTCTCGACTGGATGTGCCATCTTTTTCATCTGGACCAGCAAAAGCATTCAGTAAAATACAGGCGTCTTCGACTGTTTTAGAGATAGGTCCTGGACTATCGGTTGAAGATGCCATGGCGGCTACGCCAAAACGGCTAGCTCGACCATAGCTAGGTTTAAAACCCACCGTGCCACACCAAGCAGCTGGCTGACGAATAGATCCTGCAGTTTCACTACCGACTGAAACTATGGCCAAATCTGCAGCGATAGCAGCAGCACTTCCACCAGACGATCCTCCAGGTAAATGTTCAGGATTGCGAGGATTTAGAGTTGGGCCATAATCACTGGTTTCTGTAGAAGAGCCATGGGCCCAGGCGTCCATGTTGGTTTTGCCGTAAACAACTCCACCATTTTCTTTAATTCTTTTGGTGACAGTTGACTCATACTGAGGTCTAAAACCATCTAAAACCTTGGCAGAAGCAGTAGTTGGGAGGTCTCTGGTGCAAAAATTATCTTTAACTGCAATTGGCAAACCACGTAAAGGTTTATTGCTTAGTTCTTTGGCTTGCACCAAAGCTTGTTCATTTTTACTTAGATAGATATTTAGTTTGTGATTTTGCTCTTCATAAGCCTGATCCAAATCTTGGTAAATTTCTTCAAGCTTTACCTCTTTTTTTTCTAGAGCATCAAGGCTTTCTTTTAAAGTGAGCTGATTAAGTTTCATGATTAATTGTCCTTGTTCTGTAAAACGTAAGGTACTACAAAGTAACCCTGATAAGTGACTTTAGCATTAGCTAAAGCTTCTTCTTGAGTGAAGCTGTTTTCTGCTTTAACTACATCTTCACGTAAGACGTTT
Organism: Candidatus Microgenomatus sp.; assembly: GCA_020724725.1. Taxonomy (GTDB): domain Bacteria; phylum Patescibacteriota; class Microgenomatia; order UBA1400; family PJMF01; genus UBA1364. The sequence continues at coordinate 2,855 of DYGL01000009.1, read as the reverse complement.
TTAAAACCAGTCACCTGATAGGTTGGTGAGGCTTTACTGGCTCCGGCTTTTTTGAGTTTATCAACTACAACAAGAGTCTCAGTAAAAGCAGTAGCTAGCTTTTCGCTTTCAGCTTGAGTAATGGGAATATTGGCTAGTTTGGCAATGTGTTTAACTTGAGAATCGTTGACTGACATGCTTGTTATTTTAGCACAATGCTTGGCTTAATTTGCCTTCATTTGAGATAAAGCTTGGATTCTTTCGGTAACTGGTGGATGAGTGTTGAAGAGTTTAGCAAAGGCATGGACCGCTCCTTTAGTGTTTTTGAGGGGATCACTGATGTAGAGATGAGCAGTAGCTTTATTGGCAGCTTCTAATGGTTCTTGATCTAGGGAAATTTTGTTTAAAGCTTTAATCAGGCCTTCTGGATTTTTGGTCATTTCAACCGCGCTGGCATCAGCCAAAAACTCTCGACGACGTGAAATAGCTAATTGAATAAGTTGAGCAATAAAAGGTGAAAGTATGGCCAAAATAATGGCTAGAACGGCAATGATTGCTCCTAGCTGACCACTATCATTGTCCTTCTTTCTTCCTCCACCCCAAAAAGAGATGCGTAGTAGCCAATCGGCTAAAAGGGCAATTAAACCAACCAAAACAGAAACAATGGACATTAGTAGAATGTCATAATTTCTAACGTGACTTAGTTCATGGGCAACGACAGCTTCAACTTCGCTGCGATTGAGCCTATTTAGTAAGCCAGTAGTAGCACAGACCACAGCGTGTTCAGGGTTGCGACCAGTTGCAAAAGCATTCATGGCGCTATCCTCAATAACATAAAGCTTGGGTAGAGGCATTTTTTGTCCCAAACAAATGTTTTCAGTAACTGTATAAAAGTCAAAGAATTCTTGACGCTTTGCTTCTTTGGCTCCAGAAATACCAAGAATAATTTTATCGCTATAGTAATAACTGAAGAATGAGGCGCCGATAGAGATCAATAAAGCCCAAAAAACTAAATCTAGAGAGTAACCAAAACCACGCACCATTAAATAGCTTGCCAAGGCAATAAAGCCAATAAAAAAGAAAATTATGACAAAAGATCGTTGCTTATTTTTGGCAACTAGCTGGTAATGAGTCATTTACAGCGCTCCAGTTAAAAATTAAAGATTGACCTTGGGGCTTTTTTCTTCTTCTCTACTGACTTCCATGTGAGCGCCAGTTTCAGAAGTGGCAATGCCTTTTTCTTCTTTAAAGCCAAAAAGGTTGGCAATGATATTGGAAGGAAAAACCACTAGTTTTTGGTTAAAATTCTGAGACAAATCAATGACGCTTCTTCTGGCGTAGGTTAATTTGTCAGCAGTGTCAGTCAATTCGTCCATAAATTTAGTGATAGCTTCGTTGGCTTTAAGCTCTGGATTGCTCTCAACCACGACTTGAATTTGTGGTAATAGGTTCTGAATTTTAGCGACCGCTTGATCGATATCCTTGGCTTCACCTGAAGAATCTGCTTTGGCTACTGATTGACGAGCCTCAGTTAGCAATTTGTAGATTCCTTGTTCGTGCTTGAGTTGGCCTTTGACCGCTACTTCGAGGTTTGGAATTAAACCAGCTTGACGTTTCAATTGGTTACCAATTTCTTGGATACTAGCTTTAATTTGAGTCTTGAGGGTTTGAAGAGAGTTGAAAACTCCTATAACATAAAAAACAACTAAAGCGAGAATAATGATGATAAAAGCAGTCATATTTTTCCTTTTTTAACCTTGTTAATTTCTTTTGAAATTTAATTATAGCATTTCGCTTTGACAAAGTAACTGCTGACAAGTATGGCTTTTTTGTTTATAATATCCTTCTTGTAAATGGCCCCGTGGTGTAGCGGTTAACATGTCTCCCTGTCACGGAGAAGACCGTCGGTTCGAATCCGATCGGGGTCGCAAAATAAAAATTCCAGACGAAAGTCTGGATTTTTTGTTTTGAGAGCTCACTGAGAAATCTGTCCGCTGAGCGGAGCGAGGCTAGTTCGTGCCGTCAAGTTTGCGAAGCGAACCTGAGTAATACCCGCAGGGTGAATCCGATCGGGGAGTTTGTTTATTTATAAATATGTTCAGTATTTTTCTATTTAATTTTATTCCTATAATATTGATAAATTGCTCTTATTGTTATATAATGGCTTTGTTAATTTGTGCAGAAACCTAGTGTATTGCACACTTGTGTTTTTAAAAAATTAACAAAAACTTGTTCTTTTAAATAATTTTCTTTTTGGTTTTCAACATCCGTTGTGAGTGACATTTTATTTAAAAATCAAATTAACATTGATTTTTAAATAAAATGTCACTTGCTTTGGCTTGTGGCAAATCTAAAGAAAGGAGGGCTAAACCAATGATTGTCACCTGTATAACAATAGAGGTTGTCAGTTTGGGTGGCGGTTGGTATTTAATCCGCAGGATTAAGTCATACCGTTATATCGCTCTCTAAAAAAGTTCAAGAAAATGGCTGCCTGTAAATGGCAGTCATTTTTCGTTTATAAAGGTTTTTACCATGTTTTAGTTTATAATCAAGTCAGCTAAGCGACCGTAGTTCAGCGGTAGAATGCCAGCTTCCCAAGCTTGAGGTGAGGGTTCGACTCCCTTCGGTCGCTCAAATAAATAATCATGCGCAGCATGAGTATTTATTTGAAAGAGCGAGTGAAAGGAAAACTAAAGAGAGGGTTCTGCCGGAGAGTGAAAATCTAGCGAAGCAAGATTCACCCTCCTAATACTCGGAGAGTGGACTCCCTTCGGTCGCTCATTAAACTTAGATTAAAATCGCCAAAGTAGCTCAGTTGGTAGAGCAACGGTATCGTAAACCGTGGGTCGTGGGTTCGACTCCCACCTTTGGCTCCA
>DYGL01000008.1 GCA_020724725.1 Candidatus Microgenomatus sp. | reverse complement strand
TCCAATCGTCTTTCAGCAAGGTTTTCTCAGAAAAAACTTAGTTTTTCACAACCTTAACTGTGGAGACACTTGGACTAAAAATGTCTTGCTTTTTAAATTACTTAAAAAACATCAAACTGAGAACATCATCATTTATTGCGCCACTAGAGTGGAGTGTGAAAGGCTTTGGCGACTGATTAAATATTATGATTTTAAAGATAAATATCTTGTTGATTTTTATCATGGAGGTCTGAATAAAGAGCGAAGAACACAAAGTCAAGACAATTTCTTAAAAAGCAAAACAAAAATTATGATCGCCACCAACGCCTTTGGTATGGGAGTGGATAAAAGTGACGTTAGAGCGGTGATTCACTATCAAATATCTGCAAATTTAGAAAATTATTATCAGGAAGCTGGCCGAGCTGGACGCGATGGAAAATTAAGCTTTGTTTATTTGCTTTATCTTGAAAAAGACCTTAGCATCCAAGCTCAAATGATTGAGCAAAATTACCAAGACTTAGATGATCCAAGAAGAAAAATAGAAATAGCAAAACTAAAAAAGATCCAAGATTATGCTCTCAGCTCCACTTGCTTACAAAGAAAAATAAGCGACTATTTTGGTCAAAAAAAATCGATTGAAGATTGCCAAAACTGTCATCACTGCCTAAACAAAACAATAGATTTAGATGAAAATGAAATTAAAATGAAAAATAATTTAGAAAAACTAAATCAAATTTACCTGAAAAATTTGAAATATGGTGTAATCGCCAATTTACTAACTCTTAGACAAATTGAGCTGATCTGCATTCTCGAACCAAAAACAATGGAGGAGTTGCAGAAGATTCCTGGAGTGGGAAAGTGGTATAATGCCATGTTATGCAAATCAAACAATTAGTTGCTAAATATCAGGAAATTGCTGATTTTCTCAATCAACACTGGCCACTTAAAGATAAGAATCAGAGAGTTTTTGCCCGCACCATGAAAGTGGTGGAGGAACTTGGAGAGTTATCTGATGAAATTCTAACCAGTATGAATTTACAAAGAGATTCAAAAATTGCCAAATTTTCTAGAGAAAATTTAGAAGACGAATTTGCTGACGTCCTTGGCTCATTAATTCTGCTTAGTGTTGAGCTAGACATCGACGTTGAAAAAGTCATAAGTCGTAAAATTGACTTTACTCGCGAGAGATTTGAGATGGATAAAGAATAAAATACCGTCATGACAAAAATCAAATTCATCTACTTCGATGTTGGTGGAGTTTTGATCTTGGATTTTTCCAATACTAATAAATGGCAAGAATTAAAAAATGATTTAGGTATCACTTCAGCAACTGATCCTGAGTTTGAAGCTGTTTGGCAAAAACATCGAGATAGAGTTTGTCTAGACCTTGACGTAGATAAGTTGTTAACAGAAATACAAAGTAAAACTAAACTAAAACTACCGTCAAACTATTCACTGTTAAACGACTTCGTAAATCGTTTTCAAGCAAACCCCAGCATTTGGCCAGTTTTAAAAATAGCTAGAAACAAATACCGAATTGGCCTCTTAACCAACATGTATCCAAGAATGTTGAAGGCTATTGAAGAAGCCCACTTAATTCCAAATCTCAATTGGGACGTGGTAATAGACTCTAGTCAGGTGTCTAAACAAAAACCAGATCAAGAAATTTTTGAACTCGCCCTAGAAAAAAGCGGATTTAAAAAAGAAGAAATTCTATTTATTGATAATTTAGAAAAAAATACCTCAGTAGCTAAAAAATTGGGTTGGCAAGTTTTTTGTTATGATGATCAAAATCCAGAAAAGGCGAGTGGGGAGCTAGAAGACTTATTGCAATGAAAAAAAATAAAGATGCCTATATTTTTGACGTAGATGGCGTACTTTTTGAAAGAAATCAAGAAAAAATTGCATTTGATGAGTTACTAATAGAAATAAAAAAGAGATTAGAAAATGGATGCTTTATTGGTCTTAATACTGGCAGATCATTTACCTTTGTTTCTGAAGAGATTTTAATTCCACTGGAAAAAATCCTAAGTAAAGAACTGTTAAAACAAATATTTGTCAGTTGTGAAAAAGGAGCCATAGATGTCTCTTATAACTTAAATTGTGATAAAAAAATTAAATTACATAAAAATTTAACTATTCCAAGAGAAATTAAAGAAAAAATAGAAAATTTGGTGGAAATGAAAAAATATAATTCTTGGATGTTTGTTGATCAAAGCAAAAAAATTATGTTGACTATTGAAGAGCTTCCCAATGCACTGGAAAATAAATCTATTTTTAAAAATTTCCAAGAGGCTCAATTATCAATTGCTAAAGAAATCAAACAATTAATTTTTGACAATAACTTGAGCAATAAAATTAGAATCGATTCGACTAGAATTGCGATAGATATTGAAAGTAAAAAATCAGGCAAGGCTTTCGCCACAAGAAAATTTATTAAATATTTAAAAACTAAAAATTTTACTCCTCTAAAAACATTCTGTTTTGGAGATAGTCCCTCTGACTACGAAATGCACCAAGAATTGGAAAAAAATAATATAGAATCAAGTTTTATTTTTGTTGGTTCTCCAAAAAATTTTATTTTTGAAAAGAATAAAAATATTATTTTTCCAAAAAAACAATTAACTGCTGGAGTCTTAGAGTTTCTGAAAAAAGAAAATTAAGTTAAGAAGTCAGAGTTTCTGCCAATTTTGGAGGCACCACCTGCGATAGCACTCTGTCTGTATCAACTAAGACGCCGTCCATATCAACCACCACTCTGATGTTTTTCTCTTGAATTGTTGAGATAAATTTTAGACAGGCAGCCGGATTGGATTTAACGTCAGTGAGATTGATTTGAAAAGTTTTGATTAAAATACCATGCTCAGCAAGCTCATCTTGAAGGCTAATTGCATGGGCTAAATTTTTCTCTTTATCATCAATCACAATCACACAAACTTTTTCACCAAATTGATCGACTAAAGATAATATAATATCCTTGAGCGCAGCTGTTTTCTCCTTGGCTATCAATTCGGGTCTTAAACCAGATCTATCAAGTAAACCAGTTTTTGTAGCTTTAATTTTTTGCCATTCCAAATCTCCCTCAGACCATAAAGTGGTGTCTGGGTCAATTTTTAAAAGACAATCTATAAAAAACTCATCTCCAGCTCTAGAGAGAAAATCTGGACCAAAAGAACTCTCAATAATTTCCCTAATTTGCTCTGGTGAAACTGGGCCAATTTCTGACTCAATCATTTCTGCCATCAACTCCACACTTCTTTGCCATAAAAATCTGCCGCTCTCAGTTAGAGAGTACCAGTTTTTAGATTTAATAATCTGCCTAATTTGCTCAACTAGCATTGATGGGTCAAAAACTTCTATCATAAAAGGTTATATCTTTGAATAATTTTTTGATTTTTAAAAACAGCATTACCAGTAACAAGCGCAACTGAATCAACCTCATACGGATCGAGTTCAATTTTTGCTGATAGCTCTTTTACTTTTGAAGAGAATCTGGGGCTTAAGCCACTAAAGCGTGCCAAAGTCATGTTACTAAAGAAGTAACGCTCATTATTATATTTTTTGTCGTCAGGAATACCAGCTTTATTTAGCTTCTCATCCAAATCTAAAATAATCTCATCCAGTTCGGGGTCAGTAGTGCCAACCAAAGCAAGGTTGTTGGGAAACAGTAAAAGTCTGTAAAAATAAATTTTAAATTTTTTATGTTTGGAAATAACTTCTCCAAAAATTTGCTGTGCCTTCTCCACATCTTTTTGATTAAAATTGGGAGGATCATTGATAACTCGAATGTTTTTGATGGTTAAATGAAGTGACTGAGGAGGATAGTAATAGAAATTTGGCTCAACTTTTTTTAGTTCAGAAATGATCTTTTGCACATCATCAATCAATTTTTGATTTGGAAAATGCAAGCTTGTCAGACAAATTCTAGAATCATTTTCAAAATCATCAACTGGAGCCACTGTAGAAAAATTTAAAGAGTTCTGCAAAATACTTTGCTCAATTTTATTAATGACTTTAATTTGTTGCTGTTGGTGGAAAGTCATGGGAGTCTTGTTGTTGTTTTAAAAATATTTTTTTACAAGTCAAAACAGATGGTAAGTTTTCTTCTATAAAATATTCAGTAGTATCCCAATTAAATAGCTCCAGACCTTTTCCTTTTTCAGCCCAATACTGCAAAGAGGGATTAGCTGTAGAAAGAGTGTAGTTTACAATCTCATTTTTATCTGCAAGAGCTTGACAAATTTTTTTAACTTGTTGATAGAGTAATGTGGTCTCACCAGTTTGTTTTTTTAATAGATCCACATTCTCCAACCAAGTTCCAACATTTATTTCTCCTTGATTGCTGGTTTCATATATTTTAAATAAAAGCTTCTTGCTTCCAAAGCTTAATTCTATAATTACTGTGTCTCTATCAACTCTAATATTAAAAGCAACTTCACTGTCGATAATTTCACTCAATTCTTCATTAGCAAAAGGAATGACAATTATTTTTTGACGATACTCAATGCCTCGGTCAATCATATTTAAAGTATAACAGTCTTTATCCACTCTAAAAATATATTCTTCACTTCATCCAAATGTTCTTTTGCCATGTAAGTGTGCTCGGAACCTTTAATAATATGTAGTTCCTTTTTCTCTGAGGAGACTTTATCGTACAATTCTTGTTGAGAAGAGAGTGGAGTGAGAATATCTCTTTCACCCACAATTAATAGAATTGGCGCTTTAACTAGGTGAACTTTTGGGAACAAGTCATACTTTTGCCAATCTTCTGCCAAAGTCCAATTAAACTTTTTGATTACTCCTGGTCTAGACTTACTTTCTTCTAGTCTGAAGCCATCTTTTTTCCATTTTTCCATCAATTCTTTACTGTAAGCTTTCAAAGTAACTTTGCCATCTAAAAAAGCAGAAGTGGGAGCCAAAGCTCTAATTTTTTCTGGATATTTAAAAGCAAACATAAGATTACATGCTCCACCTAAACTGTGGCCAGCAATGACAAACGGTTCCTGATACCAAGACTGCAAACTAGCCCAAGCAATAACATCTTCAAAATCTTCGTAATAGCTGGTAAGAGTGGCATCCTCCAATTTGCCATCGCTTTCTCCAAGTGAATTAGTCGCATCATGTCTTACCACAATGAAATCATTTTCTAAAAAAGCCTCAGCATATTTTTGCAGATGAGCTTGATCATGGGTGCTGCTTAATCCGTGAGCGATAAAAACAGGTCCATTTTTTCCTTGTTCATTTTCCAACCAAACTGCAAGATTTTTATTTTTTCGATTTTTGATTTTGATCATTTGGGTAAAATTATATCAGGAATATATGATATTATTTAAAAAATGATAGAATTAAAAACTTTAGCGCTAGAAAACAAGGGATTTGTATTCCAAAAAGATCCAAGTCTTGAAGGTTCAACCATAAAATCTAAAGATGGTAGAGAAATTATGGTGGCAAAAGATGGGTGCGCACTCATTAGTCTATACAATGCTCTTAAGCTCTGTGGATACCAAAAAAGCTTTGAAGAATATGGTCAAGAATTGGCTTCCGGAGAGTGTTTTGATGAAAATGGACAGATTAACTGGCTTAATCTTAATAAGCTAAGTTTAAATCTCAGGTTTGTTTGGATGCAAGATAATGAAATTACAAATTGTGAAAAAGTAAGTGTTGATCGTCTAAAACAATGTGGTCTAGAGTCAGAAAATATTGCAATTATAAAAGTTCAAAGCTTGTATGGAGCTGATAGAAGACACTTTATGGTTTTTATTGAACTAGTTGATGGGAACGTGATTTGCTTAGAATCTAGTGGAAAAAGTGCAAATATTGAAGTAAGAAGTATTCCTAGTGAAGAAATTCTCGGCGTAAGATACTTAAAAAGACAGGCAACATCTAATTCTAATGTGATGCCCGACCTGGATTCGAACCAAGATTAAAGGCTTCAAAGGCCTCTGTCCTGCCATTAGACGATCGGGCAATGCGCAAGAGAGATTTATTATATTTCAGACCCTCCTTTTTTGCAATTTATTGCAAAAAAGGAGCTGGTATGAAAGATGCTTTAGCATAATATCTAACCACTCTTTTTTAAAGAGCTTGCAAAACAAAATATTGATTAAGCTTGGAAGATTTACCATCAGCGTTAAATCTAGAAATTATCATGAAACCAGCTTCTTTAGATAAATTTTCCATCTCTGTCTCAGCTAAAAAATGGCAATAACGAAAAACCACATCTGCCTGCTGGCCTTTGCGCCAATCCAAAATATAATCATCTTTTTCCAAGTTAAGCCATAAAAAAAATAGTTTCAATTTATCCAATAATTTAATTTTTTGATTCTGCCAAATTTTAGAGAGAGTTAAAGTATTTTTCAAAAAGCGTTCTGGCTCTCTAGCAAATTGCCAATTGCTAACAATTAACAAAGCATCTTTGCTTAAATATTTTTTTAAATCGCTAAATAATTGTTGACGTAAAGTCGAAGAGGGCAAATGATGAGTTAAACCAAAAAGGACTATCAGATCAAATTTTTCTTCAATTGGTAGAATTATTTTTCCAGAATTTAAGTATTTCTGAATTAAATCGAAATGCTGAAAATTGTGTTTTCTATATTTGTCTTTGGCAATTTCTAACAAACTTTTAGAACTATCCAAACCTAAATAAGTAAACTTTTGACCCAAATGGATCTGTAAAAACTCTAACAAACGACCATTACCGCAACCTAAATCTAAAATATGTGGATCATGACCATTAACTTTCTTTTTGAAAAAAGGCAAAAGTTGATTCCAACCTTGCCAAGAAAAATTACGAGTTTCACTAAAATCAGAGCTAGAAAGTTCATAAAATTGACGATTAAGCTCGTTTAATTTACCAATTATTTTTTCCTTCATCTAGAGCGTATTTTACGCTGATTATGGCTTATAATAAAGCTTCGACCTATGGATCAAGAAGTACTGGTTCAACTCCTAACTGATCTTGAAAAAAATCTTGAAAAAAAGACTGAAGATCTTTTGCGCCTAGTCAAAAAATACCACAAAAGTGATGGCACGCATTTTAGCTATACTGAAATTATTGAAGGTTACAAACAATTAGCTGGCACCAAGGGCTTGCAAAAATTCAATCAAAAATTGATTGAGAAAATTTTAATGAAGCCAATTCGCACTTTATCTGGCGTCGCTCCAGTAACAGTACTCACCAAGCCTTACCCTTGCCCCGGAAAATGCATTTTTTGTCCCAATGATTTGCGCATGCCCAAAAGCTATTTAGCTGATGAACCAGGCGCTCAACGGGCAGAAAAAAATTACTTTGATCCCTACCTACAAACCACCAATCGCTTGGAAGCCCTCCATGCCATGGGACACAGTGTAGAAAAGGTAGAATTGATTATTTTGGGTGGTACTTGGACCGCTTATCCTAAAGCCTACCAGATCTGGTTCATTAAGGAGTGTTTCCGTGCCATCAACGAATTTGGCCAGCAAAACGCTAGTTCAAAAATTGTTGAAAAATACCAAAAATTTCAAAAAGAATTCAGCGAAAATCAAAAAAAATGGAAAAATAAAGCTTTTTTGAGTAATGATGCTCAAAAGAATAAACAAAGCATGATGAGCTTACAAATTAAAGGTGAGCAAATCGATGTCGAAGGTAAGGACAACTATAATCAACTCATTACCAAATATTATCTAGAACCAGAAAAAGCTCTAGGCATCACAGAGTATCAAAGAGCAACTTGGCAAGAACTAGAAAAAGAACAAAAAATTAACGAGACTGCTCTGCAACGCTGCGTTGGCCTAGTAATAGAAACTAGACCAGATGAAATTGATTCTCACAGCATTAAAGACATTAGAAGACTCGGTGCAACCAAGATTCAACTCGGCATTCAATCTCTAGATGATGAAATTCTACGCAAGAATAAGCGAGGACATGATGTGGCAACAGTGCGACGCGCTTTTGCATTGCTTCGTCAAGCCGGTTTTAAACTTCACATTCATTTTATGGCCAATTTGTATGGCGGAACACCCAAAAAAGATAAGCGTGATTTTGCCAAACTGTTTAAAGACCAAGATTTTCGCCCTGATGAGCTAAAAATTTATCCATGTTCCCTGATTGAGACTGCAGAATTAATGCGCTATTACAAAAAAGGTCTGTGGAGACCTTACACTCATGAAGAATTGCTAGAAATCACTAGCTTCACCCTCACTCACACTCCTGAGTACTGTCGCATTACCCGCATGATTCGTGACATCCCGTCTCAGGACATTGTGGTGGGCAACAAAAAAAGCAATTTCAGACAAATTGCTGAAGCTCATGTTCAAGCTTCAAAACAAAAAATGCAAGACATTAGGGCTCGTGAAATCAGAGGTCAAAAATTTGAACCACAAGAAATTAAACTTAAAATCAAAAGCTACCAAACTCAGGTGAGCACGGAAAAATTCTTACAATTCGTCTATCAAGATAAGATTTTAGCTTTTTTGCGACTAAGTTTGCCTAAAAATAAAAACAATGAAGTGTTTGATGAATTATGTGAGGCAGCTATGATTCGAGAAATTCACGTCTATGGTCGCAGTCTCGGTCTTGGCCAAAAAAATCAGGAAAAAGCCCAACACTTCGGCTTTGGCAGGCGCCTAATCGCTAAAGCTGCTGCGCTTAGCCGTCAGCAAAATTTTAAAAGACTAGCCGTCATCTCTGCCATCGGCACTAAAGAATATTATCGCAAAGCAGGTTTTGAAGATGGTGAGCTTTATCAGTTTTTGGCACTTTGAAAATGACGAGCAAACTTAAGCCCTTCTCCAACCACCAAAACCAAAAGTGAAAGGGTAAAAATTATCAGCACTTCGCTCGAAGATAGGGCAGTAAATTTAAATATGCTCATTAAACTTTCCTGAGTCATCGCTAAATATTGTAAAAAGAGTGAAAAAATTACTGTCGCTACTACATATTTATTACTCAACCAACCTATTTTGAAAATAGATAAGTCCAGAGAGCGCATGTTAAAAATATTAATTAATTGAGTAAAACACATGGCACAAAAAACAGCCGTACGAGCCTTTTCCAAACTTTGAGGCAAAATTTCCAGAAAAATAAAAAGCGAAACAAAAGTCATCGTGACAATAATCGGCAAAATAAAAGCAAGCATTCTTTTGGTCAAGATACCTTCACCTTTGCGCTTGGGTTTTTGCAATAAAACATCACCATGACCAGGCTCAGCTGCCAAAGCCATGTCAGTTAAACCATCGGTCACGAGATTTAGCCACAGAATTTGTGAGGCTAAAAGGGGTAGGGGGAAGGCAAAAAACACCGCCAGCAAAATAATCAAATCTTCGGTGAAATTAGTCGTCAACAAAAAAGCACTAGCCTGTCTAGTATTTGTAAAAATAATTCTACCTTCCTCAACTGCATCAATCAGAGAAGAAAAGTTATCATCTGCCAAAACAATATCGCTAGATTCTCTAGCCGCATCTGTGCCAATTTTACCCATGGCAATACCAATATTAGCTTTTTTGAGAGCTAAAACGTCATTAACTCCATCGCCGGTCATTGCTACTACATGACCTTTCTTTTGCATAGTTTGCAAAATGCGCAATTTCATGTCTGGTGTCAAACGAGCAAAGACTGAAACTTTCTCGATGGCTTGCTCAAATTCAAGATCAGAAAGAGCTTCCAATTCAACTCCGGTTAAAACTTGCGTTTCCTCCAATCCAACAATTTTAACTTGCTTAGCAATTGCCAGCGCTGTTTCACGGTGATCTCCGGTCTTCATAATGACACGAATGCCAGCTCGCTTAGCTTTCAAAACTGCTTCAGCCACTCCTTCCCGAGGAGGGTCAATCATGCCAACAAAACCTAAGAAGTTTAAGTTTTTAATATCTCCTGAATTAAGCTCTGACGTTTTGGCTGACATTTCTAAACTAGCCAAAGCAATCACCCGCCTCGCTTGAGCAGAACTTTTTTGCACTTCGGTTAAAATTTTTTCGGCCTCTAATTTATTTAGCTTGCTGAGAGCAACAATGCTTTCGGCTGCTCCACTAACAAAAACCTTGTTTTGTTTGCCAATTTTGACCAAAACTGCTTTAAATTTTTTACTTTGATCAAAAGGCAACTCATCTAAAATTTCTATTTTCTCCAAATCAACTTGTAAATTGGCCTTATGAGCTAAAACCAACAAAGCTCCTTCTGTAGGATCTCCACTAATTTCATAGTCAGTCTTACCTGGTAATTCGTGTTTTAACAATCTGGCACGACTACATAGGCCAGCAGCCAAATTAATTGCTTGCAAATCAGATTCTTCGTCTAGATTAAGTTCTTTTTGCCCCAGATAAAACTTGCCAATGGGCGACCAACCATCTCCAGAAACTTCAACTCTTCTCCCTTGATAAAAAACCTCTTTAACGGTCATAGTGTTTTGAGTCAAGGTGCCAGTTTTGTCGGTGGCAATAACATCCACCACACTTAAAGTTTCCATCGAGGGTAGAGAGCGCACAATGGCTTTTTTTCTAGCCATGCGACTGGCTCCAGAAGCCAAAATGATCATGATAACGGCCGGCAAACCCTCTGGAACGCTAGAAACCAAAGAGGCCACGGAAAATGTAAAAATTTCCACAAAACTGTAGTCGCGCACAAAAAAACCAACCAAAAAAGTCGCAATTGTCCCCAAAACAGCGACTATCGACATTTGCTTAGCCAGAAGATTGGTTTTAATTTCAAAATGAGTTTTTTCTCTTTTAATTTCTTTCAGATTTTTGGCGATTTGGCCAATGGCAGTCTGGGAGGCTGTAGCGGTTACTATAAATTTACCCATCCCAGAGGCAACAAAAGTACTCATCCAAACTCTATCTTGTCGATCGGCCATAGCAATTTGTTCTGAAGAAAGTGTGGTGTTTTTATCAACTGGAAAAGCTTCGCCTGTTAATGATGATTCAACTACTCTCAAACTCTTAGCTTCCAACAGTTGTCCATCTGCCGGAATGCGATCACCTTCTTCCACCAAAACCACATCTCCTGGCACCAACTCTCTAGAAGAAATCTCCATAAGTTGACCGTCTCGATAGACTTTGGCTTTGGCCACTACCAAATTTTTAAGAGCTGAAATGGCTTTACTAGCGCGATATTCTTGAATAAAGCCAATAAGCGTATTAAAGAAAATTACTGCCAAAATCACATAGGTATCGACAGCATGATCTAAAAGATAGGTAATAATTGCGGAAATAAATAATATATAAATCAATAAATTATTAAGTTGGTGCCAAATTAATTTTAGTACCAAGTATTTGGATTTTTCGTCAACTATTTCATTAAAACCAAACTCTTTTTGTCTAGCTAAAACTTGTTTGGCACTTAAACCAGCTGGCAACATATATCTTCAGTGTAACAGATTACTATCGCCAAATCAGTATTTTTTGGTAAAATATCAGTTATGATCAAATTAGTTTTACTCGATTTTGACGACACCATTTGCTTATCAGAGGAATCTTGTTTTAATTTTGAAAACGAGATTGCTGTTTCCATGGGCTTAAAGCCAATGGATCGCACTATCCATCGCATCACTTGGGGACAAAACCTCAAGGAAGCCATCAAGGAAAGAATTCCTGGTATTAACGCTGGTGAATTCATGAGACGCTTTGACAAAATGTTACCAGAAGCTATTAAGAGTGGTCGCATGGATGCTATTCCAGAGAGAAACCTCGCTGTTTTAGATAAGCTTAAGGAAGCCGGCAAAAAAATTGCTGTAGTCACTTCCAGATCATACATTGAAGTTAAACCCATGATTTCTCTTGATCATCCCTTAGGCACTCGCATTGACGCTTTTTATCATCGCGATAACTCTGAACACCTCAAGCCAGATCCTAGAGTCTTCAACAAAGCTCTTTACGAATTTGACGTTACTCCTCAGGAAACTGTTTACGTGGGTAACGCTCTGAAAGACGGCTTTGCTGCTAAGGGCGCCAATCTTTATTTTGTAGCCGTGCTGGAGAGTGAATTGGTCAGCAAACAGGCTTTTGCTAATGTCAATATTGATGTTGATTTTTATGCTGATAAGTTTACTGACGCTTTAGATTTCATCTTGAAACACTAAATTTTGCCCAATAATCAAGACAAATTACTTGTTCTGTTTTGTGATTTGACATGCTAGAATGGTTTTTTAAGAGTGAAAAACAATCTTAAAAAAACCATCGAAACTTATAATGAAATCGCTCACCATTATAAGCAAAAAACCAAAAACCTCGAGCTAGTAGACGAAATCAAAAAATTCAAAAAATTTCTTCCCAAAAATGCCAAAGTCCTTGATGCTGGTTGTGGTTGGGGTAGAGACAGTAAAATTTTAGCCAAATCATTTAGCGTCATAGGTATCGATCTCTCAGAGAAACTTCTAGACTTAGCCAAAGCTTACGCTCCCAAAGCCAAATTTGAACTTGGCGACATCAGCAAAACAAATTTCCCAGATAATACTTTTCATGGCATTTGGGCCAATGATATATTGCTTCATCTAGAAAGAAAAGATATTTTACCTACCCTCAAGGAATTTCGTCGCCTGCTCAAGAACAGTGGCATCCTCTATGTCTCTGTCAAGGAGGGTGAGGGAGAAAGTTGGGAGGAAGAAGAGATGTCCAATTTTAAACCCAGATTTTACACTTGGTTTAAAGAAGATGAGATTGTGAAGTATTTCAAAAAAGCTGGCTTTCGCATCATAGAAACCGAGGTTTTCTCAGAAAAGAAAAAGCTTGGTCTTAAAAGAAATCTCGGCATCATCACTTGTTTTGTAGAGAAAATTTGATAGACTTAAATTCCCTTTTGCTTTATGAAAAAAGAAAATATTTTACTAATTGTCTTGCTTCTTGCTTTGTTTGGCGTAATTGGCCTTAGCATTCGCAAGATGAGTCAAAGTCAAAAAAACAATAATAATATCAACTACAACAATAACAATGAGGATAAGAGCATGCCAGCCAGTCTGTCTGCCAATAAAAAAATGAATAAACCAGAAATGATTATTGATCAAAATAAAAACTACGAGGTCACTCTCCACACCACTGTTGGCGACATCACCATTGCCCTAAACAGCAAGGAAACCCCAGTTACTGCCAATAATTTTGTTTATTTAGCCAAAAATAATTTTTATAACAACACTATTTTTCACAGAGTGATTGATGGCTTCATGATTCAGGGCGGCGATCCTCGTGGAGATGGCACAGGTAGCCCCGGTTACAGATTTGACGATGAGGACTTTACTGGCGAATACAAACGTGGCACTGTCGCCATGGCCAACTCTGGCCCTAACACCAACGGCAGTCAATTCTTTATCATGCATCAAGATTATCCACTTCAACCCAATTACGTTATTTTTGGTCAAGTAATTGCTGGCCTTGAAGTAGTAGACAAAATTGCTACAGCCCAAGTGACCAACAGTTTTAGTGGTGAAATCTCCAAACCAGTAGAACCAGTTAGTGTCACTAGTGTGAGCGTAGTAGAAAAATAATTAAACAAATTCCGCAATCGCTTTGCTTAAATCCACTGTTTGTGGAAACTGTTCAATGAGGCTTTTTTCTTTGAGAACATCGACTTCTTGATGATAAGCTAAGCGCTGATCGTTACGATATAAAACTCCTAAACTCAATTTATCCTTATCCAATAATTCGACTAAAGCTTGGCCCTGATTGCTTGGATCATATTCAGCTGACAAATCCATCACATTTTGTTGATACCAAGCATAATCCTGCTCTTTATTAAAAGTAGGACAAGGCTGTTGCACATCGATTAAAGAAAAGCCTTCATATAAAATTCCAGCCTTGATTAGCTCTACCATTTGCTTGAGTTTGCCAGCATAGGCCCTAGCTACAAAGCCAGCTCCATTACTAATCGCAATACTCAAGGCTCCAATTGGATCTTCGATCAAACCCTGAGGAGTAGACTTGGCGACCGTGCCTTTGGCGGAAGTAGGAGAAGTTTGACCAGTAGTCAAACTATAGCGATGATTATTGAAAACCAAAGTAGTAATGTCATGATTGCCACGACAAGCCGCCACCATGTGGTTAAGGCCTTCGCCATAAAGATCGCCATCACCACCGATCATAATTACTTTTTGGCGATGATTGGCCAATTTAATCCCTACGGCATTAGCTAAACCTCGACCATGGAGAGCATGAAAGCCATAACACTTGATAAAATCTGCAGTATTACCACTACACCCAATTCCAAAAACAATCACCACCTCATCCATTTTTAAGTTTAATTCCACCAAAGCTTGCTTAAGAGCAGTCAAAATACTGAAATTACCACAACCAGGACACCAAGTAGGTTGGACTGGAGAAAGTAGATTAGCTAAAGTAATTTCGTTCATAAAAGTTTGTATTGTTGGTTTAATTGTCCACTTTGTAAAAATTCAAGCAAATCTTCACTATAAAAAGGTCGACCATCATAGCGCAGAATCAGGCGCAAATCCTTGATTTTAGTTTCTCTTTGAATCAAGCCCGCCAACTGACCAGTTGCATCACCCTCCACTACAAAAAGTTCAGCTATTTTGTCAGCCAAAAGCGCTTCAAATTCTTGAGTTGGGAATGGATAGACACAAGGCAAATGAATCACTGCTATTTGACTAGAAATAGGGCTTAGCAAAACTTCACGCAAAACATTAATTGTTGAACCAAAAGAAATTAGAATTTGTTCTGGATTTGTCGCTCCAAAATAAAGAGGCTTTGGTAATTCTTTTTGCAAGGCGAGAAGCTTGGCTGCTCTTTTATCAACTGCCTTTTTGGTTTCAACTGCGTCTTCGGTAGCAAAACCATATTGATCGTGTTCGTAAGAGTTGGTGAGTTGCAAAGCATTGCCTTGACCTGGTATAGAACGCACAGAAACGCCATCCTCGCTAGCTTTGTAGCGCAAATATTCGCCATCACCCAAGCCACTTTCTCCCAGGCGACCATCATTGAGCATGGCAAAACGCTGGTTATTATTAGTCAAAATCATCTTGGGCATGGTTTGATGAGATTCGAGAATGTATTTATCAGACATGATTAAAACTGGCAACTGGTATTTTTCTGCCAACTCCACCGCCAACTTGCCAAAAACAAAGTGCTCTTCAACACTGCCTGGTGTCAGCACGACACGTAAAAAATCACCATGGCCAGCCCCTAAAATAAAGTTCAAGTCTCCCTGAGAAGTCCAAGTTGGCAAACCAGTTGCTGGCCCCTGTCTGACTGCCTCTAAAACCACCAGTGGAATTTCTGCAACCCCAGCAAAAGAAAGAGATTCCACCATCAAAGCAAAGCCTCCACCAGAACTGCCGGTCATCGCTCTCACCCCAGCAAAAGAGGCTCCTAAAGCATGATTAATGGCCGCAATTTCGTCTTCAGCATGCTTAACCACAATTGGGTAATTGTTTTGCTCTGCAGCCAAAAAATGCAAGAGGCCAGTCGCTGGAGTCATTGGGTAGGCAGAGTAAAATTGCAAACCAGCTGACAAAGCTCCTAAGCCGATAGCTTCATTGCCAGTCAGTAAAAGCTGTTCATCAACACCGGTTGAAATTAAATTACCCTGACCAGTTAATTTGCCTTGCTTGATGAGCTCATCAGTTAATTCAAAAGCTGCCTTAAGCACTAAAAGGTTCTTAGTTGCTGCTTCCTTATTTTTGGCAAATTCTTCTACAACTACACGACCCATGATTTGTAGATCCATGGCAAAAACTCGAGCGCTCAAACCTAAAGCTGCAATATTAGCAGCAAGAGGATTGGCTCCCTGATCTCTAGCGATCTTAGTTAGATTGACGGCAACAACTTGAGATTTTAACTCTGGATATTTGCTAGGATCAAAATTGTTAGCATTGACTATCACTAAAGAGTTTTCATTCAATTCTGATAAATGATCGTTGATAAATTTTTCATGAAAAACAATTAAAAGATCTAGATGGCGACGTTGACAAGTGGCACCGAGTAAAGCTGCTCGCACTTGGCCACTTTGCAAGCCACCCTTGATCAAAGAAGGGTATTCATAGTAATTAAAAACTGCCAAACCCTGTCTTTTACAAGCTTTGGCAAAAAGCTTGGCGCTAGACATCACTCCTTCACCTGCTTTGGCTGAAATTTTCCAATTTAATTCTTCGATTTCTGACATGATTAATGTCCTTCATTGTACGAGAGTGATCTCGAATGGTCAATTGTTCTTGTCTTTGCTACAATTGTTTTATATGGCAAACACTTTATTGATTTACGGCAGTTTAACAGGTAACACTGAAGGCGTTGCTTTCAAAGTGCAAGAAATTTTACGTGAAAAAGGCAAAGAAATTGAAGTCAAGAACGCTATTGATTGTGACTTAGAAGATTTGACCAAGCCTTACACTGGTTTTATTTTGGCTTCTTCTACTTGGGATGATGGCTTGCCAGCTTCGGATTTTAATGATTTTATCGAGAGAATTAGTAGCTCCAAACCTAGCCTCGCTGGCAAAAAAATCGCTATTTTGGGTTGTGGTGACAGCAACTACGTTCACTTCTGTGGAGCCACAACAATTATTGAAAATTTATTTGTCAATGAAATGGGCGGACAAAAAGTCATCGAAACCATTCATATCGATGGTTATCCAGACATGGAAGAGAACCAAGCTCTGATTAGAGATTGGGCTATGAAGTTAGCCGACTTGATTGACTAAATTAGCTTAATTTTTTAGCTTTAGCAGCCAACTTCTTGGCTTGAACTCCGACTTGCTTGCCAACTTTTTTGGCAAAAGCTTCAGGGTTCTTTTTAACTTCAGCTGAGAGACTCTTCAGCTTAGCTTTGCCCTTAGCGACAGCTTTTTTTGCTTTCTCTTGATTTTTTTTGTCAGAGAAAAAAACCGCAGCCGCACCAGCGACGGCACCAACCAATAGAGGGAAGACACCGGACTTTTTATTTGACATATGCATTTAGCATATCATTTAATCTCAACCAAAAGCAAGCTATCCGTCTGACGACCAGTGACTTGCTCGCCTAAACCAGCAATAATCAAAACCTTCTGACCAACACTAATGACATTATTTTGTTTGAGATTGTCAACAATGTCCATTTCACTTGAGTAAGTAAAGGTTTCATCAGTTGCCAAAACAGGCTCCACCCCATAAACCAAAGCTAATTTATTGTAAACAGATTTACTTTGAGTAACTGCTTTGATTTCTACATCAGGTCTAAAACGAGAAAGTTGGCGAGCGGTCTTACCACTAGCAGTCAAACAAACTACCAAATCAATATCTTCTTTTCTGGAATCAAGTAGAGAAAAGGCAGCATAAGTGATCGCAGAAACGTCACCTGCATCAGCCCATTCCCACAAATGATTCTCCGAAAATGGTTCATTGTAAGCGGCAATTTTGGCTTGAGTTTCCACACATTCGACTGGATACTTACCTATGGTAGTCTCTTCAGAAAGCATAACTGCGTCAGTGCCGTCATAAATAGCATTGGCCACATCACTTACCTCAGCCCTGGTAGGACGAGGATCAGTGGTCATGCTTTTTAACATTTGAGTGGCGGTAATTACTGGTTTGCCAGCAGTACGACATTTCTCGATAATCATTTTTTGATAGTAAGCCAATCTTTCAAAAGGAACCTCTACGGCCAAATCTCCACGAGCCACCATTACTGCGTCAGCAGCTTCAATAATTTCATCCAAATTATCCAAAGCGGCTTGATTTTCAATCTTAGCAATCACGTCAGCGTGCAAGTTTCTTTTCTTTAATTCATCGCGCAAAATCGCAATGTCTTTAGTGTCACGCACAAAAGATAAACCAACAAAATCAATATCATCATCAGTCATGTTATCTAATTGGACCAGATCATTTTCAATTAAAGAGGGCATATCAATCACAATGCCTGGAGTGTTCATGGTTTTGCGATGCTTAACAGTCACATCAGTGACAGATTGAACAGAAACGCTAGTTTGATCTTTTGCAATAATTTTGTACTCACAAGCGCCATCATCAGTAGAAACAGTATCACCAATTTGCAAAGCTTCGATAACGTTGCTGGGAATATTCATTTCCTTCTCACTAGGCTCTGTGGAAACAAATTTAGCTGTTTCGCCAGCTTTGAGTTCAAAAGAGGCGCCATTTTTGGTATTAATGCGAATTTCTGGACCCTGAAGATCGAGTAAGACGCCGATTGATTTGCCCATATTTTTAGCAACGGCCTTAACTCTATGAATGCGTTCTAAATGCCATTCTGGAGTACCATGCTTAGTGTTAAAACGAGCTACGTTCATGCCAGCAGAGATTAAGGATTCCATGATTTCCGCTGTTTCGGTAGCTGGACCAATGGTAGCGACAATTTTAGTGAGTTTTTTGTTCATAAGACTACTATTATCTGCCAAAGATGGTTTATAATCAAGAGAATCATGAAAAAAATCTACTTTGTGCGTCATGGTGAAAGCGAGGGCAACGCCGCCAGAATCCATCAATCTAAAGAAACGGCTCTTTCTGAAATTGGCAGATCTCAAGCCAAAATTGTAGCTCTACGTTTCAGCAAGATTCAAACCGATGGCATTATCGCCAGTCCTTACCATAGAGCTCAAGAAACAGCTCAAGCAATCGCCTCAAAAAATAAGCTCAAATTAGAAAGTAGTGAGCTTTTTGCGGAAAGAAGAGGACCTAGCGAGCTAGTTGGCCTTTCTCAACTAAGCGAACAATCCAAACAAATTAGAGCTGAATTGAGCAAGCATTTGCTTGATGAAAATGGTACTTGGCGCTACAGCGATGAAGAAAATGCTATTGAATTTGTTCAAAGAGCGACTAATGCTCTAGATTTTTTGCGCCAAAGAAGCGAAGAGAATTTAATAGTAGTTTGCCACGCCCTAATTCTTAGGATGATTTTCGCCAAAATTCTCAACCCTCATGGTGATCTTGCCAACCTTTATGATATTTATGGCAATTTTGACCTCAACAACACTAGCTTGAGCGTTGCAAGCTATGATCATGAAAAGCAAGCTTGGCAGATGATTTGCATCAATGATCATTCTCATCTAGGTTAATTTTGGCTCTTTATATATAATGAAGACATGAAAAAACCAATTTTTCTAGTTTTAGCTGGAGGTATCGGTAAAAATTTTGCCCCACTGGTGACCAGTAAAAGTATTTTCCCTTTTTTTGGTCAGCCTTTATTGGCCCACACCTTAGAGATGATTCGTTTGGCTGGAGCCAAAGAAGCCATTGTCGTTTGTAATGACGATAATGAAAAATTAGCTAGCGACTTAAACAGCAAAAATTTAAAAATTCAAACCATCAGACAAAATGAGGCCTCAGGTCAAGCTGATGCCATCAACCTAACAGCTGATTTAGTGAAAAACCAGCCAATAGTCATCATGAACGCGGTTGATCTAATTGACCCTAAATTTCTAAGCTCATTCATCAAAAAAGCTAGCAATACTTACGCTCAAATAGTTGGCATGAAAGTTAATGAATACTTTCTCGGAGGTTATTTGAAGGTGAATGGCAAAAGAGTCACTGGCATTATTGAAAAGCCAGCTCGCGGTCAAGAACCAAGTGACTTAGCCAACTTGTTTTTTCACTATTTCAGAGAACCACAAGAACTTTTTGACCTAATTAAAAAACAAAAAAACAGTGACGATGCTTATGAGAAAGCCCTCGATCAACTTATGCAAAAACATCAAGTTGAGTTTATGACTTACAAAGGCTATTGGCAAAAACTTAAACAAGCTCACCAAGTGTTAGACATGACTCAACTTTTTCTTAAATACAAATTGAAAAATAAAATTGCTCGTGGTGTCTACGTCGACCGCCTGGCTAAAATCGAAGGTCCAGTCCAGATCGAGTCCGGAGCCAAAATTTTGGCCGGCGCTGTCATTAAAGGTCCAGCCTACATTGGTCAAAACGTCATTGTCGGCAACCACACCCTAATTAGAGATTCAATCATTGAGCAAGATAGTGTTGTCGGCTTTGGTTGCGAAATCGCTCGCAGTTACATTGGCCCAAAATGCAGTTTGCATCACAATTTTATAGGAGATAGTGTCTTGGAAGCTCAAGTTAACCCTAGCTACGGCACTTGCACTGCCAACCTACGTTTTGATGGTCAAGCTGTCAAAATGCGTCTAGCCAGCAAAGATCAGAAAAACGATCTATTAATTGATACCAACAAAACTAAGTTGGGAGCAATTATGGCCAAAGGTGTTTTCCTAGGAGTCAACTGTTCGATTTTACCAGGCATTAGTCTTGGTAAAAATGCTAAAGCTCTGCCTGGATCAGTTATAGATCGTGCAGTTAAAGCTGAACTTATTTTTGGCAAAAACTAGCTAGTTTTTATATTTCAAAGCTAAACCCAAACTCACTGAGAAAAAAGCAGCGATTAGGATTAAGAAAGTTGTTTCTATTGAACCAGCATTTGGCAGACTGTTTACAGAGGCGGTTGGCGTAGGAGTAGGTGGTGCTGGCGTAGCAGTTGGAACTGGAGTGTTGGTAGCATTTGTCCCGGTCGGTGTAGGCGTGGGTGTTTTAGTTGGTGTTGGTGTTTTTGTTGGGGTTGGAGTTTTGGTTGGAGTGGGAGTTAGGGTAGAAGTAATGGGAGGAGAAGGAGTTCTAGTTGGGCTAATCGTCGCTGATGGAGTAGCGGTAAGACTAGGAGTAATTGAAGGTGTTAAAGTAGCTGAAGGTGTAGCGGTGGGAGTAGCGGTAAGAGTGGGAGTGGGTGTTGGCGTAGCACAAGCCGTCATATTAGTGGTCCAAGTACCACCAGGACTGGGACAGCAATATTGTCGACCGCCACAAGATTCAATTCTACCAGCCCAAGCACACATACTATCAGCAGAATTTCCTGGAGATTCTGGAGGGGTACAGTTGCGCAACACCCCATCATCGCCTGGACACTGCTCATTGCATGTGTCAGCAGATTTTCTAACATCTTGACTAGATCTGACAAAAAATAGAGTGAGAGAAACTCCTAAAATTAGGACTCCTAGAACAATGCCAGCAATTTTGAGTCTTTTTTGTTCAATTTCTTTCTTTGGAGAAGGTAAACCAACTGGTTCTGGTACTACCTGTCCTTGAGCAAGGTTTGCTTTGCTTGCACTAGAAACACTAGAACCAGACGTTGGCAACATAACTTCATCATAAAGGAAATAAGAAATAGTTGTAAAGGGGTGCCCAACGAGACTCGAACCCGCGACCTCCACTTCCACAGAGTGGCGCTCTAACCAACTGAGCTATGGGCACCGTATTGTAAACAAACAAGTATGCTGGGTGGGACTCGAACCCACGACCTACTGCTTAGAAGGCAGTTGCTCTATCCAGCTGAGCTACCAGCACTTTTATGTTCGCAAAACAAGTTGTAATTATAGGGATAGCTAGGTAAAAAGTCCAGACTTGGTATATAATGGAGAGTCAACTAAAAATGCCATTTAAACTTCACTCAAACTACCAACCAACTGGCGATCAACCCCAAGCTATTGAGGCTCTTGTTGCTGGTTTGCAGCAAGGAACTAAAGATCAAGTGCTTTTGGGAGTAACTGGCTCAGGCAAAACTTTTACTATCGCCAATGTGATCGAAAAAACCCAGAAACCAACTCTTGTTATCGCTCACAATAAAACCTTGGCTGCTCAACTTTATCAAGAATTGAGAGACTTTTTTCCGAGAAACGCTGTTTCTTATTTTGTTTCCTACTACGATTATTATCAGCCAGAAGCTTATCTGCCTAGCAGCGATACTTACATCGAAAAAGAAGCCACTATTAATGAAGAAATCGACAAGCTACGCTTGGCTGCCACCACTCATCTAATGACTAGACCAGATGTGATTATTGTCGCTTCAGTTTCCTGTATCTATAGTCTTGGTTCGCCAGTTGACTACAATCGTTTCATCCTAGAAGTTGTCGAAGGAGAACTAATTGATCGCCAAAGCTTACTAATGCAACTTAGCAACTTGCAATATGAACGTAGTGATAGCGATCTACTTAGAGGTAGTTATCGACTAAGAGGCGATGTAATTCAGGTTTGGCCAGCTTACCAAGATACAGCGGTAAGAATTGAAACACTTAGTGATCGTATTGTCAGCATCAGAGATATCGATCCTATTTCTGGCTCAATTATCGAAAAAGCCCCTAGCAAATTTTACAAAAACAACATGGCTTTGATTTATCCTGCCAAACATTATGCTGTGGAAGTTAAAAGTCAAAAAGAAGCCATGGCGGAAATTCGCCGAGATTTGAACGAAAGAGTGGAAGAACTCAAAAAAATTGGTAAAAATATTGAAGCTTATCGCCTTGAACACAAAGTTAACTACGATCTGGAAATGATTCAGGAATTCGGTTCAGTTAATGGCATTGAGAACTACTCTCGCTACTTTGATGGCCGTCAACCTGGAGAACCACCTTACACTTTGCTTGATTATTTTAAATATAATCAGGAAAAGTTCGGCTTTGATTCTTTTTTAACTGTTATTGATGAAAGCCACATTAGCATTCCTCAAATTAAAGGTATGTATTTTGGCGATCGCTCTCGCAAAGAGACTTTAATTAACTATGGATTTCGCTTGCCAGCTGCCATTGACAATCGACCTCTGCAATTACACGAATTCTTGGAAAGAAAGCAACAAAGCATTTATGTTTCTGCCACCCCTAGCGAATGGGAATTAAAAATGAGTCAAAACAGGGTAGTTGAGCAAATTATTCGCCCTACAGGCTTGCTTGACCCAATCATTGATATTCGCCCCACCAAGCAACAAATTGAAGATTTAACTTTAGAAATTATTAAACGTAAAAAAATAAGCCAAAGAGTTTTGGTGACAACTTTGACCAAAAAAATGGCTGAAGCTTTGAGTGATTATTTAAATGATCCAGAAAAAATCAATGCTCTAGTTAAAAAAAGTAAAGAATTTGCCGATCAAGAAATTATTTATCCACAAGTAGCCTATTTGCACTCAGACGTGGAGACACTCGATCGCAGTGACATTCTTGATGACTTGCGTGGTGGAAAATATGACGTTTTGGTTGGCATCAACCTACTGCGCGAAGGTTTAGATTTGCCAGAGGTCAGCCTTGTTGCAATTCTTGATGCTGATCAAGAAGGTTTTTTGCGTAGTAGCACCTCTCTCATTCAAACCATGGGTCGTGCTGCCCGCCATGTAGATGGCCAGGTAATTCTTTATGCTGATAAAGTCACTAAATCTATGGACTCAGCCATCAAAGAAACTACCCGTCGTCGCCAAATTCAAGAGACATACAATCTCAAACATCAAATTTCTCCCGTTGGAATTAATAAGCCAATTAGAGAAAAACTGCTTCAACGCCAAGAAAAAGATCAAAATAATAATAAAAATCAAAAAAGCATCTTGTTAAAAATCTCCAATAAAGAACAGCTCAATCTGACGGCCATCAATCCAGAAGAACTAACTCCAGGAGAAAAACAGGCCCTGATTAAAAAGCTACGCACCCAGATGAAAAAAGCTGCCAATGAGCTCGATTTTGAACTAGCCGGCATTATTCGCGACAAAATTAAAGCTATTGAATCGTAGAACTCATTATAGTGAGTTCATAGTTACCTCAAAGTTTTCTGCCTCTTGCTTGCTAACGAAAATTTATGCTTAAATGAGAGTATGTCAGATTCCATAGTCGATCAACTTCAACAAAATAACCAGTTTCAACCAACAACCCCCGCTTTCCCAAACAAAAATAATAAAAAGAAAAAGAAGATTTTGGCTGGCGTTGTTTTATTTTTATTACTTTTAGTTGGTGGAATTAGCTCTTTTATCCTTCTAGGACAAGAACAAGACACTCGCAATCAAGCCTCTGTCGCTGGTGGTTTGGTCAATGTTAAATTACAAAAAGATGCTGACTGCGTCAAAGGACAGCTTTGCTCAGTCAAAGTAGTTGTTAATACTGGTAGTAGCAATATTGATGCACTACAACTTAAATTACTTTTTAATGAAAACAGCTTAAACGCTATTGATAAGGTTGTTTTTAAACCAGCTGGCGCGACTTTGGATACGAGAACCAAGGGTTCTATGTGTCAACCAAATCCTGGAGTGACTATCACCGATAAAATGTTGCGCTATTGTTCTACTGACGCCGACTGTCCTAGTAATATGTATTGCGACAGTAGACAACAAGCTGCCGTTGAAAGCAGAATTGCTCTAGAAAAACCAATTTTAAATCTAAGTAAAAATGAAACCACTGCCAACAAAGAACTGGTTTTAGTCTGGACCTTATCCAACGTCAACATGCCTTTTAACACTAATGGTGCTGATCATGTTTTAGGAACTGTGGAATTTGAACTACTTAGCAACGTAAGTGTGGCAGGGGATATGAGCTTACTTTTTGACCGAAGCTTCTCTAAGGCCACTCTCTATAAAACTGGTCAAGACAGCCTCAATACTCCTTCTTCTATCGTGATTGCTACCGAATCAACCACTCAAACTAGTCAAGTTCCTTGTAAAACTGACGCAAGTTGCAAAGAGGGTCAATTTTGCTATCAGCCACCTATGCCAGACTGCCCTCCGGGCAGGTCTTGTCCAACTTTCATGGCAACTTCTTACTGCAAGGATAAAACTGATGATCTTAAACCAAATGTTTGTCGCACTGATGCCGATTGCGCCAAAAATGAATTTTGTTATCAAACTCCACAACCTTCTTGTGCACCTGGGAAAGCATGTCCTATGATTGCAGCGATTAGCGTTTGTAAAGAAAGAGAAGTCACTAGCACTCCTGCTCCCACCAGAGTACCTTCTCCTACCGCTAGTGTTACTCCAAGTAGTCAAACTTGTTCTGTCAACAGCGATTGCCCGAGTGGACAATATTGCTATCAGCCACCTATGCCAGCTTGTCCAGAAGGAATGGTCTGTGCTCAGGCTATGCCTGCCAAGGTTTGTCGAGAAAGCAAGCCCATCTCAATGACCCCAACTCCGACCAGAATGCCTTCTCCTCCAGCAACTAGCACTCCTACTCCAATAGCCAGCATTACTCCTGTGAGTTGTGCTGTACCTAGTTGTCCAAATGGTACTTTAAGATTGGTTAAGGAAAGAATTTATGACGATCGCAGATACATTATGGCCCCAACCACTCAGTGTCCAGTTTATGTTTGTGAAGAAAACTTGACTTGCCAATACAGTTATTCAGAATGGTCGAAATGTAGCTATGGTATTCAAACCAGAACCATTGTTTCTTCTGGCAATCAATCTAGTTGTGTGCAAACTGCCCCAACTCTGAAAAGAGTTTGTGAGCAAACCTGTTCTTCTGACAGCCAATGTGGCGCTGGAGAAAGTTGTGTTTTCAACACAACCGTCCAAGTTGGAAGAGAGACGACTAGCAGCTCTTTTGCACCAAATCCAGTTGGTTACTGCAAAGCCTCAGTGGCCTCAGCTACAGATCTAAATGGCGATGGAGCAGTCAATGTAATAGATCTTTCACTCGTAATTAGAAATCTCTTTAGCAGTAATGCTAAAGCCGATGTCAACAAAGACGGTACAGTTGATATTGCCGACTATTCATTAGTCTTAAAAGACATTATTAGCAGCTACTCTAGAATCCCAACTCCAATCAATTTGGATAAGGCAGTGATTCAAGGCGGTGGCTAGTAGTAAGGAAAAAATGAAAAAAATTCTTTTTGCAATATTTACCCTACTATTGATGAGCTCGACAAATAAATTAGTCTTCGCTCAAACTAATGGTCAACCCATTGTTAGCTTTGAACAGGTAGAGCAATTACCAAAAGACACTGCCGTCAAAATTCCTGTTTTAATCAACACACAGGGTAAAAGCTTGGACTCGCTCCAGTTGAGAATCAAAATTGAGGGCGAAGTGGAAAACCTTGATCTACAAATCGGTACCAGCATTCCTGTCCAAGAAATCGCTCAAGAAATCAACGATAAAAGCCTTTTTGTTTCTCTCACTAGTATTGATCTTGGCAAAAGCTGGAGCACCAATGAAGATACTGAATTACTCACTATTAGTTTTACTCACACTGGAGATGGCATGGTTACCTTGAGTTTTGATGAAAAAGAAACTATTGCCGCAA
>DYGL01000007.1 GCA_020724725.1 Candidatus Microgenomatus sp. | reverse complement strand
ACAGCTTAACACTAGTAATTATCTTGGTTTATCTGTCCAATTGGGTGAGCAAGTGATTGCTAAAATCAAAAAATTTATCAAAGAAAATTCCAAATTATCAACTAAAAAGACTAAATAAAGGAATTAAAATCATGACGCATAGCACAGCATCTTTTGCACCAGCTGCTTTTCGCAAAGCGAAAATGCAGGGTTCAAAATATGATTTTGTCAGTGTTTACAATTCTGTTTATAAAGATGGTCAGCTCCATGGTGTTGATCAAAAACTTGATCATAACCCCTTTATCAGGGCTGGTAGGCGCGCCAATTCGATTGCAGTGGTAGGTGGGGCACTAGGCGATGAAGGTAAGGGTCGTATTACCGATGAGCTAACTGCTCTTTTTTTACAAGAACACCAAAGCGCTTTTCATTACCGTGATAATGGTGGTGCTAACGCTGGTCACACCATCGCTTTTGGCGATAAAAAAATTGCTCTCCATCAACTTGGATCAGGTGTTTTGCAAAAAGGTTGCACTGTAGTTTTAGGTAAAGAGATGGTGATTCATCCACAAGATTTGGTTTTAGAAATTAAAGAAGTCGAAAAAGTTTTGGACGGTCAAGCCATGCCAGCCAAGCTTTTGATTGATGAGATGGCGCTACTTTGTTTAGACACTCATCGCGCTTTTGAAGCGGTTTTGAAAATGAAAGCTACTGGTAGCAAGGCCGCGACTGGCAGGGGTATTTCGCCAGCCTATGCTGATGTAATTTATCGCAATCCTTTACGTATGCGCGATCTGTTTGCGACTGATTGGCAAGAAAAAGTTGCTGCTCATTACAGTCATTACCAAATGCTGTGTCAAGGTTTTGGTTTTGAGTTAGCTAAGGTGCAAGTGCCACGCTTGGATGGTTCGAGTGTGGAGGTGGGTGATCTAACTGCTTTTAGCGCTTCCCTAGAGAGTGCCAAAGCAACTCTTCAGCCTTTTGTCAGTGAAGTCCAGTCTCTCATTGAAGAAACTTGGCAAGGTCAAACACCCATGGTTTTTGAGAAAGCTCAAGCTCTAGGTATCGATCCACGCTATGGAGTTTATCCAGACGTGACTGCCTCTAACTGTGGTTTTGATGGCATTTATTCTTCGACCGAGGGTGCAATCGATGATCAACTTTTGGCAGTTAAGGCTGCTACTATCAAGGCAACTTACACATCTAGCGTGGGTACCAGAGTTTTGCCAACCATGATGGAGGAAGGTTTGGCCAAACGCATTCGCGAAGATGCTAATGAATATGGTGCAACTACCAAGCGACCTCGTGATATTGCTTACATCGATTTACCAATGTTGTCTTATTTGTTCCGCGTTGGTCGTGTGGAGTATTTGACTTTAACTCATCTCGACATTGCCTATCCGGAAGTGCCGATTAAAGTTTGTGTGGCTTACGAAAAAGATGGTCAAGAAGTGCCTTATCGTCCAGATCAGGAATACTTAAATGGGGTGACGGCTAAATATGTTGAGTTGCCTAGCTTTGATGGTCAGAAGTTAAGTGAGGTCAAAAAAATGAGCGATTTACCAAAGGAGGCTTTGCAATTCGTCGCCTTTTTGACCAAGAGTTTGCAGGTTCAACCGCTACTCATTAGTGTCGGGCCCAAACGTGATCAAACGATTAAGTATTACTAATTATCAAATTACAAATTAACTATTAAGAAAGGAATAAATTCATTTTCGAAGCATTTAGACTGCAGTTAGAAATAATGTGGCGAATTGTCTCTGATGAGAAAATGAATTTAATACTTGATGTCCACCACATTCTATAAATACCTCGGCCAAACCGAAAACTGGCCCAATATCTCTAGTGCTCACCCAGCTAGCTTAACTTATGATGATGTTTTAATTGTACCTCAAGCGGAAACCAAAATTGGCTCTCGTCGTGAAACTGATGTGTCAGTTCAATTTGGACCTTTTAAGTTGGCTAAACCCATCGTGACTGCTCCCATGGACACGGTTAGTGGTGAAAAAATGGCTGCGCTGATGCATCGACTTGGTGGTTTGACTTTTATGCCAAGAGTGTTTGTCAATGAAGCTTTGGAGGCAGCGGCACGCCTGCAAAAAGCTAAAATCGATGCTGTTTATTCCATTGGTCTCAAGGATGCGCTCAAAAATGCCGAAGCTTTCAAGAAATTGGGCGCCAAAGCTATTTTGCTAGATGTGGCTCATGGCGGCATGAGTGAGATCATTAGCACTGCTTCTGAAATTCAAGCCAAGCTTAAGTTGACTGTGATTGCTGGTAATATTGTCAGTTACGATCAGGCCATGTCCTACAAAAAAGCTGGTCTGACCATTGCCCGCGTCGGTGTGGGTGGGGGTGGGATGTGTATCACTCGTTTGGTGGCGGGGGCTGGTTTTCCTCAGCTGTCTGCTGTTTTTGAGACCACTGCTTCAGGACTGGAAGTGATTGCTGATGGTGGTATTCGCAAGCCGGCTGATTTTGCCAAAGCAATCGCGGCTGGTGCTAGAGTAATTATGGTTGGCTCAATGCTGGCCGGCACCGAAGAAGCTCCTGGAGAAGTGGTGGGCGGAGTCAAAAAAGCGCGTGGTCAGGCTAGCGAAGACTACATGAAAGATAATGGTTCTAAAATGGGCGAATTCCGCAGTGCTGAAGGCATTATGACCATGGTGCCTTACAAAGGTTCTGCCGAGTGGATCATCAATGATTTAGTTGGTGGACTGCGCTCTGCCATGTCCTACACTGGCGCCAAAAACATTCAGGAATACCAAGAGAAAGTGCAATTTGCCGTTGCTTCCCAAGCCGCTCAAGGTGAGGGTGTGGCACATATTGAGAAGAAGTAAATTGGCCTCTAGTTCTCTGGAGCGTGGCCAACCAACTTGAGACTAACTGCGCCATTTTCATAACTCAAGGCATACATGGGTTTGCCTTTGCTGGAGCCAAGTAAACCTAGGGTAGAATTAGTTTGTTTGGTAACGGTGTCAATTAAGTCATGAGCCTCTACCTCTTTGGAGTAGTTACCACTTTGAGTGGCTTGAGCAATTGCTTTTAGTAGTGCCACATCTCTGGCTTGATCGTAAACGAAAAATTGATGATTTCTTTCCTTATCCCAAGGTAAGATGCTTACTGTCTCACTCTCAATCACAAAAATACCTTCTTCTTGATGATCTCTGTTTAGATTGATAAAGCGCATGTTTGAGGCTTCGCTTTGTTGAGTTTTTTTAATGAGTGCGAGCAAATCCGCTACTTGCTGGCTATCAATGCCGTATCTTGAAGCATTAACAAAAGCAGCATTGCAGTGGCCACAGCCACAAATGGCTTCTGAGTGGGCATGACTACCATCTTCTGGGTCAACATGAGTGTCAGTGTGCCAGCCATATTTTTGACCATGTTCTTTTCGGTATTGATAAACTGCATTAAAAGCATCTTCAACGCTTAAGCCTAGTGAGAGTAAAGCCATAGAAATACCCAGATCACCTCCGGCTCTGGCTAGTTCTCCAAGGGCTTCTTCTGCCTGATAACCCCCATCCACACAGATGGAGGATAAGTTGGTAGATTTGACCAGATTATGGCGGACATGTTCGACAACTTCCTGAGGAACTTCTGGGTCAGCTTTGATTTCTCTGACCATAATTTTTAATTCTTCGACGGAAGGGGTTTGATTTAACATATCTATGATCCATTGCACAGTTTTAAGTTTCTATTTTTTTAATAATAAATGATTATATAGCAGTTTAAAATTAAATAAACTTGACTTTATAACTATATTATAGGATAATTAAGTCTGGTGAATATTTGCTAATTTCTTATTTTTTATAGGAAAAGTGCGAAAAACACCAGTTCTTTAACAACAGGAGTGTTGCTTCTTTAATTGAGTGTCGCTTTATGGCAATTTAGATAAATTGTTTGAAAGCGGTGCTCAAAAAAAGGAGTTTCCTTCTTATGAGCAATATCAATGCCCCTAGTGATTGGGGCACAATCGTATTAGTCGCGCTTGTCTTGTATGGGTTGCTGTTTGTTTACCTGATGGTGACCAAACACGCCGATGTTTCAGGCACTTGCGATAACAATCAAATTCGGTGTGGAGATCATCGAGAAAAGGAGAAGAAGTACGTTCTGTTTGGCGGAGCTGGAGCGATGAGTTTCGGAGCCGTCATCTTTTTGCTTTATCTATACTCGCAAGAGCCTTGGCTTCTCTTTTTGTCCAAGGTGCAACTCGTTATGTCTGTGGTTGATGTTCTATACATCTACGTGCAGTTCATTTTAAATCCTGGAGAGGAAAAACTCGAACTACACAGCCATGGTCTCAGCCTCAGGGCGCCTGGTTGTGCTCGGACTAGCGTCTGGGACCCGATTGGACTTAGCCTTTACCTGCTTCAAATCTTGACTGATTGGAAATGGTTGGCTTGGCCCAGAGGTTTGTTGCAGTTTGTACTTTATGACCTCATCGGGACACCCATTGCCATGCTGATTTTCTTGCCCGCTAGATTGTTGGGCAAGAAGGTTACCGTTTTACCCGCCTAATTAGTTTGGGCACCGCAAAGGTAAACCGGATGAAGCGCTCGTACTTAAGGCACTCCTGTTTACTCTTTTTTTTTATCGTTCTTACCTTTATTCCACTTGTCTTCTATAATTGTCTATCGGAATCATTCATGAAAGAAAAGCTTTTTTTTGTTTTCCTGTTGTTGTTTTTGTTTTGGTCTAGGCTTTTTAAGTTGGATCAAATTCCGGCTACTTTACCTCATGACGAAATGGTTTATGCCATTCAAGCCCAGTCTTTTGTTTTGCAAGGCAAAACTCTAGACCAGAGTCAAGGCTTTTTTTCGCTTAAGCCTTCACATGTCATGTACGCTGAGTTGCCAGCTCAAGTAATGAGTTTGGGTTTTCTATTTTTTAAACAGCCTTTGTTGGCCACCCACTTAAGTTCAGTTTTGATGGGTTTGAGCTTGCCATTTTTGATGGCTTTTTTAGTTTGGTCGCTGTGGAAACGTAGAGATTTGGCCAAGGCAACTTTGGTGGTTTTTGTGTTGAGTCCTTTGTTTTGGCAGATGAGTCGTTTGAGCTATGACGCTTTTTATGGCTTGTGGTTTTATGTGACTGCTGGAGTTTTATTTGTGAGGCGTGATTGGCGTATTGTGCTTTTGAGCTTGCCATTATTTTTCTTAGGCTTTTTTCAATATCAGGGTTTTAAGTTGTTACTTTTACCATGGACGGGTTTCTTGTTTTTGTTGATGTTGATTCAAGAAAAACTTTCCTGGTCTTGGTCTGATTTGATCAAGAAAATTAAGCCCTTTTGGCCACAGTTGTTAATTATGGTTTTGGCTCTTGGCTTGATGCTTTATTACGGTTTGGTTATGTTGCCAAACCAAGGAGCATCTTCTCGTTTATCAAGTGTGATTTTTAGTGAAACTGAATATTTGAGCAAAGTAGTGAACGACGAAAGGCGACTCAGTTTAAATAATCCTCTAAGTAGTTTGGTGAGTAATAAAGCAACGGCAATTGGCCTGTTTTTTTTGCAGCGTTTAACCGGTGTTTTTAATCCTGTCACTTTGCTGCTGCTCATTGAACCAAATGTGAGTGGCTTTAGTGTTTGGACCCATGGCATTTTTTATTGGTTGGAAATACTTTTAGTTTTTGTTGGCTTGGCAGGACTTTTGGTCAAAAAGAAATTGCGTTTGCCAGGAATAGTTTTGCTTTTGGGAGTTTTGACTTTGTGTTTGCCAGCTTTGATCAATAGCGGTGGAGAGTGGTATTTGTTGCGCAGTTTGTTTAGCTATTTAGTGATGACGATTTTGGCAGCTTGGGGCTTATTTTTCTTGTGGCGTCAAAAATTTCTAAGACTGTTGCTGGTTGGAGCTTACAGTCTTAGTGTTCTCAATTTTACTTATCAATATTTCTATCGTTACCCAATTATTAGTTTGGATTGGGGCAATTTTGATGAGCGAGTCTTAGCAAGATATATCAATCTTTATCAAGAAAAATACCCAGATCAAAAAATTATTGTTTACAGTACTGAGCCGGAATATGATTTTTGGAGTTATTTGCTTTATAGCCAAAAACTAAACCAAAATAGTTTGAACGAAATTGGCCAAGCTATGGGCGCTTATCCTCCTTTTAGTTCGGAGGCAGTTTATGAGTTTGGTAATCTTAGCTTTAGTAGTTTTTGCGCTCCTCATGACCCAGAAATTTTGGCTAAATATGGACCAGAAAGTAAAGACAACGACAAAGAATTATTAATTGTTCGCCAAGGTCACAAAACTTGTCCCATTGATGAATATAATCGTCCAGCTGATGCCAAGATTTTGCAAAAAGTGCCCAAGCTTTCAATTTCAGCTGTTTTGGATAGTGGTGAGAGATTGAGAGTTTATGGTGATCAGTTGTGTGGTGAATTTGCTAATACCTTTATTCACGTTCAGGCTTTAGAGCAATTAGATTTAGAAAAACAAGATCAGGCTCAATTCTGTAGCTTGTGGCTTAAAAATTTAAAATTAGTGGGTAACTAAGTTTTAATGGTTAAGCTTATAAATAATCAGTACAGTTGCCATTGTTAAGATTCCACCCCAAAGCATATCAGCCACAGCCATTGTCCATGGATAGCCTTTCATCACAGCCAAATTGGTAAGGTCATATGTGGCGTAGGAAACTAAGCCAAAGAGAAAAGCTTGCAGAGCAAGAGTGTTTAAACCGATTTTATTATTGAAGCCTGGAACGACGACCAAGAATAGTAAGATAGCAATATAAAGTAAATAGAAAATAACTGCAGCTATTAGATTAGGATTGCTAGCCATTAAATGAGGAGTAGCTTTACGCATCCAAGGTCCAGCCACCTGAGTGATCCAAACTGAATCGATCAGAAGAAAAGTGATGATGGCTTGCAAAAAGAGTTTAATGGTCATGTATTAATCATAGCAGAAAAAATTATTGTCTTCTCATTCTGCCTCTGCCAGCTGGCAACTCAAGATTTCCTTGCTCTGCTTGTTGCCACTTTGGATAAAATTGTCGCATTGGTCTTCTTTTTGACCATATTTCATTGAAGCCTAAATAGTCAATCAGAGCACTAGCCAAAATAATGCTAATTAGTAAGCCACCAATTACTAGTTTAAAGTTTTTTTTGTAAGAAAAATCGTATTTTTGTAAAAGTTTGATGCCAAGAAAAATCCCGATCAGAGCT
The DNA here is from genome assembly GCA_020724725.1 of Candidatus Microgenomatus sp. GTDB lineage: Bacteria > Patescibacteriota > Microgenomatia > UBA1400 > PJMF01 > UBA1364. Next base: position 23,107 of record DYGL01000007.1, on the reverse strand, counting down.
AGAATGGGCAACCACCAAGTGAAACTATCCAAGATTTGCTGGAGGCGCCATTGCCCCATAGGTCCATGCTGACGTAGAAGGAAAAAAACTAGATTGTTGACGAAAATTAAGACGGTGGCAATACCGGCCAGACCAGCGCTGAGAGCCAAAGAACCAAAGATAAAATACCAGCGAGGTTTCATGCGAACTGCGCCAGTTTTGACCTTATCCATGATATTTTTTTCTAAATTGATCGAAGTTTTTTTTAGTTGTTTTGACATATTTTTTTAAGTATTAGTTTGGCGCGACGAATGCGCGTACCGACGCTACTAGTTGGTAAACGTAAAATATCACTAATTTCTTCGTAAGACTTGTCTTCCAAATAAAAGAGAGATAAAGGCTCTCTATAGATTAATGGAATTTGACTGAGACATTTTTTGGCACGTTTAATTTCTTCTTTACTGATCATTTCCGCTTCCAAATCTAGAGAACTGGCAAATTCTAAAATTTGATCAGTTGATTGATGTCTTTTGTTTTTTTGAACTAAATTTAGTGCCTGATTATGAACAATACGATAGAGCCAGCTGGAAAATTTCATGCTGGTTTTAAAGCTGTTGAGGTTTATAAAAGCTTTGATAAAAGCTTCTTCAACACTATCAGCTGCCAAGTCCTCATCATTAATCAAATAATTAGCATAACGCAGAAGTTTTTTTTGATAACGTTTTATCAGAACACTATAAAGCTCTTGATCACTTTTACGCACCAGTTCGACTATGGTTTCGTCACTTAGATGGGCTGTTTTTATTGCTAACATGAATTTGTTGGATTATATGTTTTATTGTGGCGCCTCGCTAGCGCGAGGCGCCAAGAACATCATCAGCGGTTAGCGATTGCAATTTCCACCATTACCATTCCTTTGACCTAGACCAAGTTCAGCTCGAATAGCTGCAGCTTCTTCCGTCTTACCTTCCAAAGCTAATTGGTGAGCTTCTGCAAACTTGGCAAAATTTGCCTCATTAATGCGTCTAGCTACTCCTTTACCTGCGCTTAATTTTTGCCAAGTAGCATAATCTTTGTTGGCAAAAGCTTGAGTCATGGCTTCATGACGTTCTGGAGTGTAATTTGGACCCTGCACGTTAGGATCACCTTTGTAAGCTTGGGCAGCTTGAGCGAGCATTAAAGCGCCTCCCAGAGTGAGGGCACTAAGACCCAAAAGCATGGCTTTTTTATTCATAAGAATTCTCCTTTCAAAGGATAATTGATATCTATTAGTAATACAGGTAGCTTATGTTTTTTATTTCACTCAATTTAGGTTTACAATTATGCTTATGAAAAATAAAAAACTCTTGATTTTATTTTTAGTACTTGTTGGAATAATTGGCTTAGCTTTACTACCTTTGGTTTATACAAAAGTTAAGAGTAAGCTGACCCCAGTCGACATTCAGCCTTTATCTGAAAATCAGAAATCTTCTCTTTCAGTTTTAACTATGGAAGAATTAAGCAAGCATAATAGTGAAAATGATTGTTGGTTGCTTATCGGTCAAAACATTTATGATGTGACGGAATTTATTCCCATGCATCCAAACAGAGACATTGTTAAAGGTTGTGGTTTAGACGCTACTTCGATGTTTGAAGGGGAATCAAAACACAGAGGAGAGGCGGTTGCAATTTTAGATGATTTTTTGATTGGTTATTTAAATTAGAAATATTCTATGGCGCAGAAGAATGAAGAGCTTATAAAAATAGATACCGAACCCAGTGCTTTGCCTCTTAAAATATTAGATTTTAATTTTAATGAGAAACAATTTGAGGTTAGAATAAGTTCGGCTATAAAAAATACTGAAATTTCATCAGTAGACAATACTGGTATAAATATAGTTTTAGAAGTTTTTTCTGGTCAAGACATGCATGTTGAAATTTATGGCGTATTTCATATCGATATTTATTCTGGAAATTCTAATTTTTATTCCTCGCTTTTACAAAATCTGAAAATAGAGGAAGAGATCGGAGGTCTTGCGGTTGCTCAGGGTCATGAAAAAGGTATAGTAGCAGAAACCATTAAACAATTGATATTGAATGGAATTGTAGATTTTTGGTATTCATCATCATCTTTGACTCCAGGAGGAGTAAAGTTGTATGAGCGTCTTTCTGAAGATGAAGCGTTAATTTCTGAAAAACGTAAAGCTTTTATAGGTGATAAAAATGCTTTTCGATATGTTTTATCAATGCGGAGGTGAAGGGATTCGGACCCTTGAAGCCGTAAGGCTCACGCTTTCCAAGCGTGTGCAATTGACCACTATGCGACACCTCCTTTTATTCTAAAGAACTCTGAAATTATACCAGAATGACCAAAGATTTCAGAGACGATTTAGCGACGAGCCAAAGAAGCTGTTTTATGTTTTTCTTTATAGGCGTACATGTTTTGATCAGCTAAATCCATCACTTCCCTTAAATTTGGTTTTTCATCTTTGTTTTGTGCTGCAAAGTATCCGGTCATGCCATAATCAACACCAACACCAACTTCTAAAGCATTTTTGCTTGTTCTAATCATTACTTTTATTTTCAAGTTTTCCAATTTTTCTCTGATTTTTTCCATAAAATCATCGAAACTAGTTTCTTGACTCGTATGTTGACAAACCAAAACAAATTCGTCACCGCCAAATCTAAACAAGAAATCTTCTTCAAAGGTGGTTCTAAAGTTGGCATTAATTTGTCTGACGAATTCTTTAAGGACCTCATCTCCATTATTATGGCCATAGTCGTCATTAATTGGTTTAAAGTCTCTAAAGTCTAAGTAAACTATGGCTCCGTCATGACGAGGCACAAAGTTATCTAGAAATTCTTCCAAGGCTTTTCTATTTAGACAACCAAGCACGGCATCAATTTTTGCACCCTCCATCAGATCCTTAATTTTTTTGGAAATTCTATCAGCTTGGTCTATGGCAGGAATACCAGTTTCTCCATCGCCTTTCTTTTCCTGTTGAGGTTTAGCAAGTTCTTTGCCGGTGGCGGTTACCACCCAATCTTGTCTACTTGGAATATCGCCCTTATTTAATCCAGACATAAATTCATTTTACAACAAAAAACGCCGTGATTGCTCACGGCGTTTCCAGTTTTGATCTAAAGATTAATATCTACGATCTCTGTTTTGTGGTCTACCACCACCAAAGGAGCGATTGTCTCTTCTTGGGAAACGATCGTTTCTTGGCTCACGAGGTCGAGCGATATTAACAACCAACTCTCTCTCTTCCAACACGTAGCCGGCCATCTTATCGATAGCAGCTTGTGCGCTGGCTTCTTCGGCAAATTCTACAAAAGCGAAACCCTTGGAACGGCCGGTCATTCTGTCAGTGATTAAGCTGACTTGGGTAATTTCGCCAAATTCGGAAAACAAATTTTGCAAAGAGTCTTGGGTAGCACTCCATGGGAGGTTACCAACGAAGACTTTTTTCTTGTTTTCCATGTTGTCATTTTGATCTGACATAAATATGGACTCTTCTTTCTTGAGCCTATGCTCAAGACAATTAATACTTCTGTCTATTATAACTGATGCTGGCCAATTAGATAGTGGCTAAATTACCTGATATCCAGCCCCTTGAATCGCTCTTTTTAGCTGATCATGATTGGTTTTTTTGGGGTCAAAATGAACCTTGGTTTCAGCTTTGGCATAGCTAGTGCTAGTTTCAAGAACGCCATCCACTTCTTCAAGAGCGTTGTCGATTGACATGGCGCAACTACTGCAATGTAGGCCAGAGAGCTTGAAAACAACTTGTTCGCCTTGAGCGGCTTTTTTTTTGAATAAATTTAACATAATAACCTTTCTTTAAATTTTTGATTAAATAACTTCCATTACACCTGTATACATACCCATCGAGCAACTAAAGGTAAATTTGCCTTTTTCTTCTGGTGTAAAGGTAAAAGCTTGCTTCGAGTTAGCTTTAACAATAGTACTAATGTCAAATTCGCGGAAAACAAAGGCTTGAGCGCAAGAGTAAACATTGCCACTAGCAAGAGTTAACTCGACTGGAATACCTTTTTTAACCTTAAATGACTTTGGATAATAGCCGTTGTTGCGAATGTCGATGGTGACCTTTTGCAGGTTGCCGACTTGTTGCACGGCTTGATTGGCCTGATTTTTTTGGCTGAAGCGTTCATCAGAGAAAAACCAAGCAACCTTGCTGGTGATTTTGTTAATGGTGATTGGAGAATCAATTACGATTAAGACGCCATTGAGACTGTAGACTGCTAAAGCAATCAGAATAGCGGCAGCAGTTTTATTAAAAATTGCTTGCCAAGATTCGGTAAGCTTGGCTGTAGCGATGCCAAGTAGAGCGAAAATTGGCGAAGTACCAAGGACAAAGGTGCCCATAATTAAGGCGCCTTGAATGGGGTTGCCACTGGCTACTGCCAAAACTTCCATACTTTGAGTGACGCCACAGGGAATAAAGACGCTAAATAAGCCTAGTACCACTGGAGCAAATAAGGCTCGACTTTTGCTTTGATTTTTGACTAATCTACGCATGAATTGTGGTGGCTGGAAGGCAAGGTGGCGAAAAATTGGATGAACATCAAGAAAGTTCATTGCCGTGGCCAGCATAAAAAGAGCAGTAAAGACTTGTAGAGCCAGCTGAGCACTAAGGCTCAGGGTGAAAAATGAGCCCAAAGCTCCCAACAGGAAGCCCAAGATGACATGCGAAACGAACTTAGCAGAGAGAAACATCGTAACCGGCAACCAGTCGAGTTGATCAATTTGTCCAAAGTCGCTAGTTTGAACTTTGCCTTTGGAAGTTTTTTCAGCTAACTCTTGTTTTTTTTGATTGGCGATAATGCTAGCCAATAAACCACCCTGCACTGCGGCACAGGAAACCCCTCCAGTTGTCAAGCCAGTCAGGAAAATTGCCCATAAATTCATAGTTTTTGCCCTTTCAAACGCAGTGCATTAGCTACCACGGTGACACTCGAGAAAGCCATGGCCAGACCAGCTAGCATAGGATTTAATAATAAATTAAACTGCGGATAAAAAACACCCATCGCTACCGGAATGAGTACAATATTGTAAGCAAAAGCCCAGAATAAATTTTGCCTAATGTTCTGAAAAGTAAGCTGTGATAGGTGAATAGCTTGAGGTACCAAGGCGATGTCGCTGTGTAGTAAAGTTACACCAGCTGCTTCAATCGCCACATCAGTGCCATTGCCCATGGCAATACCTACATCGGCACTGCTAAGGGCTGGAGCATCGTTGATGCCGTCACCCACCATTGCTACTACGCCATATTTGGTTTTCATTTCCTTGATGACTGCTTCTTTTTGAGCTGGCAAAACCTCAGCAATCACTTCATCGATTTGCAATTTTTTAGCAATATTTTTTGCACTTTGTTGATTGTCGCCAGTCAGCATGATGGTTTTAATACCCATGCTTTGCAGTCTTTGAATGGTGGAAAGGCTATTGCTTCTCTCTTGATCGGCAATGGCAATAATACTTAGAACTTGTTTGTCCAAAGCTACAAAGACCAAACTGTAGGCTTGTTGGCGCCATTTTTTGGCTAATTCTTGCATTTCTTGATCCAACTTAATTTTATTTTGTGTTAGCAATGCTTCTGTGCCAATTAAAAGAGTCTCTTTTTTGTACTTGGCTTCAATGCCAGCGCCAGCGTGACTGACAAAATTTTGCAAAGTAATCGGTGGTTCTTGCTTAAGGTTTTTGCTAGCGTAATTAACCAAGGCTTTAGCCAAAGGATGAGCAGACAATGTTTCAGCGGTTTTGACCAAATTCCAGACAAAATTTGCTTGTTTGTGGCCATAGATTTTAAACTCTTGCACTTCTGGTTGACCGACAGTTAGAGTGCCGGTTTTGTCAAAAATAATGGCTTTGATTTGATTGCTAATTTCTAGGGCTTGAGCATCTTTAATCAGGATACCTTTGCCGGCTCCTTTGCCAACACTGACCACTAAAGAAATAGGCGTGGCTAAGCCCAAAGCACAGGGACAGGCAATAATCAAAATATTGATTAAACTGATTAAGGCGATGTTGCGGTCAAAAAACAACCAAGCAATAAAGGTAATAGTAGCCAAAAGTAAAATTACGGGCACAAAGATTTGAGAAATGCGATCGACTAGTTTCTGCACATCAGGCTTAGAGCCTTGAGCGTTTTTGACTAGGCGAATAATTTGTGCCAGCATGGTTTGTTGACCAACTTTTTTGGCAATAATTTCCAGACTACCATCGTAATTAATGGTCGCAGCGTAGACTTTATCTCCGGTTTTTTTGAGCACGGCGACACTTTCGCCAGTCAGCATGCTTTCGTCAAGACTGGCGCTGCCTTTAGCAATTACACTGTCGACAGGAACTTTTTCCCCAGGTTTAACCAAGAGGCGGTCGCCAGCTTGCACTTCGTCAATACCAACTTCTTGCCAAGAATTATTTTTCCAGAGGGTAGCGGTTTTGCTTTGCAACCCTAGGAGTTTTTTAATGGCGCTACTGCTATTTTTTTTGGCATTAAGTTCTAAATATTTGCCTAGCAAAATAAAAGTGATGATGACCGCAGCAGTTTCAAAATATAAATGAGCTTCTAAGTTATTTGCTTTGAAAAAATTCGGTAACAAAATAACTGCCAAGGAATAAAAGTAAGCCACCGAAGTGCCAAGGGCAACTAAGGTGTCCATGTTGCTGCTTTTATTGCGCAGAGCAGAAAGAGCGCCTTGGTAGAAGCGACGACCAGCCAGGAATTGTACGGGGGTGCTAAGAAGGAGCATTAGGTAGGGATTTTTGAAAAATTCAGGCACAGGTAGCATGCTGATAACAAGTAAAACCAAACTTAAAATAGCGCTCCAAGTCAAGGTAAACTTAAGATTAGCGATTTCTTTTTCCCGTAATTCTTCAGCGACATCAGCTTGATCATCTTCAGCTAAAATGGCAGTGTAGCCCATTTTTTTGACCACTTGCGCCACTTGTTTAAAATCTGCGCCATCTAATTCTAAATTAGCTTGTTCATTGCCATAGTTAACGCTGGCTTTAACAACGCCTTTAGTTTTATTTAAAGTTCTCTGAATGTTGCTAGCACAGCTTGCGCAGTGCATGCCGGCAATGTGAAAATTAAGTTGTTGCTTCGACATATTTTTGAGGATTTTCCTTGAATTTTTGCAGGCAACCAGAAGCGCAAAAATAATAATTTTTATTTTCGTATTTAGTGTGATAGTGAGCAGTTTGGCTAGACACCCGCATTTGGCAAACTGGATCATGAGCAATAGGTAGCAGCTCATCTAGAGAGTGCTTGAGCAGGGAAAAATCTTGATTGTCTTGATTTTGCTCGAGTAGAAAGTCGCGAATCAAAGAGCAAGCCTTGAAAATATTGGGATGAGCGAGCTTGTAGCAAATAGTTTTGCCAAATTTACGACTACTTACCAGCTTGGCTTCACGCAGAATCATCAGGTGCTGACTAACATTGGCTTGAGGCAAATCAAGCATGGAGTAGATATCACCCACGCAGAGCTCTTGATCCTTAAGTAAATAGACAATCTCTAAACGACGAGGGTGCGCAAGGGCTTTGAGGGTATCCGCATAAACAGCGAAAGTTTGACTGTACATATTCGAATTTTAGAATATGTTAGTGGTAAGTGTCAATACTTTATTTTTTGTTTTATTGCTTGAAATTATGCCAATTGCCAAAACCCAACTCAATTTCTTTATCGTAAACAACAAAAATATTATCTTGATCATTTTCTTGATTTAGAAAAATGACTTTTATTCCATCTGGGCCAATCAATCCTTTTGGTTGGCTAACAACATTTAAACCTATTTGTTTACCCTGAAGTGTAAATTGTTCAATTACTGTTTCTGTGAATCCTCTAGCTAGAAGAAATTTAAAGATATGGTCGATTTTTAAGCTTCCGTCAAGTTTCAAACTTTTAAAATTTTTGAATTGACTGCCTAGTTCCAAAATATCGCCGGAATATGGTTCAGCAAATAACCCGCTAAATGATCCGGTTGGCTTTCTGAGCCAACTAGTGAGCCTAAGAAAATCAACAATCATTCTTGAGTGATGATATGGGTCAGTCTCTTTTCCCTCTGGATTATATTCTTCCTCTTTCCCGGTGGTAGTTAAAACTACATGGGTAGCTTTAGCCTCTTGCCACTTAATGTAAGCATCAACCCATTCTTTTTTTGGTGTTTTGCCGATTGCAATTCTGCCCATGCTTTTAAAATCATGAATATTTTTACCTTCTTCTTCTAAGTATTGTTTAAGCAAGTCAATTTGTTCTTGAAATTGTTCAACATCTCCGAGTGGCATCCAACCGTCAAATGAAGCAGCTCTTTTCCTGGCTGCTGGGGTTTGACCTCCTACCCAAATTGGAACTTCGTAATTTGATGGCGGATTAATTGCCATCTGGTCAAAATTTTCTCTTGGACCAACCTGACCAGTAAATGCTTCGCCGGTTAAAAGCTTTCTCAATGCTTTGAGTTGCTCATTTAGAACTTTTCCTCTTATTTGATAAATTTCTCCTTTTCCAAGAGCATCATACTCATGTTTATTCCAACCAACACCAACTCCTAAATTAAATCTTCCTTTACTGAGATTGGCTATGGCAGATACTTTTTGTGCTAATTCAGCAGTTTGCATCTGAGGAGTGACAAGAACAGCAGTATATAATTCTGTGTAAGTTGTGCTTCTAGCTAGCATATTGAGAATGGTAAATGGATCTGGAAAAGGAGTTTGTTTACTATATCTAGTTTCACCTTTTCTTTTAATAGGCTCTTCTTCTGGTCTTCTTTCTGATCTGAGAATAGTGTGGTGATAAACAGCTGCAAATGCTCCTGGCCAATCTAGAGTGAAGTGCTTAATAAAATATTCTAGCGGAGAAATGTTGGTGTCTTTATAGTTTCTATCGATCGGCAATTCTTTGCTAGGTGTAACAATTCCAATGGCCGGCAGTTGATTATCTGGGGAATTTGCCATAATTAAAAAGATAATATGGCAGGTTAAGTTTGGATTATAACTGACATGCGTTATAATGCAATCAAATCAAGAGTAATGGTGAGGGACCTAGCCCAATGACCCATTCAGCAACCGACCCACTGTCTACCAGATAGTAAATTAATGGCACGGTGCTACTTCTAGCCTCCATAAGGAGGAAGATTAGCTCTAAGGAGAAAAAATATGTTCAACCAATTCACTTCCGAAGCAGTTGCCGCTGGTCATCCAGACAAAATCTGTGATCAGATTTCCGATAGTATCGTCGATGCTTGTCTGGCAGTCGATCCGTTTAGCCGAGTGGCGGTAGAAACTTTGGTCACAACTAACAAAATTGTTTTGGCTGGTGAAGTGACCTGTTCTTCTCCAATCAACTATGAACAAATTGCGCGTGAGACAGTACAGCGCTTGGGTTATATCAATCCAGCTTGGGGTTTTTCTGATCAAGCTGAAGTAGAAGTTTTCATTCATCAACAATCGCCAGATATTGCAGTTGGTGTCGATGAGGGTGGAGCTGGTGATCAAGGGATTATGTTTGGCTACGCTTGTGACGAAACGCCCGAATTGATGCCTTTGCCTTTGGTGCTCTCTCATCAATTGGTGCGCAATTTAGATCAAGCGCGAGAATCTGCACAAATTCCTTATCTGAGGCCAGATGGCAAAGCGCAAGTAGTAATCGATTATGAGAATGACAGGCCAGTCAAAGCCTCGACGATAATTTTGGCAGTGCCTTATGATCCGACTGTAAGCAGAGAGCAACTAGAAAAGGATCTCTGGGAACAAGTTGTTGCGCCCGCTCTTGGCAAATATTTTCCAAAGCAAGTTCCTGATCAAAAACAACTTAAATTAATCATTAATGGTACTGGAGTCTGGGAAATTGGGGGTCCAGCTAGCGACACCGGAGTGACTGGGCGCAAGATTATCGTTGATACTTATGGTGGCATGGCGCGTCATGGGGGCGGTTGTTTTTCAGGCAAAGACCCAAGTAAAGTCGATCGTAGTGCTGCTTATGCTTGTCGTTTTTTGGCCAAAAACATCGTGGCCAAAGGTCTGGCCAAGCGCGCTGAAGTGCGAGTGGCTTACGTGATTGGTCAGGCGGAGCCAGTCTCTTTTGGAGTGGAAACCTTTGGCACAGCCAGCGCTAGCGAAGCGGAAATTAAAAAATATGCTCTAAATTTACTTGAAATGTCGGTTAAAAATATCATCGAACAACTAGATTTGCGTCACCCCATTTACGCCAAGACTGCTGCTTATGGGCATTTCGGACGGGAAGAGTTTAGTTGGGAGAAGATTAAAGGGTAGTTATCTAAATTCAAAGAAAATTTTTTTCTTGGTAGCCTCAGCAATATGATAAAGTGTTTCCAAAGTGACATTTTGCTTGCCACTTTCAATTCTCGATATAAACTCTCTTTTCTTACCGATTTGTTTAGCCAAATCATTTTGTGCCAAATCTAGTTCTTTGCGCAAATTTCTAATGACCATAGCTACTTGAATAAAACGTGCCTTTTGAGCAATTTCAGCCTGTTGCTCTTGAGGCAACTGACTGATGGCATCTTGGAGCTTGATGAGTTTTTGTTTATTTTTCATATTTAGATAACCTTTTTAAGCACTTGTTTAGTGTAACTTATAAATTACACTTTGTCAATCAAAAACCCCGCCTTTTTGGCGGGGCTAATGATTCATCAGCGGTTCTTCGCTACTTGTTCAAAGGACTTAGCCTTTGATCTTCAATTTTTTGGGTTGAGCTAGTTCTGATTTCTTAAACTCAACTTTCAAGACACCGTTTTTGACAGTTACTTCTGGCTCTTTGCTCAAGTCGATTTCGCCTGGGACGGCGACTTTGTAGGAGTAGGAGAAGGTGGAGCGAGAGTAATATTTACGATCCTCGCTTTTTTCTTCACTCTTTTTCTTGGCTTGAATCCAGAGGACGCCCTTTTCAAAAGTAATGTCTACATCTTCGTTGGCGACACCGGCCACATTGGCTTCGACAACAACTTCATTTTTGGTTTCGTAGACATTGAGGTTGCTGGTAGTTGCTCCATCAAAGAGATCCTCATCCCAAATATCTGGCCAGCGACTGAGCATGGCACTTAAAGGACTGTAACGAACAATTGACATAAAAACATTCCTTTCTTTTCAACTAATTTGTAATATCTGGCAGTCGCTATAGTCGACTGCTAGCTATATTAAAGCAAATTTAGCAGTCTTTGTCAAATATTGCTAAGAATGGCTTTGGCTACTTGCGAAGCCAAATTTGGCTCGAAGGGTGAAGGAATAATTTTGTCAGCAGTGGGCTTTGGTACCAGTTGCGCAATGGCTTGGGCTGCGGCATATTTCATCGAGAGATCTATTTTTTTGAGACGACCATCGACCATAGCCTTGAGAATGCCTGGGAAAGCGAGAACGTTATTGATTTGATTCTGAAAATCACTGCGTCCAGTGGCTACCACAGCCGCGCCAGCTTGCAGAGCTAGTTCGGGCATGATCTCGGGGATAGGATTGGCCATGGCAAAGACGATGGCTTGAGGAGCCATTGAGCGCACCATCTCTTGAGTGATGATGTTGGGGCCAGAAACGCCAATGACGACGTCAGCACCAGTAATTACTTCTTGGAGGCTACCGCTTTTTTGTTGACGATTAGACAGGCCAGCCAGAGCTTGTTTGTAGATGTTTTGACTTGAACGTCCAGCGACCAAAGCGCCTTGACTATCGACCACGATCACGTCGCCCACTCTTTGGTGTTTTGGCACGGTTTCGCAGGTGCCAGCTAGACATTGGAGTCCAAGTAACATACGCGAAATGGCGATGCCGGCTGCTCCTGAGCCGACGACGACAACTTTAAGCTTGGAAAATTCTTTGCCCACGACTTTGGCAGCGTTTTGTAGGGCTGCAAAAACAACAATAGCAGTACCGTGTTGATCATCATGAAAAACAGGAATGCCAACACTTTGCAAAGCTTCTTCAACTTCAAAGCAACGAGGGGCAGAAATGTCTTCCAAATTGATGCCGGCGAAGGTGGGAGCCAAGTATTTAACTGTGGCGATGATTTCACGAGGATCTTGAGTGTCCAAAACAATGGGCACAGCGTCGACGCCAGCAAATTCTTTGATGAGTAGGGCCTTACCTTCCATGACTGGGAGGGCAGCAGCTGGTCCAATATTGCCTAGACCTAGGACAGCTGAACCATCCGAGACGACGGCGACAGTGCGACCTTTCCAAGTTAAATCATAGGCTTTGGCAGGGTCTGTGGCGATGACGCGACAAGGTTCGGCTACGCCTGGAGTGTAGAGCAAAGACAGTTCCTCTTTACTTTTGACAGGGAGCAAAGCTTGAGTGGCTAATTTGCCTTGATGCTTCTGGTGTAACTTGAGGGACTCAGTGTAAACAGTGGCTGACATAGATGATCATTTTAGCACTGCTTTGTGAAAGTGCTATACTGTTTATATGCAGAAAAAACTTCCCCTTTTGCTTTTATTGACGGTTTTGGCTGGCTTGTCTTTTTACTTTTTAAGTAAAAATCAGGCTTTAGATGAGGTGGGTGAGGTTCAAGAAAAGCAGGTGGTGGAAGAGAGTTTGGCTGATTGTCCTTATGAGCGAGATGTTTGTAGTTATATGGCAGCCCAAGCTAAGGCGATGAGCCAGGGAGTGACGGTGACTACGACTAGTCAAATGCCTGATCAAAGCAAGAGTGTTAGTGAAATGAAGATGGATGGTTCAGGAAATTTTGAGGTAAATAGTTATGTGGGTGACAAGTTGCAGTCGAGCATGCTTGTTTTTGAAAAGCAAACTTATATTAAAGATTTAGTTGACGGTGCTTGGTACACTTTACCAAGTTTTGTGGATAACGCGGCCGACTCACCTGATGAAGCTGTAGCCGAGTTGCAGGCGACTTACAAGGAGCCTACTGCTGATTTCAAGATGACTAAGTTGGGCACTGAGGCTTGTGGAGCTTTGACTTGTGATAAGTATGAGATGAGTCAGGCAAGTGAAGCTGAGGGCCAACTTTATATCTGGATTGATACTAAGGAGCACTTAGCTCGTCAGATGGAAATCAAGACAGCTCAAGGTTCAAGCCTGATGGTGTATCAGTATGGAGCTGTGAATATTAGCAAGCCAGCACCAATCAAGGAGATGCCTGGCTTGGGTGCTGGGGCAGGTTCAAGCGCCCCTAGTGGTGGCGGACAAATGCCTTCTCAAGAAGAGCTAGAACAGATGATGCAAGAGTACAGCTTGGATCGTTAGTTTGTTGTCTATTTGTTGAAACCGAGTTCTGAATATTTTTGACCTTGGAGGTAGTGAGTGATGGCGTGGCGAATGTAAGGCACGGTGTTTTCTGGGAGGTTTTGAATGGGTGTCCAGAGGAGTTGATCACATTTGTGAGGCTCCATGTTTTGAGGTTCTCCTGACCAGTTTTGACAAGTAAAGAAGAAGTCTAGGGATTCTCGATCTTCAAAGCGGTGGACGACGTGGGCGAAGTGGAGGTCAGTGGCGGAGAGCTGGAGGCCAATTTCCTCATGGGTTTCACGAAGCAGAGCTTGTAGGCAAGATTCGTCGGCGTCGACGTGACCGGCGGGAAGGGAGTAATTGCCGTCTTGGTAGCCAGTTTGGAAGCGACGGCTGAGAAGGAGTTGATTGTCACGAAGGAGGAGAAGGTGGACAGCGGAGACGAGGGTGAAGCGAGGGGTCATGGGTGGGGTTTTTATTAAATATTTTTATTTGATATGATTGTTGATATGAACAAACCTCAAAGAATTGTTGTTTTTTTAATATTTTTGTTGTTTTCCTATACAATGTTAATTTCTCTTCCAAATTGTGAAGGTTGGATTAGAGGAACTAGAACTGATTGTTATTTCTCGCATTTTTTAAACAGATTTTACTACTTTATAAGTTCAGCATCTTTTTTAATTGGAATATATTTTCTTTTTGGTAAAAAATAATTATTTTTTACCTTAATTGTTAATTGTTTATGTTCTAGACAGTGTTGGTTTTGTTATCTTTCTAAAAGATAACATGCTTTTTTAAAACCTTCATATCCACTTTGATAGTCATTGGGGAAATCATAAGTTGTAAATGTATAATCATTTAAATTATCCAACTGAATCATTCCTCTAATTTTTACTTCTCCAATTTTTAGCAGAGCAGCTAGGACTTGAGAATCTTTGGTAAATCCCCAGGTAGCCAATAAGGTGCTGCTTATTTTAATTTTAACTTGTTTTTTTTCACCACCAACATCAATAGAAAACAATCCAGTTTCGCCACCTCCTAAATTATCCAATTTTTCAAACTTTTCTATTCTAAAGTTATCATCTTGAACAATTGCTGGTGGGATAAACTTTCCCAAACTAAAATCATTAAAAATATTTGTTTTTACTGCGAATTGATTAATCTTTCTCTTGCTAACAAATCTTGTTCCATCTATTCCAGAATAGCTCATATTAAACTCTAAATCGTCTATTTTCTCTGGAGGATTTGTTGTTTCATTTATTTCCATTTCTATTTTCAAGTCGACAGTTTGATCTTTACCCAAGCTTAGCCCAGGCGTTACTTGAAAATCATGCCTATAGCCAAACCCTTCCAACCAAAAACTGCAATCTTGAGCATATGAGTCAGTTTTACTAATTACTTTGAAGGTTCTGAAGTGTCCTTTAGGTCCTCCAGTGCTTCCAATGACGTGGTATAAATCTAAAACTGGGATCAATGCTGGGTTTTTAACTGTTTGTTTGGAGATAGCACTTTCAAGAATTTGTTTTTCGTTTTCAGATTTCCAGCTAAATAAAATTGCTGATTTATATTTAGCTTCATCAGTATCAATTAATTTATGACATGTAGAGCACAACCAAATTCCATTAGTAATAGAACCTCTTTGCTCATCAGTCATATTTGGATCGAAACGTTTGCTACCAGGATTTTTTCCAAAAATATGAGCGGCTTCTCCAAGCATAATTGCCCTGTTCGCATCTGTGTGAGCAACACTGGTTGGTCTACCGCAACTTGGGTTTGAACATCTTTGTCCAGCTCTTCTTGCCAAAACCTCTTTTGTATTTTCCGTAAATTCACTGGGTGTTTTTGACATATTTTGCACCAATTATAAACTTAATTCTTAAGTAGTTACATGATGTTTAACCAGAATTTGAACAATACTCTTCTAGTACTACTCAGGTTTGCTGCACAAACTTGACGGCGGGATTTAAAACAATCTCTTTTCTCAAAGGCTTATAAATTAGTAATTAGCTTATTTCGATATTGTTAATTTCCTCAGGATAGAAATCAGTGCGCCCATCTTCATGTTTGAGAATTAATACTCCACATGGCCTTCCATATTCTATACGAGTTACTCTTAGATATTCATCACCATTAATTTTCACAGTTATTTCTTTCCCTTGAGAAGGAGCATATTGCAAGTAATGACTGTTTTTAAAATTTTCTGGCCACTCACCACCTATGAGAAGACCATTTTTCATAGCAGTTAAAATTTCTCTTCTAATGCGATTCACGCCTAATTTTGCTGCTTCTACGTTTTCCTCAGAATAGTAATCATTTTCATTCATAAAACTACAATATCACTACTATTAATTAAAGTTAGAAGTAAAAATATCAGAAGTGCTTTTATCATCTCTATAGCTTCTTTTGCAGAGGGACAGCACTCTTCGAGTATTAGTCGCGCTTCGCTCGACGGCAGGATTCAAAGTAATCTCTTTTCCCACTCACATTGGTAAAAAGATTGATTAATCAATCTTTTTACCAATGCGGAGGGACAGGGATTCGAACCCTGGAGAAGCTTGCGCCCCTGGCGGTTTAGTAAACCGCTGCACTAGGCCACTATGCGATCCCTCCATTTGTTTAGGTTTTGATTGTAGCAAATTTCTCTGGTATTTGTAGCTGTGGTTTTGGATTTTTAGTCGAGAGTTGTTGATGGAGGTAGAGGGTGGCTAGGTAAAGGAGAAGGGTGCCAAAGAATTGGCTTGGGCTGAGTTGGTCGGTGAGGAGGGCGTAGATGAAGCGTAGGGCGATGGTGTGGGCGAGGAAGATGAGGTAGGAGTTTTGGCCGAGCCAAGCGAGGGCTTTGGCTAGGATTGGTTTGCCGAAGTTGATTTGTAGCAGGGTGAGGTTGAAGAGGATGGTAAAGGGAATGATGAGGAGCTTGGTAAATTTGAGAGCGGGTAAGGGGTCGAGGCCGGCTCTGATCTGAGCGCTTACTGTAAGGCTCAGGTAGGCAAAGATGGCGAGGGTGAGCCAAGGGGCAAGGCGCAGGAGTAGTTTTGGTAGACTGGCGAGTTTGAGATAAATGCCGAGGACGAAGTAGCCGATCCAAGAGAGGGCAAAGACGTATTCATAGCGGTCGGAGTGGCTGATTTGCAGGTTGTAAAAGGCGTAGAGGCCGATTTGGATGAGCCAAGCCAAGAGTAGGACTGAGCCGATTTTGTGCTGGTAGCGCCAAATTAAAGGAAATAAGGCATAGAGTTGGAAAATGACGGGCAAGAAATAGAGCTGATAGTCGGCTTGGCCGAGGAGGAGTTGAACAATCAGGGAGCTAGGCTGGTTGCCAAATGACCAAGCGGGAACGGATTTGACGATTAGAATAGAGCTAAAGCTCCAGAGCAGGTAAAGAGGCAGGAGTTTGCCTAGCCTATTTTTGAGGTAGCTCCAGTAATTGCCGATAGTGCCGTCCTTTTGTGCTTTAAAAGCTAAGCCATAGCCAGAAAGCATGATGAAGGCAGGGACGCAAAAGCGAGCTAGTTGGTCGAGGCCGACAAAGAAGATTTGCCACCCACCATGATAAATACCCCTAGGATAGGCCAAAATATGAAGCAGAACGACAGCGATAATAGCGAGGCCTTTGATGATATTGGTTTGCTGGAGGGAAATCTCAATTTTTTGCACTGGGGTTTTTCCAAAGTTTAAGTATAATGCAAACCATGATGAGAAATCCATTTGAACATCTCAGGAAACCAACTTTCCTTCTGGCCCACCCAGATGACGAAGCTTTGTTCTTCGGTTGTTTGGATTGTCTTTGTCCAAGCTCAAATTAGTCCTCATCTCATTTTTCTCACGCTCGGTGAACTTGGCATTAGTCAGGATTCTAAGTTTGTGCCAGCTGAAATGGCAGCTATCAGGCGCCAAGAAGCTGAGGCAGCTAGTCGAGCTTTGCGAGCAAGTTTAACAATCTTGAGTTTTCCCGATTTACATTTGCCTTTTATCCCACTGGAAACTTTAGTGCGGACGGTTTTACCAATTGTTCGAGAGGAGCAAAGTGATGCTTTATTTGCCTTTCATCCTCACGAGACGACTAAAAGTTTTGATCATCCAGATCACAATGTAACTGGTCTAGTTGCCAAGCACGTGGGAGCGGCGGCTGACGTTAAACATTTTATGCCAGAAAGGCGAGCTTTAATTCAAAGACCAGAGCTTTATTTGTGGACGAGTGTCAAAAACGAGCAAACCATAGTCATGGAGCCAAATACAGAAGTCAAAGATAGGCGCAATGAATATTTGATTAGGCATTATCCGTCGCAGTTTCAAGTTGAAAAGAAAAATCAGTGGGTGCAGATTTTTGACAGTTTGGATGAAGCTTATGTGCGGGTGCGGTAATCAAAACCTTCAACCAACTTCTCTTTTTCCAGCCTTTTCAATTTTTTAATCGCCACTTCTCTTTGAGCGGCTTGGCGATGAGTGGCAAAAGTTTCGTAGTAGATTAGAGTCACAGGTAGACGAGCGCGGGTGTAGGCTGAGCCTTGGCCTAAGTTATGTTTTTGCAGGCGTTTTTCCAGATCATTAGTGAGGCCAGTGTAGAAAGATTGGTCTTGGCACTTAACGATGTAGGTGAACCAGTTAGTTTGTGGAGTGGGCATCTTTTTTTGGTTTTGCTTTTTCAAAAACAGCCAAGCGTGAGCGAGTTGAATCTAGATCAAAATAATGATGTTCGCTATCAACAAAAGAAAGATCAAAGCCGGCTTTTTTGCTGGCATTTCTGATAAATTCTTCTGAAATGAAAAGCATATTAATGCCAAATTGAGCGTATTTTCTAAGATCTATTTTTGAACCTTTGGCTTTTTGTAATATTCTACGAATTTTTTCAATGATATTTCTTGCCGCAGGCACCACATCCATCATGCTAGCAACGATAGCGTTTTCAGAAGTAATACGGTGAATTTCTTCAAGCAAGGCTTCTTGTTGATGTAGAGGAATGAAATTTTCCACATAATCCATCCTGACGTAGTCAATTGCGCCACTGGGTAAGGCTAATTGAGTCAAGTCACCTCTAAACATTCTCAAATCAATATTTTCTGGTACTTCAATAGGATAGGTTTTAATTAAATCAAAAGCTTCTTGATTAATATCGGTTGCAATTAATCTAGTTTTTGTATTTGGATTGATTTGACCAATAAACTCAATCATTGCTTCGATCGAATCTTTAGAGTAACAGCCGCCAATGAGAAAGGCTTTGAGGGTTGTAGGATCAAACCCCTTTTCTTTTTTAGCTTCAATCAGTTTTAAATCTAGGTCTATGGAATCAAAAATGGTAATACGATCTAGTCGATCTTGATAATATTTTCCTTTATCAAATATTCCAACCGGAGAATCCATTTTAGCTGCTTCTGGCATTTAGAAAATTATAGATGTCTTCTGATTAAATCACAAATTTTCTCGATCTCTGCATTTTTCACATGTGGTCCCATGGGCAAATAAACAATTTTTTGCCTCAAAGACCAAGGGCTATCGTTGAGCTCCAGCCTTAAGTGGAGTTGATTTTGCTGGCAAAAATTCATAAATTTTTCAGCCTCATCAATCTTAATGCCAAGGGGAAAACCTCGTAGTTGAGAGCGATCAGACAGAGTGAAAGGAATCAAGAACAGAGAAGTGCTTTTGTTCAAAATTGGTTCTAGGCGAGCGTTATATAAATCAGCTTGCTCTTGTTTGCATTTCTTAATTTTTTCGTAGTTGAGGTGATGACTAAGCTGATTAAAAAGCCAAAAATTTGGACTTGGTCGTTTGTGATCGCCGATGATGTCATAGCCTTTCTCCATGGCTTGAGTAGCGAGCTGATTGCCTTTGGGGTTTTTGCTGTAATAATTCCAGAGTAAGGCTAATTGCATGATTAGCCACCAAAACAAAACTCTAGAGCGGTACATCAAAGTGGCCAATCGATCAGCTAGAGTGGTCGGCTTAATTTTTTCTTGACTAAAAACTCGACTACCCTGCAAAGGAGCTACTTTGCGCAGACTATCAATTAAGTAATGGCGCTGATCAAGGATTTTAATTTTGCTTGGGTCAAGTAAGCGATGGACACAGTCTTCGATTAACAGGCTTTTGGCGGGTAGGAATTTAAGCCAGGCAGTGTTTTGGAGCAAAGAATTACTGATGCCGACAGCATGAAAAACAATAACTATAGCTGGCCGTGCTTTTTTGAGTTTGGCGAAAAAATCGTTTTGGTCGACTTGCAAATACTGATCAACCTGGTAGGTCAGGCATTTTAGCCCATGAGCTTCAATGTTTTTGACCACATCAAAACAAAAAAATTCAGGAATGAGAACGACTGAATTAGGCAAGATTTGCTGTTGCCTGATGATTTGCCACAAGGCATCTTCAAAAGAAAGAAAGAAACTTTGCTTTGCTTGAGGAGATTTTTTGACTCTATGCCAAGAGAAAAAAGCACTGATAAAAGGGGGTTGGATGGGTGGCATAAATTTTTTGCATTTTCCATCACTTCGCTGATTCTGTAAATAAGTAGAGATAGTCTCCGTAGCCCTGACTTTCCATTTCTTCTTTTGGTATAAAGAGGAGTGAGGCTGAGTTAGTGCAAAATCTTCTACCACCTTCATTAGCAGGGCCATCATCAAAAACGTGTCCTACATGTCCACCATCACTGCGCACTTCAGTGCGAGTTGTGGATAGAGAATTATCTTCATGGAGCGTGACTGAGTCATCGTCAATGGTGCGCCAAAAACTTGGCCAACCAGTTCCAGAGTCATATTTATGGGTGCTAGAAAAAAGTGGTTTTTTGGTCACGATATCAACATAAATGCCTTCAGCTTTATTGTCCCAATATTTATTGTTAAATGGGGATTCTGTACCGCCTTCTGCAACGACGTGGTAAGCAAGTGGGTCGAGTTCTTCTAATTTTGCCGCAATTTCTTCGTCAGTGTATGCGTAGGCCTGTTTTGATTCTAGAAATTTAATCGCAGCTTCTTTGGCCCAATTTTCCTCGATGAAATCAGTTCTGCCAGATGCTTTTTTGTAACGCTCATAGTGGTCGGCGGCTTTTTTGTAATAATCCTGATGATATTCTTCCGCTTCAAAAAAAGTTGTGAAAGCAGTGATTTCGGTTGTAATTGGAGCAGTGAATAGCTCACTTGCCTCCAGACGCTTTCTTGAGTCAAGAGCAATTTCTTTTTGTTGTTCATTTTGATAGTAGATGGCGGTGGTGTATTGGAAACCTTTATCTGCAAATTGGCCAGTTTTGTCGGTGGGGTCAATGTGCGACCAGTAGATGTCGAGTATTTTTTCTGTCGAGATAATTTGTGGATCGTAGCTAATCTGCACTGCTTCGCGATGATCAGTGTTGCCCTTTGATACTTTGATATAGTCAGCGCTCTGCTCGTCTCCGCCAGCATAACCAGAGACAGCATTGATGACTCCAGGTGTTTCTTGAAAATAGGCTTCAGTACACCAGAAACATCCGCCAGCTAAGGTAATTGTTTCTATTTTTGATGGTTTTGTTTGTGTGCTTTTTTGCATAATTTTGGGTGTAAATTTCTCTAATAATTTATTTTCTAGTTCTATGGTTGCTCCGTAACCTGAGTCGAGAATGGCTGTTTCAATTTTTTTATCATAACCAGTCAGGATAGCCAAGCCAACTAGGATGATCAGCAAAGCGAAAAACTTTTTTAACTTATCATTTTTGTGACTCTTAGCAGTGATTTTTTCGGTCAAGCTTCTACCAAAGTAAGCAATCAGTAGTAGTGATAGGGCCAAGCCAAATGTAAAGCCTAGCAAGTACAAAACACCAATTGCCAAGCCTGCCGGTAAAACGGTAGCGATAATATACAAGTAGGTTGGAGAACAAGAACTAAAAACTGGTCCCAAGGCTATTCCAGTTAGCACATCTCCAGCGTAGTTTTTTCTTTGATGTCCCAGTCCCACTGCTTTGTTGCCAAGATTACTGACCTTTTGCACTAAAGGTATGCTGGCCCAAAGTTGAGGCAAGAGCATGGCTAATCCTACGGTAATGATGACTAGCCCAGAGAAAATAGCCCAAAAAGATTGAGGAATGTCGATGAGCAAAGTTGAGGCCTTGAGTAATAAGGTAAAAAAGATGACTGATAGCGAAAGGGAACTAATAACGACAATGGCTCTTTTTGAGATGCGTCTGCCATCGTTTTCTGAGGCACCAATGATGATTGGCAGAAATGGCAGGATGCAGGGTGCAAGTACTGTGAGAATGCCAGCTAGAATTGCTAATAAAAAGAAGAGCATGTGTTTATTCTTCGCTAATTTGTGAAAGGAGACTGCTCAGACTTGGACTGCCGCTCCATTTTTTGATCATTTCTCCATTTTGATCAACTTGAACGAGAGTGTGTTGATAGGTGACACCGTATTTTTTCTTCAACTCTGTCTCAGTGTCATAATCAGTTTTGAGAATGCTTACTTGCTCTGGAATGTTGCCGATATTTTTTTCGATGTCGCCGTTAAGTGCTCGACAGGAAGGACACCAAGAGGCATGGAAAAAGAGGATGACTGTTCCACTTTCAGCTCTAGAAATTTTGGAGGCGTCATAAGTTTCGTATGAGCCAGCCTTTGTATTGTCTGGAGTTGTAGCAGTTTTTGCTTGATTTGTTTCTTTTGTGGTTTCGCTGGTTTTGACCTGCTCTACGGCATTATCTGGCATTTTTTCTTGATTTTGAGGCTTTTTGAAATATATGGCTATAAAGCTGACGACGATGATTCCAAGGATTAGAGTGATGATTCTTTGGTTTTTGTTCATAGATCCATAATAACATAGATGAGGATCTATATGTGATTTTAGATGATAGATTTGATTATATAGTCCTATAATATTGACAAAAAGGACTATTTCTGCTATAATTAAGTGCTTTTACCAGATGTAGGCGCAATAGCTGTGCCTGATATCTGTTTTGAGCATTTGTACCTTAACAACAGCATTTTTTTGGCGACAAATTGATCATATTAGTGGTCAGCTTGTCGTCAAAAATTTACTCAAATAACACTATAGGAGTGTGCAAAATGGCTAGACAGTTTGTTGTTTTGGCATGGGATTGCCCGAATTGTGATACTGAAAATCCCGGTCCTGAAAAGTCGTGTATTCAATGTGGAGCGCCGCAGCCTGATGACGTGCAATTCCATGAACCGACTGAAGGATTCAAGAAAGTCACCGATCCTAAAAAAATCGAAGAGGCTGCAAGTGAGCCTGATGTTCATTGCGGTTTTTGTGGCACTAGGAATGCCGCCAAAAACAAAAACTGCACTCAATGTGGCGCAGATATGAAAGAAGGACAAGCCAGAAAAGTAGGCGATAGGCTTGATACTGAGGAAGATGAAGGAGTTAGGTCTCAGCCTAAATCTAATTCTTCTTCTAAAATTAGAGGCGTTGGAGCTGTGGTTCCCATAGCTTCTCCACGTTCTCAAGCCCAAGTTCGTCGCACCAGCACGACTCAGTCAAGCGTCCTTTCCAATCTGGACTGGACGAGATTGTTGACCCAAGCTGGAATTGCCTTGTTCGTTCTGATTTTTGTGTCAGCCATTTCGTGGTTTGTATACATGAAGTGGTTTAACGTGACAGAAGTGCCAGTAACCATTGACAGTTTCGCGTGGAAAACCGAAGTGCCAATTGGTGAGATTTTTACCTACCATGAAGAAGGCTGGACGATTCCAGCTGGTGGTAGGCAAACTGGTTCTGAATCGCGTCATACTGGAAGCTACCAGCAGAAACAAGTTTGTGAGCTTCAGCCTAAGCAGGTTCAAACTGGCACACAGCAGTGCAATCCACATGTAGTGGACAGAGGTAATGGTTATGGAGAAGTTGTCTACGACCAGTGTCCTGTCTACACTACTGTGCAAGAAAATGTTTGCCACAATGAGAATGACTATACGAAACCAATCAATGCCACTTGGTATTTTTACGACATTGATAGGTGGACACA
>DYGL01000006.1:8802-35422 GCA_020724725.1 Candidatus Microgenomatus sp. | reverse complement strand
AATGGTTTATTTAGTTCTCGTTTCTTAGAATATGCTCCTGTTAGCGCTGAGTTGCCTCAAATGCGCAATGGTGCTTTGATCGCTACTGAGTCTGGTACTGCTACTGCTTATGCCTTAGAAACCATCCAAGAACGCGGTAGAACCTTTATTAATCCTGGCGACAGTGTTTATGAGGGTCAGATTATTGGTTTACGCAATCAGCAAGAAGATTTGGAGGTTAATGTTTGTAAAGCCAAAAAATTAACTAATTTCCGCTCTAACGCTGACTTTTTAACTGTTTTGGACACTCGCATTGAACTCAGTTTGGAGCAGAACCTCGACTTTATCGAAGATGATGAGCTTTTGGAAGTGACTCCAAAAAACATGCGTCTACGCAAGCGCTATCTAAACAAAATTGAGCGCAACCGTCAAACTCGCTAAGTGGTAAAATTAGTCTTTAGTGTCTGATGATCTTAGCAAACCTCTAGCTGCTTTAATTCGTCCCCAAAACCTTGATGATTTTATTGGTCAAGAACATTTAGTAGGCCAAGGTAAACCTCTCCGTGTTGCGATGGATTTACAAGCAATTTTTTCGATGATTTTTTGGGGGCCTCCAGGAGTTGGTAAAACCACTTTGGCTCGCATTATTGCTTCAAGTAGTGATCGCGAATTTATTGAAATTTCAGCCGTTTCTGCAGGCAAAGCAGATATTCGCAAGATTGTCGAAGACAGTCGTCGTCAAAAAGGCTTGCTAGAAGATTACTTGGCTCCTATTTTATTTATTGATGAGATCCATCGTTTCAACAAAGCTCAACAAGATTACTTATTGCCTTTTGTTGAAGAAGGAGTGCTGATTTTAATTGGAGCAACTACCGAAAATCCATCTTTTGAAGTTATTTCACCATTACTTTCTCGTTTGCGAGTTTTTATATTTAAGGCTCTAAGTGAAGATGAATTGAAAACAGTTGTCAATCTTGCCATAAAAAAAATTAATCAACAGCAAAAATTAATTGACAAAAAAGCTAAAAAAATTGATATATCAAATGAAAGCAAAGATTTTTTGTTAAATTATAGCGGTGGTGATGCGCGCAAACTTTTGACCTTAATTGATAACACTTTCACCCTTTATTCTAATTTGGAGCTGGATTCGCTCAAGAATTCTTTGCAAAGCAAGCATCTTAGTTATGATAAAAAAGGGGCAGAGCATTATGAGACGATTAGTGCTTTTATCAAAAGTATGAGAGCCAGTAATGCTGATGCTGCCATATATTATTTAGCGAGAATGGTGGAAGCTGGCGAAGATCCTTTATTTATTGCTAGACGCATGGTTATTTTTGCTAGCGAGGATATTGGTTTAGCTGCTCCTACTGCTTTAGTGGTGGCTAACGCTGTTTTTGAATCATGTCGCATTATTGGCTATCCAGAGTGCGCAATTAATTTGGCTCATGGGGTGGCTTATCTAGCCAACGCTCCTAAGAATCGCAGTAGTTACGATGCTCTGCGAGCTGCCCAAGCAGATGTTAGACAACATGGAAATTTGGAAATTCCGCTATCCCTAAAGAACGCTGACACCAATCTCCTCAAGGAAATTGGCTATGGTCAAGGTTATGAAATGTATCCAGATAAAAATAAAAGTCTTTTGCCAGAAAAACTCAAAAATAAGAAATATTTTAAGCTTATTAAAAAATAGATATTTTAGGATACAAAAGAGCATTTTTCTGTTTGAAATATGCTATAATCTGTCTTCGTAGCTGATCAAACAAGCACCCATAGCTCAGTTGGATAGAGCGTTGGTTTGCGGAACCAAAGGTCGTGCGTTCGAATCGCACTGGGTGCACAAAACTTGATTCATTGGTATCAAACTCCTTAATTAGCTTGAAGAATGGTGAAATTTCTTGGTTCGAAAAACCATTTATTTTTGAATATGTGATTCCTTTAGGGAAAATCAGATGTTGAAGCTTTTCTTTAAATGGCGATGGCGCATCTAGCCAGATCAGATCAATTGTTCGAATAAAAGTGCTAGCGTAATTTAGCAATGCTCCGATGTCTAATTCCTCACCATGAAGATCATCTAACGCAATTTTTGCCTGCATGATTCTATCTTCCACGCTAAGCATTTCTTCTCTAAGAACTTCATCTTTTAAAATACCTTGTTTTCCTTGTTTTATAATCCATTTTCTCTCATCTTCTAAATTCTGAATTAGTTCAATTTGGTCAATATAATCTCCTCGTATTTCTCTTTCTCTTTCCTGATAACGCTTAGTAAAAACCACATTAAATTTTTCTAGTAATTCATCAGATGGTTTAATGAGTTTCAAATAATTGGCAAAGCTAATTTCTAAATCTGATTTTTTGATCATTTTTGAGTAGAGAGCGCAATCTTTGTTGTAACAATGGTAATAAGCATGTTTTGTTTTGTTTCCAGAAGTGGACCAAGCGCCTGTTAAAGGTCTCTTACATTGAATGCACTCAACAAAACGCCTTAGTGGAAAATCTGGGTTATGTTTGTTAGCAAAAGCATGATGAGGTTTTAATTTGTGTTGTAATTCTTGGCAAGTTAAGAAAACTTTAGGGTCTATCAATGCCTTATGTTTCCCATCAATCAGTCTTCCATCCTGAGTATGAAGTTTACCCATGTAATAGTGATTATTTAAAATTCCATCTATTGCTTGGACGCTAAATTTAATTTTTTTATTTCGATAATTAACTATTCTTTTACTACTTAAAGATCTTGCAATGTCAGTTTTTGAAGCTAAACCAGAGGCAAATTGATCAAAAATCCATTTGATAGTTCTTGAGCAGTTTTCATCAAATTGAAAAACCTGCACTTTTTGGCCTATAGTTCTGACAGTCATGTAACCGACTGGTGGTTTCCACGGCCAGAACCCTTGATCAACTCTGGCCCACATAGAGGCTTTAACGCGTTCTCTTTTAACTTCGTTGTCGTATTCTGCAACTGATGCTAATACTCCCTCTATTAATTTGCCTGATGGAGATTCATCAATTTTTTCAGTTGCAGATCTTAAAACTACTCCGAGTTTAATTAATTTTCCTCTAAGCCAATGATGCTGTTCGCTAGAGCGAGCAAATCTATCTAGCTTATAAACCATGAGAATATCGAACTTGCCTTGTCTTTTTTTACAAAACTCTAAAAGATCAAAAATTCGTTTTGAATTATTTTTATCAGCTGAAATGGCTTCGTTTTTAACTATTTCTACAACTCTGAACCCTTCAGCTTCACAGGCGTTTTTCGCAACTTTTTCTTGGACATCAATACTTGTGCCACCAATTTGCTTGTTATCACTAAACCTGAGGTAGAGTATTGCTCTTTTTCTATTGTTATCAACCAAACTTAATTTATCGTTTTTCATCTTTGGTTCTTACAGTATACACTTTTAACTTTTAATTCTTCATTTTCCAAATGCGTCTTTTTCTTTGTTTTTAGTAAATATAAATCAATAATTAAATCGCAGAGAGGGACCAATAAATCGTGCATCATGTCGTCAGAATCTTTTGTTTTTTCTTTCATTGCCTTTCTTGTTCGTTTTTAATAGAAGCGATCATTCTATGATCTACATTCAAAACTATTGCCAAACCTTCTTCTAAAAGACTTTTTAATGATCTCTTTTCGTTCACTGCCTGAGTTTTGGCCATATAATGAAGCTCAGCATCAATGCGCACCTGTTTTGTCTTCGCATTGTCACTTTGTCGATTTTCCATAGTGTTTTCCTTCCCCTTTTTAGTACCCCTCCTCCCTTCGTTTCTGTCTGCCCTCTGATTTCTCCTATCGAAACCTGCTACAAAATTTTAATTCGTAGCTTTGTCTCGATGAGGTAACTCAGCCAAGCTTTTTAGGCTTTGCTTATTTTGTTGTTTTTAGCAACAAACCCGTTAATCGTCAGTTGACTTTCACTTTGGTCGGGGGCTGTTAATCCGAGTTTTTTAAACTCCCTGTAACAGTCAGGCTTAATCTCTATAAATAATTTTTTTGAAAACTTGTCAACAAGCAAAATGCTGAAATATCAATCTTTTTATTTGAGAAGTGTCATACTCCAAATAGTTCTCGTATCTGAGGACCATTATTATATTGGCTCTCAGAATTAGAGGTATCTTTCCTGTCCAGCCCACCATACATTAATAAATTGCTATACTGGAAATATATTTCTTATTAAAGGAGGTTATGAGTAGAAAAAGAGTATTGATACTAGAAGACGACCTTAAGACTATCCAAGTCATTTTGAAGCAACTAGAAAGCTTGGAAGAATACTTTTCCAGTAAAGGAGAATTCCTTGAATTTGCCGTTACCACGATCTCTGAATACACCTTAGTTGAACAATGGTTTAATAAAGATAAAGCAAATGATTATGATGTCGTTTTGCTAGATAGAGATTGCATTCTGGGAGGTTCTTTTCACTGTTTAGACTTTGACATTTATAAAACAGATAAAATTATTGGCATTTCATCAGTTCCAGCCTACAACCAAGAATTAATAGGCAGGGGAGTTAAGAGGATAATTGATAAGGATTACCAAAATTTAGATAAGTTTGGAAATGAAATTAGAAAAGAACTTAAAAAAAAATTAAAAGAGGCTACAAGGAATGGCTAAGCTCTCCCTATTTCACTAATGTCATTAATACAATAGAAAAAAGGATGGACATTACCACTAAAAGGGGAGAATGTCTGATGATTTGATTCCCAAAGCTCTGCACAATTTATAGAGAGTTTTGAGGGTGGGATTGCGATTGCCAGTCTCAATTGCAACAATAGATCTAGGATCACGACCTATTCTGTCGGCAAGCTCCTCTTGAGAAATTCCCAAAGTTTTCCTTCTTTTCCTAACACTCTCACCTAAACTCTTATTGATATTTATCATCTTTGACAGAGTAGGAAATAAATGTCATAATTAACAGGAAATATAGTTCCGATTTATGCTAAAAATACTTGATTTATCAGTAGGAATTTTATCTCTATCAATTGGATTAATAGCAATAGTTGGAGGTTCATTAGCTGATCCTGCCAGCATTCCAATAGTAGTCTTTTTAGTATTATCTGGCCTTTTATTACTTAGGCACGTGAGAGATGGTAAAAAAAGTAGCTAAGTAGATATGACAGGAGTTTTCATCTCAATAGTTTTTATAGTTGCTTTTTTCATAGGCAGAAAATCTATGGAAAAGGAAAATAAAAATATACTTTTGCACAAATCCAAATGTCAAATTAAAGCTAAATTCATCGGAGATGAAAAAAGATTCTCTAGTAAATTAAAAAAGGGAATGAGTTATCTAATAGATGTCCGCTTGAATAGTTTCGGAGGGATAGAAACAAATAGTTTAAGTGACGAGGGCAAATGGCTTAATTATTGGGGAAATCTAAAAGATTTTACTGATGACTGGGATTTTGATTCTAAAAAATAATTCAACTAAAAAAGATTTACAGATTTTCTTCAAGATTCTTTATTGTGTTTTTTAATTTATCAATTAAGTCTGTATAAGTTAATAACTCTATCATTCCTAAGTTACTTCTTAATTGTTGAATGTTTTCCTTCCAGACGCTGTCGCTTTTAGATTGACCAATTATTATTAAACATTTGGATATGATTTTTTTCTCGCTTAATCCTAATTTCTCAAGTTCAACATTAGACGCATTATCATAGAGAGATTTATATCCCAATACTTGAGGAATGGCTCTCGAAAGTTCTTCAGATAAACGATACTCAGTTGAAACACCTCCGTTATTATTTGAAGTTTTTTCTATTCTAAAAACCTCAGCATTTGGTGATTTTAACTCAATAAGAACATGATTAGTTCTATTTTGATTTGCTAATATATCAAATCTTTTTTGACTAAGATTGCCCTCTCTTCTGGGATCGACATATTCAATTCCAAAAATTAAACACCTTCTAGCAACAAAAGCCCTGTTGTTTTCGTCTATCCAATTTTGAATAAATTTTTCATCTTTATCTAAATTATTTTCTAAAAAAGATAGATGTTGTTTAAGAGTTTCAACTTGAAGCTTTGGAATTCCTTTTAGGAAAGCATTTTGAACATCATTATCAGATAAAAAGCGAGAAAAAGAATCAATGAACTCATTTTTAGTAATTTCACGTTTATCTTCAATTTTCCCCCCAGAGTCAATTGATTTGAGTGCTTTTATTATTTTGTCTTTAGATTCATCTGGATATAAATTTATAACTCCAGCTAACTCATCTTCTGATAAATTAGATTTAATAAATTTTACTTTTTCATCTTCTCCAAAAGGAAACATTTGTTCTAAACTAATGTGCTTGCCTAAAAAGGCTTGTGCTCTTCCTTTGGTTCTAGATTCAATAGACCTACAGAAATCGGCGTAGCTCTTATAGTTAACTAAAAAACCACCATCACATTTTTGAAAACTACTTACCTGAGAATTAAGAGTGAAATAAATGCTAATGTTTTTGTTTTCATTCAAAAATTCTATTAAGTTTTTGTGGAATGGAAAAGCTTTGATTTTTCTTTTATGAACTATCAGTTCACTAAAATCAGAATTTTTATCAAAATAAATAGTAACTTCTCCGTAATTTATTTTTGTAAAATTATCTTGATCAAATGTATAAGTTTCTTGATTTGGAGTCATAAATTAATTATACACCTAAACAGCATTCATTAGATCAAATAGCATCTAAATTTGCTTTTGCGCTATAATTAACAAAATATATGCCAATAAATTTAACGGTTATATTTGGTGCTGGAGCCTCAGTAGATGTTATTGATCCAGAATCAGACCAATTGGAAAGCAAAGAATTTAGACCTCCTATCACTAAAGATTTGTTTAATACTGACCGCAGTTGGGCAAAAGAATATAAAAAATTTTCAGCAGTTCTAAGTGTTCTAGAAGAATTGAGAAACAGGCTGTCTTTTGAAGACGAATCAATAAGTTTAGAGAAAATCCTTAGAGAACTAAAAGAATCTTCAAGACCACATAGAAACAAACAATTCTATGAATTGCCTATGTACTTGCAACATTATTTTTATTATGTAAGTGAAAGATATTGTAAATTCCCTTCCAACTATTCGACGCTTATTAATATGATTTTTGATATTGATTTTGAAAAAGTCATGTTTTTAACTACAAATTACGATTTACTTTTTGATCAGGCTTTGGCAAAAAATACAGCAACAGCACGCGACTTTCCACTCAATGGGACTGATATGGAAAGGTATATTAAAAACAAAAATTGGGGATACATTAAACTTCACGGTTCAGTAAACTGGGGAAGAGCTTTTAAAGAAAATTTAGTACCTAATAAGGGAAGAAGCTTGAGAGCTCTCTTAGACAATGTTTCTCAACTTGGAGGATCTTTAGACGAATCACTTGAGAAAGAAATAGTTGTTGACTCTACTTATGTCAATGAAGAAGATAGAGATAGAATATATCCAGCAATATCTGTTCCAATTGGTGAGGGATATGATAAAACTAATTGTCCTCCAAAACACATAGAAGCTTTATCTAAACACTTAGACAAATGTGAACATTTTTTAGTTATTGGTTTTAGTGGATATGATGAGGATGTTCTTGAATTACTAAATAAAAAACAAGGTAAGTTTTCAAAAGTTCTTTTTGTTTCACAAAATAAAGCTAGCGCTGAAAATGCAAGGAGCAAGTTTTTAAGTTACAAAGACCTCAGAACAAGGTTGGTTACGCAAACATCTATATATAAAGGAAATGGTTTTAATAATTTCATAAGGGACCCTGATGGCTTAAAAAGGTACTTAATAGAATTGCAAATGTATAATTATTCTTAAGATTTATCTTCTTGTAGAAGAAAACAAAAGAAAGGATGGCGAGTGAAAATTTTAACGGAAGTATTGAATAAATTTGCATTTGAAGACATTCAATCTTTTGCAAAAGAAGGAAAAGCGGAAAGCGTACAGCTTGACTATAAAAAGGATTTCCAAACAGATGAAAAAATGGCTCAATTGATTACTGCCTTTGCTAATACAAGAGGAGGTGTGATTGTAATAGGAATTGGCGAGAACAGAAGTAATGGAACCCCAATTAGTTGGGATGGAATTGAAGATGGTCGTCACGAAGAACGAGTTGCTCAAATAATGTCAGGTATACATCCTGTTCCAGCATTTGAAGTTTATAAAACAAATGCAGTTAATAATAGAGTTTTTGTTTTAATAAGGGTATTTGAGGGAGACGAAACTCCGTATTATCCACACAATGACAGCAACCTATGGATTAGAACTGGAAGTATAAAAAAATCTGTAGAAATCGCATCTCCAGAAATGGCAGAGCTTCTTTATAAAAAAGCTGAAAAAGCAACCCTAGCTAGAAAGCAAAATGAGAAGTTAGCAACATTTAATTATGATTGCTATCTCGTAAATAGAGAAAAGGAAAAGAAGAGAGAGGCCGTGGAAGAAGCTAGTCGATTGCAAATAAAAGAAAAACCGATAGAAAAAAATAAAACAATACTTGAAGTTCTTTTTCAACCATATTTCCCTCACAAAGACTTTGTAAAACCTCAGAATACAGAACAAATTATCCAAGATTCTTATGCTAGTAACGCTGTATATAGTTTTCCAATAAGAGATATGTGGGAATCAGTTGACAACGGTATGATATTTTTTAAAGATATTGATGAACTTATATGCCAGCAGGTTTTTGCAAATGGATTGATTTGTAGTTCTCACGAAATCTCAAGAACAACTAAAAGAGGAAGAGAAACACATTTGGGATGGTTAACAGGAGAGTTGTTCATCACGTTAAAAGGAGCAAAAACATACTGGAGAGACTTGGTTATCAAGGTACTCTAATAGGAAAAATGTCTGTAAAAGGACTAAATGACGTGATCATAAATCCAATAGTAGGTAGAATTACTTCTAGCAATGGACGAATATCTATTTTTCCTAATCATTCTTGGGATATAAAAATAGATACTCAAATCTTGGCAAACGAAGACAAAATAAAAGAGTATGTAACTGAAATTACTAAATTAGTACATTGGAGTTTTGGATATAAAGATTTTCAGAACCAATTATCAAAAGATTATCTTTCTGAAAAAGGATACTTATAAATCAAAAATAATTTTTTTTTGATTTAGTCCCTCAGAGAAAAGATTGACAAACATCTGCAGATCTTTGATAATCTGGTTCCAAGTGAATCCCATTAGGGGCACGGTAGAAGTTATTTTTTGAAAGGTAAAACATGCCAGGACACGAAGATTATAGAGGAAACCCAGCTGCTGAGAAAATTGCAGAAATGACTGTTGGTGCAGAGCATGGCTAAGCCATGGAAGAAAAAGGAAAAGACGCAGCTAAGAAAGAAGAAGAAAAAGAAAAAGCAGACGCTAGTTAATTTTTCTCGCCTATGATCGAGAAATCTAAGTTGGCTTTTCTAAATGTTTTCTTATTTTCTCTATTTTGGGCTTTGCAAATTTTGCTCAGCAAAATGGGTTTTATGGCTGGAGCCAAGGCGGTGCCTTTTACTCTGCAGTCTGCCATTGTTGCTTTAATATTTTTAAGCTTATCGGTTTTGCCCAAAAAAATACAAAAACTTCGCGCTTTACCAAAAAAAGTTTTGTGGACCTTGCTTTTGGCCAATGCGGTACATTTTGGACTAGGTGGTTTTTTTAGTAATTCTGGGGTGGCTTTGACCTCAGCAGTTAATGCTGGTTTTTTGGTTAAATTTGCTCTGGTGACTACAATTTTGTTGGCTTGGATTTTTCTAAGAGAAAAAATGACTTTGGTTAAAGTTGGCGCCGTTTTAATCATGGTTTTGGGCAGTTATCTGATTTCTACTAAAGGTCAGATGTTGGTGCCACAGCTTGGTGATTTATTGATCGTTTTGGCTTGTTTTTCTTGGTCAACTGGCAATATTTTAGTCAAGAAAGCACTTAAAAATGGCAATTTAGATGGTGATTTAATTTCTTTCCTCAGGCCAGTGGCCGGTATTCCAGTTTTGCTCTTTTTTATTCTGCTTTCTCCTTGGTATCCGCCAGTTATTCGTGAAGTTTTTATGGCCAATTATTTTGACCTAAGCTTCTATCCTTATGTGCTTGGAAGTGGAATTTTTACTGCTTTGCTTTGGATTTTTCTCAATCGCACTCTTCAGGTTGCAACTGCTTCTTACATGACCATGATGTCGATGATGACTTCGGTTTTTGTGGCTATTTTGGCAGTTCTCTTTTTGCAGGAAAATATTGCTTCAGCTCAAATCTGGGGCGGTCTTCTGACTATTTTTGCAGGTATAATAACTCACTACTCAGAGCACAGACCAAGAACAAAATAAAAAGGAAGGGTCGCATAGTGGCTATTGCATCAGCCTCGAAAACTGACGCCGATCACGGCACCGCGGGTTCGAGTCCCGCCCCTTCCGCATCAATCGAAAAGTTCTGACAGACCCGTCTAATACCGCTAAATGGGTTGATGGGGCTTGCTAAAATTGCTCGGTTTGAACATTTTTCGTTTCAACAGCCTCGTAAGGTGTGGCAAATGCAGTTACAAGGATAATTTCTTTCTATTTTTTATTTTTCTTCACTAATTTATCTGCAATGATATTTCCATCTTCTAGCTCTATAATTCTGTCCGCCACTTGTGCATATTCTGGTTCGTGAGTCACCATGACAATAGTCTGACCTTCTTGATTGAGTTTTTTAAAAATTTCTAAAATTATTTCTGAAGACTCCGTATCCAAATTAGCAGTTGGTTCATCTGCAAACAAAATTTTGGGGTTGTGAGTGATGGATCTAGCAATACTAACCCGTTGTTGTTGTCCTCCTGAAAGTTGATTGGGTAAGTTATCTGCTTTATCTTCTAGTCCCACTTTTTTCAAAGCTTCTTCAGCTCTCTCCATTGCAGTTTGCTGATCAATTCCCTTCATGATCATCGGTAGAGCTATGTTCTCACTAGCAGTCAAAGAAGGTAGGAGTGCATAATCTTGGAAAATATAACCAATATTATTACGACGAAAAACAATCTTCTGATCTTCTTTGAGAGCAATGATATCGTTTTCATCGATAGATATTTCTCCAGAGTTCGGTCTGTCAAGTAAACTCATTTGATAAAGAAGAGTACTTTTACCAGATCCTGACTTACCAGTAATAGCCACAAATTGACCTTCTGGAATGCTAAAGATTAGTTCTTTGAGAGCAGTTAGTTCTGTATCTCCCATCTGGAATTTTTTTATTAAATTTTTGACTTTAATCATATTTTATTTTCCTAAAATTGAATCGAGAGTGTTTTGTCTAGTTACCAATCTCGCTGGGATGAATCCAGATATTAGAGAAGTAATAATTAGAATTATACCCCTAGTTAAAATGTCTCCATTGGTAACAGCCAGTCTTCCTTCTGCGATGGGTAAAACTAAAGGGTGAATGTCTAAATATGGCTTCAAAAATCCCATAAGAAATAAGCTAGCCAGTAACACTCCAGACAAAGCATAAAACAAAGATTGAATGACATAAGAAATCTCAATTGCCTGGGCAGAAATACCAATTCCTTTCAGAATCCCAATATATTTTCTTCTAGTGATGGCATTCACAAAAATAACAATAAAAATCGTAATTGCTCCCACAATCAAGGCAATAACACCCACCAAGTTACCTAGTAATTTAAAAGTTTTAGTGATATCAGCGCTACTACCAGGCACCGCCTCATCCGCTGTTTGAATGGTGATATCTTGATTTTTTTCTAAAATATTTTGTAAATATGATCTGGACTCATTCACTAAATTAGCAGAGGTCAACTTAATGGCAATTTCATTTACATCTAAATTCTCTTGATTTTTCATCTCTCTAGCAGCCACATCTACTACAAAAATCCTTGAGTCAATAGTATTATTGCCAGTTCCAACAATTCCTTTAATAATAAATTCTTTTTGGGTTTTGCCGACTATGATATTGATCACAGAGCCCACTTCAGCATTTTTTAGTTTTTGTTCTGTACTACTATCAGGCCGATTGGAATATTTTTCAAATAAATTTTTACCCACCAAAACTGAGTTAAAATCTGTATCACTTAAATATTCACCCTCAATAACTTTTTTTGATAAATCTGTCACTTCATTCTCTTGCGCAAAATTTATCCCGGTCAAAACAGCTTGTGAGTTTTCTACGATATCGGTTGTTTCTGTTCGAGTACGATGACCGTATTCAACTTTAGCAGGGGTAGTTATTCTAAGTGTGTAACTGTCTAAATTTGGAATTGTTTCAACCGCAGAAGTAATATCTTGGGTTTGTTCAATAATTGATTTTTCAGTACTTGGAGTAATAAAAAGATCTGCTGAGTAATATTGTTTAAATGAACCAATCATGCCTTGAGCTAGACCTAGCAGTAGTCCTCCGATCAAGACCATGTTTAAAAAGGTTAAAGACATTACAAAAATAATCAGTAGTGTAGTCCAAGGATTGCTGCGTTTTAAATCCCTGATTGCTAAAAAACGGCCGACAGTAAATGATGCATTTGTTTTATTCATGTTTTTGTTTTAACTAATCAGTAACAGCTAAAATTTCTAAACCCTCTGGTAACTCGCTAGCGATCTCTGTCTTTGTCAATCCTTGGTAACCCAAATTAACTTTTACTAAATCTTCTTGCTTATTTGCCTTTTTTAAATAAGCCTGATTATCTTGATATAAAATTGCTGAATTGGGCACACTCACCACATCATTTTTTTCATAAGTGTTAATAGTAATGGTAGCTGTCATGCTCGGTTTAATTTCTGATGAAGTGAAATCAGTTAATTCAATACGAACGTCATAAGTGGTTATCCCAGCAGTTGTAGTACCGATAGTATCAATTGCTGTAATTTTCCCAGTAAAAATAGTTTTTTTATCTGCATCAAATACTATTTGAGCTTCTTGGCCTTCTTTGAGACGAATGACATCAATTTCACTAGCCTTAGCAATGATCGAAGGTGTTTCTATGTTGCTTACTAATAGAACCGGTTGACCACCCACTTGACTAGCTACACCATCGCCAACACTCTTCAATAAATTGACCACTTTCCCGCTGGCGGGAGAGTATACGGTTTTACTTTTTGTGGCATCCAATGCGAGTTTGGCGGAATTAACTAATGCTTGAGCAGAAGCAATGTTTTGGTCGGCCTGTTTATACTGATTTTCTGTATTTTCAAATTCTTTGCGAGTTGTAGTTACCGCTGACTTTATGCTCTCAATTTCAAGTTGTGTATATGGTTCTTTTGTAGTTGGGTTATCACCACTTTCTGCTAAACGATCGTTCATCAAGTTTAAATTATTTTCAGCATCTAAAAGTGCTTTTTGTTTGACCCACATGGTAGCATCAGCGGTTTCTTTGGCTTGTTTTGCAGTTTGTAAAGCGGTCACAGCTTGTTGATAATTGGTGTTTGCAGCAGCCTTTTCATCATCAGAGGCTGTGCTCTCAACATGAAAAAGAGGATCACCTTTTTGCACAGTGTCCTGGTTAGAAACAAAAAATTGAGAAATGACTCCATTTGTGGGAGAGAATACCTCTGTTTGAGAGGAAGCATTATAAGTGCCTGTTATTTTTACGGTTTCTGATAACTGACTTTTGTGTATAGTGTAAGTCAATCTTTCATCAGGCTGACGAAGAATTACTGATCTCAAAATTAGTAAGCCAATTAGTATTGCTAAAATTATTAGGTAGGAGCGATACTTTTTAATGGAATTCATATCTAATTTGATTTTGCTAAATTTATTTTTCATATTTTTGTAAAAAGTCTTCAAAAATGCTTACTACTGTTTCTAAATCCTTTGCTGAAATCGGAGCTAAAATTTGATTAGCTTTTTGTTCCATTCTTTTCAAAATTGAAGCCAAATGCTCTTCGCCATCACTAGTTAAAGATAAAAGAATTAAGCGACGATCATTCTTGTCATTTTTCCTAGAAATAAACTTGGATTTGATTAATCTATCAGTCATTTGAGTCAATGCTGATGGGGACATTTGCAATCTTAATGCTAGTTCACTGGCAGTAATAGGTGAATTTTCCTTAATGGTTTTTAATGTCTGCACTTGCAACATGGTTGGAATATTATCTTCATCACTATCATCCAATGTTTGATCTAGTATCTTTCTCATTTTCAGCATGGTATTGAAAAACTTAGAAAAATCTTTTTGTTGATTTGTTTTCATATTAGGATTGGTTTAAAATTATTTCATGTAATTAATATTTTATGTCATAAAGTAATTTTGTCAAGACTGTTTTTTTAAAACATAACTCTTGAATTAGTTTAGAAGTGAATCTTCGCAATACCCCGAATGTAAGTTAAAATGGCTCTTAGACCTATAACTACCAGAGGTAAATGTGTTGCGGTACAAATCCCTTCTTCCCCGCATTTGGCAGTTGTAAAGCCGAAGGCTTTTGCAAATGACAAATATGTTTGATTGCGGGACGTCACGTGCCCGATCAAGCGAGATTCTTTAATACGAATACAAACTTGAGCCTGACGAGGGTAAGTCCCGCCCCTTCCGCAAGTATACCTAAAGGTAAGGTATAAAATATTATAAATATGAACAAAAA
The DNA here is from genome assembly GCA_020724725.1 of Candidatus Microgenomatus sp. Lineage (GTDB taxonomy): Bacteria > Patescibacteriota > Microgenomatia > UBA1400 > PJMF01 > UBA1364. Next base: position 20,947 of record DYGL01000006.1, on the reverse strand, counting down.
AAATTTATTTTTCCTGCTTGCAATTTTTATCACAATCTTTTTTCTATGGTGGTTTTTCATTAAGCCAAATCAGACGGTTAGTCAAGAAAAAACGACTTCTCAAGTAAATTCTCAAAAAAAAGAAGAAATAAACTTTTTAATCGAAGGCTTTCCATCTGAACAAGTGCCTCTTTATAAATCAACTAAGGTCAGCTCAAATAAGATTTTCATAAATACTGATCCGCTCAACACCTCTGCTTTCGATGAGGAAAACTTTGCTTATTACAATGTTGTTTTTTATTCCTCAGCCAGTCAAGAAGAGTTTCTTGATTATTATCGTGGGTTTTTTGAGAGTCAAATTGAAGAAGAATTTCCTATTGAAAATATGATTAAGGGTAAAATTGGTCAATATAAGGTGTCCGCAGCTCATTATGGCGTAGATCAGACTGCTTACTTGCAGGTGCATTTACCCAACTATGACGATGAGGGTTTGGATAGATATTTTCTTGATTTACCCAATTTATTGCCAGTAAATCCTATCTTAGTTGAGCATGAAAGGTCCTACGGCTTACTTAATCAAAAGGGTGGTGAAGTAGAATTCACTCAATATTTCACAGTTCTTGACAGTGGAGATCAAAATCAAGATGGCTTAGATGATGTTGATGAATTTGCTCTACTTGAAAAAGAATATCAAGTTAAATTTGGGAATGAAACCGCCTATTCTTATGATGAGAAAACTGGATTGATGAAGTGGCAGAGTGGTGACTTTAGCGTCACTTTAAGTATTTCTCGTGATCATGGTCGTCTTTATTTAATGATGAGGAAGCCACTGGTCAATTAATATGCCTACCATCTTCTACATCGCTCGTCATGGTCAATCTGAAGGCAACATCGCTGGTGACATCATGGGCGGCGATCCTCCTTTGACTGAAACTGGTCTCCAACAGGCCTTAGCTTTAGCTGAACTCTTTAAATTTACCAAAATAGATCGAGTCTTTGCTTCAAATTTAATTCGTGCTAGACAGACTGCTCAGGCAATTGCTGATCAGCAAAAATTGCCACTAGAAACAGATTTCAGACTTAAGGAACGCTCTTTTGGTTCTTTGGAAGGGCAAACCGCCGACTATTTTTCAACCAATTATCAGGCAGAGATTGATCAATTTAGAAATGGTTCATTGACCGAGCAAATGGCTTGGAAAGTGGTCTCAGACATGGAATCATTTAACCAGCTTTTAGATCGAATTTTGCCATTTTTTTTAGAATTTGAGAAAAATTTTGAAGAGGAGAGTGTTCTCATCGTGACTCATGCCAACGTTATTTTGGCTCTTTTAGGACACTTTGGTTTTATCAATTCATATAGGGAATTGCCCTATGGATCAATTCAAAACACTTGTTATCTGAAAGTTAGAAAACAAGCTCAAAACTTTGAGATTATAGAAACTTTAGGTATTAACAAATTATAGGCTTTTAAGCTGATTGAGGAGAATCCCAAAACTAACCGCCACATTGAGCGATTCAGCTTTGCCATATTTAGGAATGCTAATTGCCTTGTCGGCCAATTGATCAATTTCTTTGGAAGTGCCTCTAGATTCATTACCAAAAATCAAAGCAAGTTGGCCACTTAATTTATTTGGCACTTTACTGTCTTTAGCTAACTCTGGTCTAGTCACCACGATTTGAAAACCTTGTTTGCTTAGAGCCTGCAAGTCTTTTAATGGTTCTTGAGTGGTGACTATAGGTAAATGAAAAATTGAACCCATACTGGAGCGAACAACCTTGGCTTGGTAAGGATCAGCGCCACCAATTAATAAAATTCCATCTACACCAAACCAATCAGCGGTGCGAATCATGGTGCCTAAGTTGCCAGGGTCACGAATATCCTCCAAGACAGCAATTAATTTGCCATGGTTGAATTTGTTTAAACTGTGGCTAGGAATTTTGATGACAGCCATAACTCCAGATGGGGTTACAGTGTCAGCTAATTTGGCAAAATCGTGCTCATCAACAATCAGGCGCTCAAAGATTGGTAAAAAATCCTCTTCTTCTCTGGCAAATTTTTGACTGAGCACTAGTTGCAAGATTTCGGCTTTTGCTTCAACTGCCTCTAAAACCCCCTTCTTACCTTCAAGCAAAAAACAACCATATTCACGGCGATACTTTTTTTGTTGGAGTTTAACGAGAGTTTTGAGGCTGAACATGATATATTTTATGCATATTATATACGACCCATATGATTTCTAACATTAAATCTTGCAAAACAGCTGAAGAGGCAATTGATTTGGCCACCTCTAAACTCACTGATAGTTTGCAAACCGCTTTGGATCGCAATAAAAAAATCTTATTACTCCTTTCTGGAGGTTCTAATCTAAAGATAGTCGATCAAATTTCCAAAGAATTGATAAATAATCCTAATATTGCCAGCTATGTTTTGGATGAGCGTTTTTCCAAAGATCCGAGTTTAAATAATTCTTTACAAATTAAAGAAAAAGGCGTCAACATTAATTTAACTGTTCCTGGTGATCAAGAATCTCTACTAGATTTTACTAATAGGTTTAATGATGAGCTAAAAGCTTGGTTGGAGAAAAACCCAGAGGGAGAAATAATTTGCACTTTGGGCATGGGTCCAGATGGTCATATCGCTGGTATTTCTCCAATGCCGGACGATCAGGATCTCTTTGAACAAACTTTTAGTCAAAACCAATTGGTAATTGGCTATACCGGTAATTTGTCTCCAGCGGAGAGAGTTACGACTTCTCCAAATTTTCTCTCTAAAATTAATCTCTTTGTTGCCTTAATTCTTGGTGAAGCTAAAAGACCGGTTTTTAACGATCTTATCAATAAAAAGACCAAAGAGAACCTACATCCAGCTCAACTTCTGCACAAATTTCCTGGCGAAACAGTAGTTTTTACTGATTTATGATAAACTCATTATTATGAGAATTGCATATCTTGGTTTGGGTAAAATGGGTAAAAATATGGTCCTGCGCTTGCTTGAGCAAGGTATCGAAGTCGTGGCTTGGAATCGCTCCAAAGAGCCACTGACAGAAGTAGTTGAGGCTGGAGCTCTGGCTCTAGATAATTTTGCCGATTTAGCTCAATTTTTTCCTTCACGTAAAATTGTCTGGTTAATGTTGCCAGCTGGTCAAGTGACCGACCAAATTATTAGTGAAATTTCCCCTTTTCTGCAGCAAGGTGATCTTTTGATCGATGGTGGCAATGCTTTTTACAAAGACAGCATGCGTCGTGCCAAAGAATTAGCTGCTGCAGGCATCAACTTTCTTGATATTGGCGTCTCTGGTGGTCCAGGCGGCGCTAGGTCTGGAGCGAGCATGATGGTCGGCGGAGAGCGGGCGGACTACGAGGCACTTTTGCCAGTGATTGAAGCTGCTTGTGCTCCACAAGCCTATGGTTATATGGGCAAAGCTGGAGCAGGTCATTTTGTAAAAATGGTTCATAACGGCATTGAGTATGGCATGATGCAAGCCATTGCGGAGGGAGCAGCAGTTTTAGAAAAAAGTGAGTTTAAGCCTGATCTAGCTGAAGTTTTTCGCGTTTACAATAACAAAACTGTAATTGAATCACGCCTCATTAATTGGGCGAGAGAAGCTTTCGCGGAGAATCCTACTCTAGAAAACATTTCCTCGATCATCAACCACACCGGTGAAGGGGAGTGGACTATTCAAGCAGCCAAAGAATTAGGGGTAGAGGTGCCGGTAATTGCTAAGTCTTTCCAGGTGCGGGTCGACTCAGCTTCAGAAAAAGAAAATTTCCGCAATAAAGTCGTTTCAGTCTTACGTAGTAAATTTGGTCATCACAAAGCGACCAAAGACTAAAAAGAACAAAAACTAATGGATGGTTCAATCCATTTTCTGCCGTCTGCCTCAATAATTTCATTAGCGGCTGTTGGTCCCCAGCTACCAGCTTGATAGCTATGCAATTTTAAGCGTTTAGCAATTAAAGGATCGATAAATTGCCACTGAGCCTCCACTTCTTCGCCATCTACAAAAAAAGTCTGGTCGCCACGCAAAGCATCGGTGAGTAGACGCAGGTAAGGATCTGGCAAGTCATTAGTTGTGTGTTTATAGCAGTATTGCATGTATTCATCCTGAAATTTCAACTCGTGACCTGGAGTTTTTGATAAAAACTTCAAAACAATGCCTTCATTAGGTTGGATGCGATAAATCAAAACATTGCCTTGACTCTGTCCAGTTAATTTGGAAAACAAGTGTTGTTCCTGGTTTTTGAAAATAATCGCCACTTCAGTGACGGTACGAGTCATCATTTTGCCTGCTCTGACATAAATTGGTACACCAGCGAAGCGCTCATTGTTGATTTGAGTGCGGAAAGCAAAAAAAGTGTCGCTTTTTGAATCAAGAGCCACATCTTTTTCTTGTAGGTAGCCTTCATATTGACCAAAAACTAGCCTTTTTTCATCTGGTACTAGTTCTTTGAGCAACTTAATTCTCTGATTAGTGACACTTTGGTTGTCAAAAGTGCTTGGAGCTTCCATCGTCGAGAGAGCAATCATCTGTAGTAGGTGATTTTGTCCCACGTCTTTAAGCGCTCCCACGCTATCGTAGTAACCACCACGCAGCCCAATCCCAAAGTCTTCAGCAGCGGTAACCTGAATATGATCAATATGGTCTTTATTGATCATTGGTTCGAATAAACTGTTGCCAAAGCGAAAAGTCAACAAATTTTGCAAGGTTTCACGACCCAGATAATGGTCTAGGCGGAAAATTTGATCCTCCTGATAATAATCCGCCAGCAAGCGATTCAGTTTTTTGGCAGATTCTAGGTCATTGCCAATTGGTTTTTCGATAATCACTCTGACAAAGCCACATTTTTGGTCGCTGAGGCCACTGGCTTTTAAATGATCAAAAACAGTTTGGTAAAGTTCTGGATAAGTCGCCAGATAAAACATGCGATTGTTGCAAGTTTCATCTTGCTTAACTAGTTGACTAAGTTTGTCGTAAACCGCCCTCTGGCTAATATCGCCAGATACATAAAGCATCCTTTCCAGCAGTTTCTCTGCCACTTCTTCCTTGATTGGGTGCTGGTGGTGGCGATTGGGTTGATGTAAAACTTGGTGGGAATACTGACGAAATTCTTCATGAGAAAGTTCTTTGCGACCAATACCAATAATGGACATTTTTTCAGGTAGTAACCCAGCGTCCACCAGATCATAAAGAGCAGGAATGAGTTTGAGTTGAGCTAGATTGCCAGTCGCGCCAAAGATAATGAGAGAAAATGATTTTTGCATAAATTTTCTAAAGCTCTTTCTTTTTACCCGCAATATAAACCCCCAGAATAATAATGGCTAGGGCAAAAATTTGCCCTAGACTAGCTGCTTCACCAAGGAGCCAAAATCCTAGTGGAATATATATAACAGGTTGCAAATAGGTAAACAAGCTAGCCTCAGAGGCCTCAATCCCATCTTGGCCCTTGATATAGGCAGTCAGTCCAACAATTGAACCTAGAATGGCAGCGTAGGCAATTACACCCCAGACTAAATAAGAGTCTAAGTCTATAGAAATTGCAGTCACCAAGTTTGTTAGATTTCCACCAAGCTCCAAGAGGGAAAAGATCGCAAAAGTCAAAGCTCCGACATAGAAACTCAGGCCACTGACTAGCAACTTAGGCAATTTGCGATAGTATTTTTTAGCCAAGAGAAAATAAATGGCAGTGCTGATGTTGTAGCCCAAAATGAGTAAATTGCCAGTCAGCGAGCCACCAAAGCCATCTGTCCCATGCCAAAGTGGTTCTAAAGTGATGATGAGAGTCCCAATAATGGCCAAAATTAAACCCAACCACTCATTTTTTTCTTGTTTTTCTCTGAGAAAAACAATTCCTCCAATAATAATAAAAAGTGGTAGGCTAGTGGCAATAAAACTCGTTTCCAGGGCAGTGGTTTCTTTAAGACCTAAGTACAGAAAACTTAGACCAACGCTAACCTGAATAACCTCCAACAAAAAAATCCGCCATTTATTTTTAACTTTTTTTAAATGAGTCCAGATAAAAGGAGTGATGAGTAGACCAGCCAACACAAAACGATATAGCAAAAAACGAAATGGAGTGATCGCGCTGTCGTTGAAACCGAGCTTAACTATAGGAATGAAAGCTCCCCACACCAGAGTATTAAGCAATAAAAAAGAATAGGCCTGCAAGCGTTTGGTTTTTTGAGTCACGTATATTAGAATAGCATGACCAATGCTAAAAAAACTCAATAAATTCATCACCTTGGCTCTTTTAATAGTTGTCTTGGGGATGTTTGCTTATCGTTTTTTTAATCCCGTCGTTCCAGAGCCAATAAAGCAGCAAACTGAAGCAGAATCTTCACCCACCCCAGCTATTCCTAAGACTTATAGTTTCACCGCCACTGTTTCAGCACAGCCAGCCCTAGAATTGGTTAAAAGCCAAATTGATCTACAAGTCAAAGAATACGATTTTGGCTTGATGGTCGAAGGGGTTAATGGTCTGATGGCTGATGAGAAACATTACTGGGCGCTTTATCAAAATGGCGAATACGCCACAGTTGGCATTGCTGATTTAAAATTAGAAAAAGACGAAACTATCGAATTACGCTATGAAGAAATCATCCTTTAGTTTGAATAATCTGCTAGTTGCTCTCTTGACCTATATTTCTCGTTTTAATTTCCTGCCAGCCAACGTTTCTCCTCTTGGAGCTTATGGTTTTATGGGTGGCAATCCTTTGTTTTATTTCTTGTCGATTATAGCTTTTGACGCCTTGCGCGGCGGATTTTATCAGGGTTTTCTCTGGACTTATGCTGGTTTTGCTCTTTATCCGATCTTGGCTTTTCTAGCCAAAAAATCTCTCCAAAGACAAGTTTTATTCTTGCCACTAGCTTCATTTGGCTTTTTTCTTCTGTCCAATTTTGGAGTGTTTCTAGCTTGGTATGATTTCACTTGGCAGGGTTTTCTAACCTGTTATGCCTTGGCCTTGCCTTTTTACACTCGCACATTGCTTGGTGATTTGCTTTTTGGCTATGGCTATTTATTGCTAAAACAAGCCAAAAAGATTGCTTTTTCCCGCTTTTCACGCTATACTATCCTATAGTATATGTTATTAAGAAGAAAAGAAGGGGTTAAGCTTTACAAAAAAGCCCCCGCCAAATTTCTTTTGCGTCAGGCCAAAAACCTACAAAAATTGGCCTTATCTTCTTTTGTCTTAAGCTTGCTTTTTGTCGTTCTCAGCAATCCTTTTGCTCTTTACGAACAGGCTAAAAAATTACCTAAATCTCAAGCTGAACTAGAACAAATTTTCGCCAGTGTACCTGAATTTATTAAAGTTTTTCCAAGTGAAGCAGAAAAAAATAGCTTTGCTTTTTTTGACTGGACCAAAGAACAACTCAATAATTCTTGGCCAATTTTTGCCAAAGAAAATACTTTAGTCGACAAAGAAGCCGGCCAAAGTGCTGTGCCTGAAGTTACGCCAGCTATAATTGATTACGCCAGCTTACCTTTTTATATTGAGATTCCTAAACTAAACGTTTATGAACCAGTGAAGGCCAATGTTAATCCAAATCTAGCTAGTGAATATGAAGTGGCTCTCAAAGATGGTGTGGCTCATGCCAAAGGCTCTGCTTTTCCTGGACAAGACAAGTTGATTTATATTTTTGGCCATTCTACTGATGGAGCTTGGAACGTGGAAGCCTTCAATGCGGTTTTTTATCAAATCAAAGACCTAGAACTTGGTGATCAAATTATTCTTCATTTGGGTGAAGAAAAATTTGTTTATGAAGTGAGTGCGCAAAACATTACCAAAAGCAGTGAAGTCGATTTTGTAAATAACTTGAAGCACGAGGACTTATTGCTTTTACAGACCTGTTGGCCTCCTGGCACATCTTGGCAAAGACTCTTTGTGAGCGCTCTGCCAGTCGCCAATTAATTTAAATATCCTATAGTATTGACAAAATACAATTATAAGTATATAATAAGCAATCATGCAAAAAAACATGACCAGTATTAGTAAAAACAATAATATGAAAAAAATAATTTCTTATCTATTGATTGTAACCGGCTTTTTCTTGTTTTTCGTAAACGTAGCCGATGCCAAAGAATGTCAAAAAGTCTATGGCGGTGGTGAAGTTTGTGAAACTGGAGATTTAAGCTTGGACAAAAAAGTCTTTAATCCCAAAACCAATGAGTATTGGGATAACATTGATAGTAGCGACTACACCTTTGCCCCTGGCCAAGAAGTCAAGTTTAGTTTGAGAGTCAAAAATATCTCTGACGTTAAAGTTGACAGTGTGCGTATCAATGACGACTTCGATCGCTTAGATGATTATATGGTTTACGTTAGTAGTGAAAAAGGTGATTACCGTGCTGAGGTGACCGACTACAAAGTCAAGTTTGACTTTGGTGGTCTTGACCCAGACGAAGAAGTCACTGTTTACTTCATCGCTCGCTTTAAAGCCGAAGGTGAATTGCCAGTTGGCACCACCTGTATCACTAATGCTGCTCATGCTTATTCTCATGAAGATAGTGTGAGTGACAGTGACTACGCCACTTTCTGTGTCAAAGCAGACAACGGCAAGATTGTCACCGGCAGTACTCCAGCCACTGGTTTTGACCTTGGCACCATTTTGACCCTTGAAGCTTTGGCTTTCGCTGGTCTTGGTTCCTTGGCTTGGAGAAAAGCTAAAAACATTAAGCGATAAAGTTATACTTTAGATTAAAAAATCAAACCCCTCCCTTTAACAAGGAGGGGTTTTTGGTTCTAGTTGATGGTGTAGACTTCAGAGTTTTCGTCAAAATAAACCCGCTCTAGGCGACCCTGTTTAAGGGTGGCTTGCTCATCTGAGCGTGGGTCAACTTGATAGTGATACCAGATGGTCAGGAAACCTTGCTCGACTGGAACTAGTGGTGACTTGACGCTGAGGATAGAGCCAGTTTGCACTTCAAAGCTTCCAGAATTTTTATCAAGGGCATCGAGATTGAGAGTGAAGCCTTCGATCGGTCGAGGGAAAACTTTCTCTAGATATTTGCTCAGATCAAAGCTTTGACCATCTAAAGTGATTTCTAATTTGCCACTTTCAGCAGGGGCATATTCGAGGCCAAAGATTTTGACTTTGCCTTTCTTGGGAAAGAATAAACCGCTTTGCAGTGGGGTGCTGCTCCAACGCAAGTGAGCCTCGGAATTTTCTCCGGCAGAAGGAATGGCTGTCATCAGGCGAGGAAATTCTTTGCTGACCAGTTCTAGGACGCTGGCACATTCGGGCCAGTCTAGTTTGTGGTCGCGGTGGAGGACGATGGTGGTGGCGTCGATAGCTAGCAAATTATCCAACATGACTTCGAAAGATTGTTTTTCACTTAGCTCGCTTTGATCTTTGAAATATAAATGAGGCTGACAAACGAATTGATGCAGACCACTAGATGCGACAAATTCTCTGGTTTTCTTGGTGTGGGATAGCCAGTGTCCTTGATTGAAAACACTATTTTTATCGTAGAAAGCTGGCAAAATGTTGGCTTGTTGATTGCTGAGAATGGGCAGATCCAAAACGGCTGTAGCCTTGGTATTTTGCACCGCCTGAGTCAATGCTTGAGCTGGAGCTTTGACCTGAAAATAGCCAGCAAAATTAAAGCGTTCGGCAATCAGCAAGAAAACTATAGTTGCCAAGATCAGCTTGCGCTCTTCATTGAGAGGAAAAAACTTAGTTTGCAAAATGAAAGCAACGCTGGTGGCGAGCAAGAGGTAACTAATAATGATAAACCTACCTGCCTCTGGCACTACCGAAAAAGGGAAGAAGTCGCGTAGATAATGGTAAGGCAAAAAGATTCCCGTTTCTGGATTTTTGGTGCCCAAGGCAAAAACTAAGGATAAAAGTAAAGCTGTCAGAGTGAAACGCAAGCGTTTGTGTTTAAAAAAGAGACCTGGAAGATAGAAAATCAACAACAGCATCTCGACTAAACCTAGATAAATGACATGCTCAATGTGCTTAGTTTGATCTGGCTGAGCCAGTTTACTGGAAAGTGTTCCAGTAAAAGGATTGGCGATGACCAGATCTACGGCCATTGGACTATAGTCAGCTTGAGGATCTCGCGCTTGATAATCCTGCTTGAGGTAAGCGGAAAAAAGTGGCCAAAGGAAAGGTCCTAGAACTATGGCTACACCAAGAAGAGCCAAAAGTAGCTTTTGAGGAGCTTTGAATAGGTTGCTAAAAAATTGACGACTTTCCTTGAAGTAAAAAATCAACCAGGCTGGCAAGGTCAATAAGCCAGCAATCAAAGCTAAGGCCAAGTATTGAGCAGAGCTAAAACCTAAAATAATCACCGCTAGAGCAAGAAAAGCAAAATTCTGCTTAGAATTTGATTCTTTGAGTCTCAAAATAGCAGTCAGTAGTAAAGGAAAACCGCCGACTAAAATCAGGTTGGCATGACCAGCCCCTCTAGCCAAAGTATAAAAAGAAAAGCCAAAAATTGTCGCCCCAATCAGATTAAATGGACTCTTGATCTTGAGTTGCTTCAAGAGGAGGTAAGTAGCCATAAAATTGAAAATTAAGGCCAAAAAGATTGAGAGATTGTAGGTTAAAATTGGTTGTCCGGTTAGCCACAGCAAGAAGCCCCCACCAACACTAAAGAGCACGCTGTCAAATCCTCTGCTTAGCGCAAAGCCATTTGGGTAATACCAATGATTGTTATCGGCTAGTGGCCATTTGCCTTGGCTAAGGTTGTCGGCCACTAAAAATTGAAAACCAGCAAATTGATAATTATCGGCACCATCGCCAATAAAGTAGGTGTTCATGTGCAAAATAGCTGGAAAGGTCAAGGTAATGGCTAGTAAAACAGCAAATAGTAGGGGCAGGAGCAGTTTCTTCATGCTTTCATTAAATATGATTTATCGCCGAGTAGCAAGCCTCTAATTTGACCATCAAAGTCCTATAGTATTGACAAAAGTGTCTATATTTGATATACTTTGTGATAGTTGTTAGGGAATGGCTAATAACTTAAACAATTTTTAGTTTAAATTCCCTCACAATTGGCGACTGCCACGAGCATCGCCTTAACAAAAGAATGAAAACCTTGCGCTTAGCAAAAAGGTTTCTGACCACTTGCTTATTCAAACCATTCCTTGATAAGCCATAAGTTGCCAGAAGCCTCCTTGCTGAGCGTTGGAGTTTTTGCAAATTAAAATCAGTTCTGTCTGACGCGCAATTGATTTTGCAGATAGAACCGTTTGTTTGAGACCTGTTCTTTGCGAATAGTCTTTCGAGCAAACGAAAATTGTTGTGACTTCGGTCACAACGCTCTTTAACAGCGATATTTACAACAATTCTTTAAAAGAAGAAGTTTGTTTCATGACCTTGTTCCAAATCAAGAATGATGGATCTATTTTGTCTATTTTGAAAAAAAGTAAGCAAAACAGATCCACCGTTCGGCTGAAATGGATCAAGGGGCTTCCCCCTGCCGAAAATAATATTTCACTTGGGTTGGAGGCCCAAAAATCATGAAACACAATTTCAATCTGTTCTTCAATGCGCTTTTTGCGCTGGCGCTCGTCATGAGCGTCATGTTCGGCGTCGTCACACCCGTGGCGGCTCAAAACACCAATGTCACCGACTGGGAAGACAAGGCTTACGTGGCCGACTTTGCCGCTGGTAAAGTCAACGCCATCTTCGAGCCTGAGAATCCCATCCCCGCTGAAGCCCCCAAGGAAGTCCTTGAGGCGCTGAAGCGTGGGGCATATCTCGTCGTCAACGAGCCCTACAAGGCTGGCTGTGGCGATGAGCCTGTGACGAATGTCAACTGCAACGTCGGTTTTATACGGTCTTTCACAGACTGGAACGACATGCGGGACTTCGTTTACAGTGAAAAGTCGGAAGGCAACAAGGGTCACTTTGGTCCGTGGACCCAAGGCTCGTTCAAAATTTCCTTCATCCGCGAAATGACTGCTGATGAGATGGAAATCGCCGATTGGGCGGCTTATATGCGCGGTGAAATCCGCGTGAACTTCACCGAAAATAAGCCTCTCCCCGCCAAAGACCCGACCAATGGCTTGGTCGACCACGCGCTCTCCGAGCCGTGGCGCCATGGTTGCAATGGCGACTCCACCAACCCCAACTGTCAAGTTGGAAGCGCTGGAGTAGGTAATTGGGAAGCAGTTCTCAAATACCTCAAGGATGGAAAGTGGACACGCGGCTCTATC
>DYGL01000006.1:0-8792 GCA_020724725.1 Candidatus Microgenomatus sp. | reverse complement strand
GTTGCATGGCCCAAGGAAGCTTCGGCGACCGCGGTTCCCAGCAATACCCCCGCTGTGACCAATACCCCTGCCGCTGGCTCCGCCACTGGCACGGCGACCATCCCGCCGACCGCAACCGTTCAACCCACTTTCACCGCCACCCCTGGCGCTGTGGGCGAAGAAGTTCCGACCGACGAAGGTCAAGCGGCTCTGCCCGCCGCTGAAACCCCCCGCGAAGGCGGTGGTGGTTTTTGGCTCTTGTGCTGTGGCTCGCTTTTGGTCATCGCCGCCATTCTCATCTGGGCAAATTGGCGCAAGATTCGTCGCTGGATGGACCGCAATGGCATCTATCCTTACGATGAAACCCCTGCCGCTGAACAACCCGCTGAAGAAGGCGACCTTGGTAATGGCGATGGCTCTGGCAACGAAGGCGATGCTCTTTTGGCTCCCGCCGAAGAACAGCCTGAACAGCCATCGGTTGAAGAACCGATTTTGCGCCGCCGCCGCCATCAGGGATAGCCCCGTCACAGGCTATTGGGCAAAAATGGGTGGTCGTGAGACCGCCCAAGTGACAAAGGAAAGTTGTAATATCGCTCGCTCTCCGCCGTGGACAACACGGCGGAGGCAGCTCAATGTTTAGCTTCTTTAGCTAGATAGTGAATTGCCTATGCAATTAAGTCAAAGAGAACAACAACTAGTCAAACAATTTAATCAACCAGATACCCATCTGGTGATTTCTCATTGGCCGACTAAAACTGGTAATTTTGATGGGATTGCTACTTACACCAAGGATACGGTGGAGAAGTTAGCTACTTATTCTCAAGATAAGTTTGTGGTTTTGGCTGAAGGTAGAGAATTTGCCCTAGATAAAGTCAATAAAAATATTTTAGTGGTGCGTGCTTTTGATGAAAAGCATTTGCGCCTCTATCCTAGAATTTTATCTTGGTTGAATCACTTTGACTTGATCAAAGAAGTGACTATTCATTCTGAATTTTGTGCTTCTGGTGGACCTTCCTTGCGCTTATTGATGGTGCCTTTTTTAGGTCTGATTAAGCTAGCTGGTCGCAAAATTACTTTTTATGCTCATAACGTGGTGACTGATTTTGTTAAATTTGCCCCTCATTTTGGCAAGCAAAAAGATGATCAACTGATTAAGCTTTGGGCTTTTGGCTACAAGGCTTATTTAGCCATGACTTCTTTATTTGTAGATAAATTTGTGGTTTTGGAAGAAGTGATTAGAAAGCGTTTACAACCTTTAGTTGGCAAGAAGGAAATTGTAGTTCATCCACACTGGATTGCTTCTGCTTTGCAAAAGTTTTCCAAGAAACAGGCTCGTTTGTCTCTAGGACTCGATCTGCGTAAAAAAATTGTGGTGAGTTTTGGTTTCGTGACTTACTATAAGGGTGCTGATTTTTTGGCTGATTTTGCCAAATGGATTCACCAAAATAAAAAATTGGAACAAACTCAATTTGTTTTGGCTGGTGGTCCTGCTTATTCTCTGCAAGATAAAGATTACTATAAAGAATATTACAGTAAGATTGAAAAGACTGCTGCCTATCTGCCTAATTTAACTCTAACTGGATTTCTAAAAGAGGAAGAAGTGGCCTTGTGGCTTTCTGCAGCTGATGTGGTGGTTTTTCCTTATCGTAATTTAATGGGTGGTTCTGGAGCTCTCCAGCAAGCTTTGATTTATGGCAAGCCTGTTTTGCTTAGTCAGGAAATGGCTAATGGTCTGGGTTTGAAAGATAAAGAAGTGATTTTTACTCATCAAAAACGTAGTTTATTAGGAAAAATTGACAGCTTTTTTAATCAGGCTGAGTATCAGTCTAGCGTGCAAGCTTTCAGCAAGAATTTGGCAAATAAATTATCGATTGAGAAGCTGATTGAAAATCATTATAGAGATGTTTACGCTAGCGCCAAAGGTAATTTTTCCTACAATAGCTTTGCGAGCCAATCTTCATTATAATCAAGTCGATGAAGACTTTTTTTGTCTGGTCTAGATGGTGGCCTGTCCTCTTACTCACTCTTTTAGTGAGTTTTTTATTGTTTCTAAATTATCGCTCTGGGGCTTTTTTGGCTGGTTGGGATAATTTGCAGATGGAGCTTGGTCCCGAAATTAATTTGGAACGGGCTTGGCAGGCAGCTTGGGAGGAGTATCAGGGTGTAGGTCTAGAGGGTGGTATGGCTCATAGCGCTGATCTTTTTCGTCAACTTTTCTTTTGGCCTCTTAATTATTTATTGCCTTTATCACTGGTTCGTTTTACTTGGCATGCTTTGATGATTTTAACTGGAGTTTTGAGCACTTACGCTTTGCTTCGCCAGTTGCTTTTAGCAGAGCAGATGAGTCGTTTGGGTAAGAAACTGGCAGCACTTGGTGGAGCTAGTTTTTATCTGCTTAACTTTGCCAGTGTGCAAAATTTTTACACTACTTTTGAGCCATTTGCGGCTTTTTTTGCTTTTTTGCCATTGTTACTTTTTGTTTTGCTGAAGATTTTTTCAGTCACTCAATTCGAGCAAAAGAAATGGCTTTTGATTTTTGCTTTGGTTTCTATTTTGGCCACTTCTATCGCTTACGTGCAGACGGTTTTTGTGGTTTATGCCATGGTGGTTTTGACTCTTTTGCTCTTTTTTGCTTTACGAAATTTACTGAGTTTAAAGCAACCATTTTGGCTGGCGGTTAAACTGCCATTCTTGCTTGGTTTGATGATTTTTGTCATCAATGCTTTTTGGTTTTTACCAGCTGCTCATTTTATGCTCTCTGACAATGCTTCTACTTTGCAATTTAGCAAAGGCAAGGAGATGTCCAATGACATTCTTTATTTTAAAAATAAGGCTTTTGGTAATTTTTCTTCCTTGGCCAAACTACAGGGTTTTTGGCTTGAGGAAACTGATTTTGATTTGTCTGGCAATATGATTTGGTTGATGGACGAGTGGAAAATCCATTGGGGACAGCTGTCTACCGAGCTTCTAGCTTGGCTTTTCTTTGCTTTGCTTGGCTTGGGATTATTTAAGGTGTTTCGTGAGCGACATGAACTGCGCTGGTTGCTTGTGGCAGTTTTTTTGTTGTCAGTGACGGTTTTAGGGAATGATTTATTTCCTTTTAGTTATTTAGTGTTATTTTTGCAGGCAATTTTACCTTTCTTTTATGAGATGTTTCGCATTGCTTTTACCAAATGGGTGGTGCCTTTTTCGCTCTTTTACAGCATCTTTTTGACTTTTGGTCTGGCTTTTGTTTTTGACTTTTTTAGCAAGAAAATTAGTCAATTTTTATTGAGTAGTTTGTTTTTACTTGCTCTGTTGTTTTATGCTTGGCCAGCTTTTCAGGGCCATTACTTTTACAAGCGCTTGCAAGTGCAAATCCCAGAACCATATTTTCAGCTTTTCAGCTATTTTAAAAACTTGCCAGAGAGTAGTCGTATCGCTAATTTACCTCAACATAGTTTTTATGGTTGGCAATGGAATGATTGGGGCTACCATGGCTCTGGCTTCTTGTGGTATGGCATTAAACAACCGATTCTGGATCGTGCCTTTGATGTATGGAGTACGGCGCAGGAGCGCTATTATTGGCAGTTGCAAACTGCTTTAGACAAAAAAGACGTGAAAATGTTGGAAAATGTTATGGGACAGTATGATGTTGACTACGTGTTATTGGATGAATCAATTCTTAATCGCAACACTGTTAAGCCTTTAAATTACGAAGCAATCAAAGAGTTATTAGCTGGATCAAAACGTCTAAAGTTAATTCAAGAGTTTGACTTTATTAGTCTCTATGAGTTCGCTGATGAAGAAAATCAACGTGAAAAAGATTTTGTCAGCCTCTATGAAAATTTACCTATAATAAATAATCAGCATCAGTTCTCATGGAGTGACCAGAGTTATGCTAATTTTCACGACTATTTGTCTGAACCTAATAATCTTGCAAATCAAGCAAAAATTATTTACCCTTTCTCTTCACTATTTACCAATAAGCTACAGAAAAACTTTGAATTTAGTTTGAGCGAAACAAACGACTATTTTTATTTGGAAAGCCTCAAAGAATTATCAGGAAGTACTCAAGATTTTGCTTTAGAGCTGCCGAACTTATTAAAAACAGAAACTCAATTGCCTTTCCGCTTATCTTGGACAACTGATTCTGGTGCGACCAAGTTGATTTTCAAGGCATTATTGCCAGAAATTTATTGGCAAGATCAAAAGTTTTATTATGATTTTGCTAAGGAATTTACGCTAAAAAGTGATTTGTGTCTGACTGCGAAGGAATGTTTTATTAACATTAACAACGAACTAACTCAACCTTTCCAATCGTCTGGACAAGTCGATCTTTTACTGAGCACTAAAATACTCAACACTATAGCTTTAAGTACTGCCAATAAGACTGAATATTTTGATTACACCCTTTTTGACTTGACCTTCCATGACTTGTCAGCCAAGCAATTACTTTTAAAGGAAAATAATGATTTCTTGGTCAAAATTCCTAAAGTTTTTGTTCAAGCAGATTTGGTTAAAAGTGAGCTCAATAGCTTTGAAAGTGATAGCTGCCGTCCTCTTAGTCAGGGTAGTGCTTTAAAAGATTTTAGAGATTCTAGTAATTATTATGCGGCGACTGGCACTAGCATTTGCGACCGTTTTTATTTGGGTCAACTGCGCCACCAAAATAGTTATCTTTTTAGATTGGACGCAAAAAATTTAAGTTCAATGCCTTTAGTTTTTGCAATTCAAGCGGAAAGTTTGGGTCGTAGTCCTTTGGAAACTTATTTAAGTGAAGGAGTAAATTATCAGATTGTTCCACCTACTGAACAATTTAATGCTGGTTACACTCTCTATTTGTCTAGCGATTCCTTTGGTCGAGAAAGCAATGAAGATCTTCTAAAATCAGCTGAGGTTTTTGCTTGGCCATATAATTTTTTGAAAAATTTGTACTTACAAGATGTGAATTGGAATTTTGCCAAAGCTAATTTAGCAACCTGTGATTTTCAAGTTAATAAAAAAGCTTTGTGGCTTTATGAAGTGTTGGTGCCGGCTGGTTGTCAAGCTAGCTATCTCAAGCTCTCTCAAGCTTATGATCGAGCTTGGTTGGCTTGGCAAGATGGCCAGTGGCTCAAACACCATAAGCTTAATAATTGGGCCAATGCCTGGGCCTTATCAGAGTCAAGCCAAGAGCAAAAAATTTACATCTTTTTTTATCCGCAGTTGCTTGAATATTTAGGTTTAGCTTTGTTGCTCTGCTTACCTTGCTTTTTTGGCAAAAAAATGAGATAAACACGTCAGGAAGCTTCTGCTTTGCGCCATTAATTATGTCTCAAATTCGTGAAATCAAAGATGCCAGCAATATTGTTGAAGTAATTGGTGAACGAATTAAATTGGATGTAGGTGGAATCAATTTTAAAGCTTGTTGTCCATTTCACAGCGAAAAAACTCCCTCTTTTTTTGTCAATCCTAGTATTCAGCGCTATCGCTGTTTTGGTTGTGGCGCCAACGGGGATGTTTTAGATTTTCTGCAAAACTTTGAAGGAGTTACTTTTTATGAAGCACTTAAAACCTTGGCAGATCGATCCGGCATTACTCTCAAGGAATTTCAACGAACCAGAGAAGATGAGGAGCGAGAAAAACTTTTGGAAATTCTAAATTTAGCCAAGGAATACTATCATTTTCTCCTGACTAAACACGAAGTTGGTCAAATCGGCAGGGATTATTTGCAAGACAGAGATGTTAGTGGCGAATCAATTAAAATTTTTCAGTTAGGTTTTGCGACTAACGCATGGGATTCCCTACTCAAATATCTACATCACAAGAAGAAATATCCTTTAGAACTAATTGAAAAGACTGGTCTTATTATCAAAGGACGAAGTGGTGGTTACTATGATCGTTTTCGAGAACGTTTGATGTTTCCACTCAAAAATCACCGCGGTCAGGTGGTGGGTTTTTCTGGTCGTTTATTAAGCAAAAGTCCTAAAGAAGCCAAATACATTAATTCACCAGAAACTTTGCTTTATCACAAATCGAAGATGCTTTATGGCTACAGCGAATTGTTTAGAGAAATTAAGAAGAAAGAGCAGGTGGTGGTAGTGGAAGGAGAGTTTGACATGATTTCATCCGCCCAAGCTCACGTCAATCATGTGGTAGCCATCAAAGGCTCTGCTTTGACCACTGAGCAGGTGAATTTACTCTCTAGAGTTGCCAAGACGATTATTTTATCTTTAGATGCTGATGAAGCGGGGATTAAAGCCACAGAGCGAGCCATTGCTATCGTCAAAGAAAAAGGTATTGATCTTAAAGTGATTGATCTAAAGCACTTAGATTTTTTGGCCAAAGAAGATCAAGTCAAAGATCCAGATGAATTGGCTAGAGAAAAGCCTAAGGCTTGGCGTCAAGCTGTAGAATCAGCTGTTTCTGTTTATGAATTTTTGATGAATCATGCTTTGGATATTTACGATTCTCTAAGTGCCGATGGCAAGCGCCAAATTATTAATTACTTGGCGCCAATTCTAGAAACTATTGATCATGCTGTTGAAAAAGAGTTTTATCTACAGAAGCTCTCAGTGGCTCTCAATGTTAAAGAATCTTTACTCAAAGAAGATATAGCTAAGTTTGGTCAAGTCAAAACAGGTTTAGGAGTGAAGGAAGAAAGTTCAGTTGAGAGTGATAAGAAAACTTTTAAAAGTTATCAGGAGCGTAATGAAGAATATTTGCTTTTCTTGCTTTTTAGCTTTCCTGTCGCTATTTTACAAGAAAAAGCTCGTGCTCTTGAAAATTTTTCATTTGCAAGTCCTGGATTTAATCAATTAATCAAGCAACTTTTGGCTTTTAAGGGTAATTTTGATCTGTCTCGTTTTGCTTTAACTCTGGCTGAAGATCTTAAAAAATCTCTAATGGATGCTTTACTGAGTCCAGAATATGAGCAGAAGCTTGAAAAAGAAACTTTGGAAAAAGAGTGGCAGGCTAGTCTTTTGAAGGTAAAAAAAGAATCCTTGAGGGCAGAAATCGCCAAAATTAATGAAGAAATCACCAAACTTGACAGTAGTTTGCAAAGAACAGAGGCAGAAGAACAAAAACTAGACGAACTTTTGAGTTTAATTGTTTCTAAACAGACAGAAATCAAAAAGTTGAGCTGAAATTGCCACTTGCAAACATACCCCCCACCGGTATATCATAAAGACATGAATCAAAAGAAAAAAGATCCGATTGCTGCTTCTTTAAGTCGTATTCGTGGTCAGGTTGATGGTATTGCCAAAATGTACGAGGAGAAACGTCCTTGTATCGAAATCGCTCGCCAATTAGCAGCAGTGCGCAATTCTATTTCTAGAGTGTCTCGTGACATTTTGACTAGTGAAGCAACTGTTTGTTCTAGTGAGAGCAATCGTAATCAACTAAATTTAGTACTCAAAGAATTACTTCGTTATTAATAAAAATTAAATATAAAAAAGAAAGGCATTCATGCCAGCAGTTCATTTAAGCAGTGAGAACTTTAATGAAAAAGTTCAAAAATCAAAAGGTGTGGTTTTGGTTGACTTCTTCGCCACTTGGTGTGGTCCTTGCCAAATGTCAGCTCCAATTGTAGACCAAATGGCCGATACCTATCAGGGTAAAGCTGAGATTTTAAAACTTGATGTCGATCAGGCTCGTGAGCCAGCCATGGAATTCAACGTGATGAGTATTCCTACCTTTATTGTTTTTAAAGATGGTCAAGAAGTTAACCGTCAAATTGGTTTTCCTGGTGAAGCAGCTTTAAAAGCAATGGTAGACGAAGCTTTAAAGAGTTAAGATAATCATTAACATGCAAAAACTTCAACTTGCCGTAATTGGTTCTGGTCCAGCTGGTTTGACCGCAGCAATTTATACTTCTCGAGCTCGAATTGGGACAACTCTTTTTGCAGGTTTAGAAATTGGTGGACAGCTGATGTACACTACTGACATCGAGAATTTTCCAGGTTTTCCTGAAGGTAAATCTGGTCCTCTTCTCATGATGGATTTGCAAAAACAAGCCACTCGTTTTGGGACGGAAATAAAATATGAGCATATTACGGCTGTTGATTTCTCCAAAAAGCCTTTTGCTTTATGGACTAGTCTGCCAGAGGGCATGACTCAACAACAATTTAAAGCCTTGCGAGGTGCAGAATTGTTAGAAGCAATGGCAGTGATAAGAAAAACAGAGCCCACTTATCAAGCTGAAGTGGTCATTGTCGCGACTGGAGCTAGTAGCGTAATGCTTGGTATTCCTGGTGAGCAAGAATATTTTGGCCATGGAGTCAGCACTTGTGCTGTCTGTGATGCGGCTTTCTATAAAGATAAAAATGTTTATGTGGTAGGTGGAGGCGACAGCGCTATGGAGGATGCTTTGGCTTTGGCTAAGTTTACTGATCAGGTGACGATTCTTTATCGTGGTGAGAATTTTAGAGCCAGTAAAATTATGCAGGAGAGAGTTTTGTCTAATCCCAAAATTAAAGTTTTGTGGCAGACCAACTTAAAGGAGGTTTTAGGTGACGGTAAAGTTGTGCAAGCAATTAAGATCGAAACTAACGGTGAATTCCAAGAGCTCCCAGCCCAAGGTGTCTTTTTGGCCATCGGTCATAAACCCAATACAGACTTGTTCCTTGAGCAATTAGAATTGGATAAGGGTGGTTACATCAATTTGATGCCTCATGAAACTTATGAAACACTGACCTCAGTGGAAGGTGTTTTTGCAGCTGGAGATGTGGCTGATCATCGTTATCGTCAGGCAATCGTCTCTGCTGGTATGGGCACCAAAGCTGCTCTAGATGCCGAACATTATCTCATGGCTCATGAATAGAAAAATTGTTTTAGCTTCCAGTTCCAAA
>DYGL01000041.1 GCA_020724725.1 Candidatus Microgenomatus sp. | reverse complement strand
GGGGGCTATTGATGTAGCCAAGCAACACCCCAATGTCTTGCGCATGAAAATGCTGGGTGCCAAGGTTGTCACGGTAGAAAGTGGTGGTAGATGTCTCAAGGACGCGGTGGATAGTGCTTTTACTGCTTATTTAAACGATTTCGAAAATACCTTTTTTGGTATTGGTTCAGTTGTTGGTCCTCATCCTTATCCAATGATGGTTCGGGATTTTCAGTCAATTGTAGGTCAAGAAGCGCGGGAGCAATTTTTACTGCAGGAAAATAAGTTGCCTGATTATCTAGTTGCTTGCGTGGGTGGTGGCTCTAACGCCATGGGTTTGTTCCACGCTTTTTTAAATGATCGGAAAGTACAAATGATAGGTGTGGAGCCAGCTGGCAAGAGCTTTAAGCCTGGTGAGCATGCTGCGACTTTGACTTTGGGTAAGCCCGGCACTTTGCACGGAATGTTTACTTATTTACTGCAGGATGAAAAAGGTGAACCTTTGGGTGTGCACTCAATTGCCTCTGGTTTAGACTATCCTGGAGTTGGTCCTCAACACGCCTATCTCAAAGAGCAAAATAGGGTGCAGTATGTAACTGTTAGCGATCAGGAAGCTTTAGATGCTTTCTTAAGATTGAGTAAAGTTGAGGGCATTATTCCTGCTTTGGAAAGTGCTCATGCGTTAGCTCATGTTATTAAATTGGCTCCAGAACTTAGTCAGGAAAAAACCATCATTGTTAATCTCTCTGGTAGAGGCGATAAAGATGTAGATTATGTGGGAGGCTTGCTAGGGATAAACTAAAATGATTTCTCATATGTTAATATATCCTTAGCACTATAATTATGTCAGCAACAAATTCTTCTAAAACACGTGTTTTCTCAGGTACTCGCGCCACTGGTCGTTTACACCTTGGTAATTATTTTGGTGCAGTTAAAGGCTACATTGACCTGCAAAATAATCCACAGTATGAGTGTATTTACATGGCCGTCGATGTGCACACTATTACTACGCCTTATGATCAACGTAACTTGGCCGTAGCGACACGAGAAATCATTATGGATTACTTAGCTGCTGGACTAGATCCAGAAAAAGCGATCGTGACCATTCAGTCTCTGGTGCCGGAACACGTCGAACTAGCCTTTTTATTTTCCTCAGTCGTTTCGGTAGCCAAGATGCAACACTTACCAACTTTCAAAGATAAGGTTAAGCAACACCCAGATCATGTTACTTTGGCCTTGTTGAATTATCCAACTCTGATGGCAGCGGATATTTTGGCTTATAAAACAGAATTAGTGCCGGCTGGTCTCGATCAAGAGCCTCACATCGAGGTGACTCGTGAAATTGCCCGTCGCATGAATGATCTTTACGGAACCGATTTCCCAGAAACTAAGCGTTTTGCCACCCCAGCTCAGTACGTGCCTTCCCTCACTGGTGCTGGCAAGATGAGTAAATCTATCGAAGGTAGTTCGATTAATCTAACAGATGATTTAGCAATGATTAAGAAAAGATTGGCCAGTTGTCCGACTGATTCTGGTAGAGGCGAGCAATTACCAGGTAGTGGAGGCGTGGCTAACTTATTGACTTTTGTAGAAATTTTTCAAGGCAATGAGCGTAAAAAGGCTTATGAATCAGACTATTTAGGCAATGGTTTGCGCTATGGTGATCTCAAAGCTGAATTGGCTCAAGCGATCTTTGACTATTTGACTCCAATCAGGGACAAACGCTTAGAGTTGGAAAAGAATCAAAGCTACGTGGATAAAATTATCAAAGATGGTGCTCTGAAAGCTCGCGAAATTGCGGCAGGAGTTTTGGCCGAGACCAAGAGCAAGATGGGATTTTATGGCAAAAACTAAATTGGCTTTGATTTGTGGTGGTAAGTCTGTTGAACATGAGGTTTCCTTGATTTCGGCCAGAAATGTTATTGAGGCTTTGGATTTTGCTAAATACGAAGTATTGTTGTTGGCCGTCGCCAAAGATGGCTCATTTCGTTACTACAAGGATTACCATAATTTTTTAGATAATCCAGATAATCCTGATCAAGTAGCGCTTAAAGACAGTGGTTTTTCACCTTTAGCTTGGCTAGCCAATGATAAGCATGGCCAGATAGTTTTACTTGATGAGCCTGGAAAATTTTTGCAAATTGAAGTAGTTTTTCCCATCATGCATGGTTCTTTTGCTGAAGATGGCAAAATGCAAGGTTTCTTGGAAATGTTAAATTTGCCTTACGTTGGACCCGATGTTTTAGCCTCTAGTATCTCTATGGATAAAGAAGTTAGCAAAAAATTGACTGATCAAAATGGCATTAAAATTGCTAAGTATTTGACTTATCGCCAAGCTGAGGCAACTCAAATTGATTTCAGTTTTGTGCAAGCAGAACTTGGCTTGCCAGTTTTCATCAAACCAGCTAATTCCGGTTCTTCAGTGGGCATCAATCGCGCTCAAGATGAGCAGTCTTTTCGTCAGGCAATCGAACAAGCTTTTCAAGTTGATCAGAAGATTTTGATTGAGGAAGCAATTGTGGGTCGAGAAATTGAATGCTCGGTTTTAGGCAATGCTGGTGATTTGCAGGCTGGTGAGGTGGGAGAGATTATTCCAAGTAGCAAACATGGCTTTTATTCTTATGATGCTAAGTACATTGATGCTGATGGAGCAGCCTTGCTGATTCCCGCTCCTTTGGAGCCAGACAAAAAGAAAGAAGTTCAAGAACTTGCCAAGCAAATCTTTACTGTGCTTGGTTGTGAAGGCATGGCGAGAGTAGATTTCTTTTTGACTGAAAAAGGTGAGGTTTTTTTCAATGAGATCAATACTATTCCAGGATTTACTAAAATTAGCATGTATCCCAAATTAATGATGGCGGAAACAGGCATGAGTTATGCTGCTTTAATTGATCGCCTAATTGAGTTAGCAATAGCTCGCCACGCAAGGAATTCTCTAATTCTCTTTGAGAAAAAAATGGTAGAATAATCCTCCTATGTCGCCAACTATCCAATTTAACGACTTCCTCAAAGTAGAAATGCGTGTCGGTCAGGTTATTGCTGTCCAAGCTCCAGAATGGAGTGAAAAATTACTAGAATTTCAAGTTGATTTTGGTCCAGAAATTGGTCAACGCACCATTTTTTCTGGAGTCAAAAAATGGTACTCAGAAGTAGATTTTCTCAACAAGAAATTTCCTTTTGTAGTCAATTTAGCAGAACGCAAAATGGGTCTAGGAGTTAGTCAAGGTATGATGATGATGGTTGATGCTGGTGGTAATGATGCTAAGCCAGTTCTCATTGCTCTAGATGATCAGGCTTTTGTGGGCGCAGTTTTGTGCTGATATTACAATTTAGCGAAGAAAGTTTTAATTTATGAACAAAGTAAATCCGGAGCAAAAAGTGCCAAATCCAAATCAAAAAAATCAAAATAAACCAAACGATGGTTACAAGCGCATTGAATTGAAAATCAATTTAAATAAGTTTTTTAATAAAACTTTAATTTATTTGATTATTTTGTTTTTATTTGTCCCCTCACTTTTAGGAGCTTTCGGGGCTGGTGGTGGTCGTGAACAAATTACGATGAGTCAAATGATTGCTGACATACGCAGTGAAAAAGTGAGCAAAATGGAGGTTTATGGTCAGGAATTACGTCTTACTTACAAAGATGACAGTAAAAAAATAGCCAAGAAAGAAGAAGGTCAGCAGGCTCTGCAAGTTCTGGAGGCAGCTGGTATTGATTTGGAGCAAGTCAACACCGAAGTTCACGATGCTACTTTCTTGCAAATGCTTTGGGAATTGGTGATTAATTTCTTGCCCATTATCTTGATGTTTGTGTTCTTTATCTTTATCTTTCGTCAAGCTCGCGGTGGCGGTGACGCCATGTTTGGTATGGGTAAAAGTAAGGCTAAGGTTTTTGTTAAAGGTAAGCAAAATATTTCTTTCAAAGACGTAGGTGGTATGGATGAGGCCAAAAAAGAATTGGAAGAAATTGTTGATTTTCTCAAGAGTCCTAAAAAATATACTAGAGTTGGTGCCCGCACTCCCAAAGGTGTTTTATTAGTTGGTCCAGCTGGCACTGGTAAGACTTTACTGGCCAGAGCAGTAGCTGGTGAAGCTAATGTGCAATTCCTCTCCATTGCAGGTAGTGAATTTATGGAAATGCTAGTTGGTGTTGGTGCTTCTCGCGTGAGAGATTTGTTTGATACAGCCAAAAAAATTGCTCCATCAATCATTTTCATTGATGAGATTGATGCAATTGGTCGCACTCGTAGTCGCAATAGCATGTCTTCTCATGATGAGCGCGAGCAGACTTTGAACCAAATTTTAGTAGAAATGGATGGCTTTACCCAAAATGATAATGTGATTGTGATGGCAGCTACTAACCGTGGTGACATGCTGGATCCAGCTTTGGTCCGCCCTGGTCGTTTTGATCGTCGCGTGCAGGTAAACTTGCCAGATTTAGAAGAGCGTAAGTTTATTTTGAGTATTCACGCCAAAAACAAGATTTTTAGCAAAGATTTAGATTGGGACAAGGTCGCCAAGCGCACCGTTGGTTTTTCTGGAGCTGATTTGGAAAATATGCTTAATGAAGCAGCCATTGCCATTGCTCGTGAAAACCGCGATCAAATTACTTTGGAAGACATCGAAGAAGCCTCGCTCAAAACTAAATATGGTCCAAGCAAGAAGCGCTTGCAGGACGAAAAAGAGAAAAAAATGACCGCCTATCATGAGGCTGGTCACGCTGTTTTGGCTCATGTTCTGCCTTACGCTGATCCGGTTCATCGTATTTCTATTGTTTCTAGAGGTCAAGCTTTGGGTTACACCTTCACTCCTCCAGAAAAAGATAAGTTGCAAATTCTCAAATCTGAATTGCTTGATGATATGACTGTGATGCTTGGTGGTCGAGCAGCTGAAATGTTGATTTTCAACGAGCAAACCGCTGGAGCTAGTAACGATATCGATCGAGCCACTAGAATCGCTAGAAGCATGGTGGTTCGTTTTGGTATGAGTGATCTTGGACCAATGAATTTTGGCCCACAATACGAGGGTGAAGACTACAGTCGTGCTTGGGGAGAACCAGACAAACCTTCTACCAAAATTCAAGAAAAGGTTGATGAAGCAATGATGAAGTATATTAGCG
>DYGL01000005.1 GCA_020724725.1 Candidatus Microgenomatus sp. | reverse complement strand
AGATTAAGTGAAAAGTAGAGGAGATTGGTAAAAATTCAGTAACACCTTCAACAATACCCAGTAAGACAGCTTGATAAATTTCCATAAAAACTCCGCGGAGGTGGTGAGATTCGAACTCACGAAGCCGTAAGGCTCTGGTTTTCAAGACCAGCGCAATTGACCGCTATGCGACACCTCCTTTTATTCTATAAGAAGATAATAAATTATATCAGTCAAAGACTTGATTTTATAGGGCTTGGCGATTGCTCTTTAAATCGTGTATATTAGAGATAATGTTCGAAAAGATCAAAACTGCCCTATTTGGCAATCAAGCTTCTGATAAACTTGGTCCAGATCAAGCCACAGCTGAGCAACTTATGCGTGAGCAGGTGGCAAGTGTACGCATGCCAGAGCAGTTTAAAATGGAAAATTCCAAGGTTGCTCCAGGTTTTTATCGTCCTATTCCAGAGGAGACTTTAGTTGAGTGGGATGCTCCAGCCAGACCTTTCAAAAAGCGCAATCGTCAATTTTTTAGTACCATCATTATCATTGCTATTTTGATTTCCTTAATTTTGTTTTTTGCGGGGCAGGTTTTACCAGTAGCCGTGGTGGTTTCGATTGTTTTTTTGGTTTACGTTACGGCGGTGATTCCTCCTCAAAATTTGCATTACAAGCTTACTAACTATGGCATTTACATTGAGAAAGAAGCCTTTTCTTGGCTAAGTATGGGTCGTTTTTGGTTTGATGACAAATCCGGACAAAGAGTGTTGGAAATTGAACTATACAAATTTCCTGGTCGCTTGACCTTTGTTTTGCTTGATGGGCAAACTCCTAGAGAAAAAGATTTGGAGGAAGTTTTGTCTGAAGTGTTAATTAAAGAAAAACCTGAACCCACTACTTATGAGAAAGTAGCTGATTGGCTCAAAGACAAAGTTCCCCTAGAGTAACTACTAGTTTATTTGCTATGATGATTAAATGATAAAGAAATCGTTTATTGGTGTTGAGGCAATTATTCAAAATCGAGAGCTAAGTCTCTCCATATTTTTTTCTAGCTTATTTTTTTTAATTCCAGCTTTGGTTCATCAGCAATTTTTGACTGGTCCTATCATCAATGCTTTGCTGATTTTATCCTTGTTGAATTTGGGCAGAGATAAGGCTTTTTTCTTGGCTTTAATTCCTAGTAGCGTGGCTTTAGCCAATGGTCTTTTGCCACTGGCTTTGGCTCCAATGCTGCCTTTTATTATGATTAGCAATTGTCTTTATTTGATTATTTTTGCCAAATTTTATCAACCCAAAGCTGTTTTTGGTAAAAATTTTCTAACAGTTTTATTGGCTGCTTTTGGTAAAAGTCTTTTTCTTTTTTTGATCTCAAAATTAATTATGGAAGGACTTTTAACAGCTCCCCTATCAACTCGCATTGCCAGCATGATGTCTTGGCCTCAAATGTGGACAGCGACTGTGGGCGGAATTTTAGCTTTGTTTTTACAAAAAAAATTAGAGAAAATTTATGCACCTAAAAGATGACTTGCTGCAAGCTATTGAACAGGCCAATCTAGTTGGACGCGGTGGTGCGGCTTTTCCGGTAGCCCGCAAATGGCGTCGCATCAAAGATTTAGCCAAACCCAAAAAGTATGTGGTTTGTAATGCTAGTGAAGGCGAGCCTGACGTAAGTAAAGACTTTTTTCTTTTAGAAAATTATCCAGCTGAGGTTTTTAAAGGTATGCTTTTGGCCATGGATTTTCTAGAAACCAAAGAAGGATATTTTTATATCAATAAAAAATATTATCAGGCTTTACAAGTCAAAATTGACTCTCTAATTGAATTCTGCCAAAAAAGAGGTTATCTGATTCATCTTTTTCTGGAAGAACCAAGCTACATTGGTGGAGAAACTGGTGCGTTACTCAATTCTATTGAAGGTAAAAAAGTGCAGCCTCGTTATAAAGATCCCAGCCCTTCAGTGCTTGGTATTTTTGGTGTGCCCGTGCTCCTTCACAATGTGGAAACTCTTTATGATGTGGCTTGCGTTTCGTCTGATAAATTTGAGCAAACTCGCTTGGCTACAATTAGTGGTGAAGGCATAGCAAAACCAGATGTTTATCGAGTTAAAAGCGAGCAGAATGTCTCAGAGATTTTGCGCCAAACTGCTAATTATCCAAATTTTGATTTTTTTGTTCAGGTGGGTGGTGGTGCAGCTGGAGAAGTTTTAAGCTCTGTTCAAGCTGAGACAGCCATTTTAAGTGGAAGTGGATCAATTAGAGTTTTTCCAAAAACAATTTCACCCTATTCATTTTTGAAAAATCTCTTTGCCTTTTATACGAGAGAAAGTTGCGGTAAATGTTCCCCTTGTCGTGATGGTTCTTGGCAACTATTACAGTTATTAACTGGTTTAGATGAAAAAAGCGAACTGCCATGGGCTAAGTTTTCACCGATCATTAAAATCATGGATAAGGGCTCGTTTTGCAACTTAGGCAAATCAATTGCTTTGCCAGTTAGAAGTTATGCAGCCAATATTTTAGGAATTAAAGTTTGATGTCAAAAACAGTTACAGTTTATATCGACGGCCAGCTATATCAGGCAGAAGAGGGTCAAAGTTTATTACAGATTGCCTTGGCCAATCAAATAGACATTCCACATCTTTGCCATCATCCAGATTTGCCAGCCGACCATAATTGTCGCTTGTGTTTAGTAAAACATGATGGTCAAGTGGAGAGCTCGTGTGAAATTCAGGCGCGAGAAGGTTTGCACATTGAGACTAGAGACTCAGAAATTCGTGAACTTAGAACAGAAAATTTGAAGTTAATTCTAGCTTCACATCGAGAAAAATGTCCTAAGTGTCAAGAAAAGCTACCCTGTCCTGTAGCCGGTCTGATGAAAAAATATGGCGTGACCAGCGAGGAATACCGTCGCAAAATGCTAGATTTGTCTGTTCATAAAATGGCAAACGCTGCGGAATTTGATCCTAATTTGTGTGTACGCTGTGGATTATGTGTCAGTGCTTGCGCCAACATTGGTATTAACTTCTTGAAGCTGGAGGGGAAGTCTAGCGACGCTCATTTAACTCATAGCCAGAATCCTAAGGTAGATTGTATTTACTGCGGTCAATGCACAGTGAGCTGTCCGGTTGGAGCAATTCGCGAGCAAAGCCATTTAACTGAAGTAGAAGCAGCTCTAGCTGATCCAGAAAAAATTGTGATTGTCCAAATGGCTCCTTCAGTGCGAGCTAGCATTGGTGAAGAGTTTGGTTTGGAAGCTGGTATAAATTTAGAAAAAAAGATGTTTACCGCTCTGCGTCGTTTAGGTTTTGACAAGATTTTTGATGTCAACATGGGTGCTGATATTACTACTATGATTGAGGCGGAAGAATTGAGTGAGCGACTTCGTCAAAAATTTGCTGGTGAGAAGTCAGTGCTACCCATGTTTACCTCATGTTGTCCTGGTTGGGTGAAGTTTTTGGAGTTTTACTATCCTGAGATGATTCCTCATTTAACCACGGCTCGTTCACCTCACATTCATTCTGGTGGGGCCTACAAAACTTGGTGGGCCAAGAAAGCTGGAATTGACCCAAGTCGTATCGTGGTAGTTTCGCTAATGCCTTGTACATCCAAAAAATATGAAGCAGATATGGAAAAATTAAGTTTTGAATATCAAGGTTACAAGTTGAAGCCTGTTGACTTGGTGTTAACTACCAGAGAAACAGCCGCTTTACTCAAAAAGCATCAAATTGATTTGCTCAATTTACCAGAGAGCGAAGCAGATTTAGAAGGTGAATATAGCGGGGCAGCAGCTATTTATGGTGCTTCTGGAGGAGTGATGGAGTCAGCTTTGCGCACCACTGCCCATTTATTAACTGGACAAGAGTTGCCAAAGGTAGATTTGCAAGAAGTGAGAGGTATGAAGGGAATCAAAAAAGCTACGATCAAAATAGGAGAGCAAGAAATCAAAGTTGCTGTGGTCGCCACTCCACGCAATGCCCGCAATATTTTGGAAAAAATTAAACGTGGTCTAGAGGAGTATGATTATATTGAGTTTATGGCTTGTCCTGGCGGTTGTATTGGTGGAGGTGGTCAACCTCTCCAAGGAACGATTGAAACAATCAAAAAAAGAATTGCTGGCTTGTACACAATAGATGCAAATAAGAAAGTTAGGCGAGCTCATGAAAATCAAGTAGTGAAAGATTTTTTAGCTTTTGCAAAAGCTGAGCCTTCTTTGGCAGAAAAAATCTTGTATACTAACTACTCGGTTAAAAATAAATTTGAGTAAAGTTTTTATGAAGAAAATCAAAGACAATTTGTTGGCTTTTGCTAAAAAACGTTTTAAATTAATTCTAATTTTAGTGCTTTTGCTTGGCGCAGTTTTATTTTTTTTGAATAACGGTAAGAAAGATGAAGCAAAGCTAACATTTGTTTCTCCAGAAAAAAAAGATATTGTTTCGAGCATTACCATTTCTGGTCGAGTTGATGCCAAAGAAAAAGCTCGTCTGCGCTTTGCTGCTGGTGGCAAAGTAGTTTATCTGGGAGCCAAGGAGGGTGACACGGTCAAAAAGTGGCAAACTATTGCCACAATTGATCGAGCTGCTTTGCAAAAACAATTACAACAAAACCTCAATCTTTACATGAAAGAGCGCTATGATTTTGAAAATGTGCAAGACGATATTAAAGATCAGGTGCTCGACACCAAGGAAAATAGGGCGGTTGCCAAAGATCAGTATGATTTAAACAATCAAGTTCTAAATGTTGAGATCCAGAGCATTGCAATACAAAATACTACTTTAGCAGCACCTTTTGCTGGAGTTTTAACTGTTTCACCAACTTCTGTAGCCGGAGTGCAGCTTTTACCCTCTGATTATTTTGAAGTCGTCAATCCAGAAACCTTGATTTTTAGAGCGGCAATTGATGAAATTGATCTTCACAAAATTTCTTTAGGTCAAGAAAGTAAAATTCTTCTTGATGCTTATGATGAAGAAGAAATTGCAACTAGTGTCTCTTATATTTCCTACGTCAGCAATGAATCTTCAAGTGGCACTGTCTTTTTGCTTGAGTTTCCTCTCAATCAAACTGATATGAGCAAATATCGCTTAGGCATGAATGGTGACGCTATTATTAAGTTGGCTGAGAAGAAAGATGTTCTAACCATTCCTTTGGATGTAATTAGCGAGCGAGATGACAAAGTTTATGTCAAAGTTAAAGCTGATAATAAAGAAGGTTTTGTTGAAAAAGAGATTGAAATTGGTTTGGAGAGTGATGATGAGGTAGAAGTTTTAACTGGCTTAAGTGAAGCTGATTTGGTGCTCTTGCCAGAATAGTTTTGAATTATTATGTTGCTTAGATTGCATCAAGTTTCCAAAAGTTATCAAATTGGTGATACGACCATTCGCGCTTTAGATGGAGTGTCACTTACAGTGGAAGAAAAAGAATTTTTGGCGATCATGGGACCATCTGGTTCTGGTAAATCGACTTTTTTGCAAGTAGCCAGCATGTTGGCTGAGCCAAGTCATGGTGAGATTTATTTGCGTGGAGCTGAAGTTTCTACTTACAATGAAATTCAAAGAGCCCATTTGCGCAACAAGGAAATTGGTTTTATTTTTCAATCTTTCAATTTGTTGGCTCGCACTTCAGCTCTTGAGAATGTTATGTTGCCACTTTTTTATGCAGGTTATGGGGCAGATTCTAATACTGCTAAGGAAAAAGCTAAAGTCATGTTGGAAAGAGTTGGTTTAGGTGATCGTTTGCAAAACACACCAGCACAACTTTCTGGTGGACAACAACAGCGCGTGGCTATTGCTCGAGCACTCATCAATGATCCGGCGATTATTTTTGCTGATGAGCCAACTGGCAATTTAGACTCCAAGAGTGGTGAAGATATTAAAAAGATTTTGCGCGAACTCAATGAAGAAGGTAAGACTATTATCATGGTTACCCATGAAGATGATGTGGCTGAAATTGCTAAACGTCAAATTGTTTTTAAGGATGGCAAGGTTTTAAGTGATAGTGCAAGTAAAAAGAAAGGCAAAAAATGACCGTGGCTTCTGTAGCCCGCTTGGCTTTCAAGTCGATCATGCTCAATAAAAGTCGTTCTTTTTTGACAATGTTGGGGGTTATTATTGGCGTTGGCTCTGTTGTACTCCTAACCAGTATTGGCAATGGCTTGCAGGCTTATGTTACCGATCAATTTGCTAGTCTAGGTAGTAATATTCTTTATGTGGTGCCTGGTAATCCTTTTGGTGAAAATGGTGGTTTTGGTGGTGAACAATCAATGATTGAGAGCACTCGTCCAGTTCTAAAAAGGTCTTACTTCAACCAAGTTTTACGCAATAATCGAGATTTAGTTAAAGATGGGACAGTTACTGCAATCAATGTAGCTGAAGCCAAGTATGGTCAAAAAAGTAAAAAGATCACTCTTTATGCAATCATGAGTTCTTACCAGACAGTTTATAGTTCTCCAGCTGTTAAAGGACGTTGGTTTACTGATACAGAAGAAGAAAAAGCCGAGCGTGTTATTTTGCTTGGGCCTAAAATTGCTGAAGAACTTTTTGGTCAAGTCGATCCAGTTAACAAAAAACTTTTACTTAATGGTCAAAGCTATAATGTTTTAGGAGTTTTAGGAGAAAAAGGTGGCGGTTTTGGTGGTCCTAGTTTTGATAATTACGTTTACATTCCTTTGGAAACTTCTTTTAAATATTTTGATACTGAATTGGTTGATTCTTTTATTTTTGAAGTGCGCGATAAAGAACAAATTAAAGAGGCTACTCTGGCTATCGAAAAAACCATGATTAAGTATCTTAAAGATGATGAATTTACAGTTTTTGATCAAACCCAGTTGTTAACCACCATTAACAGCATTCTTGGTATGTTGACAGTTGGTCTAGGTGGAATCGCTGCTATTTCTCTAGTGGTGGGTGGCATTGGTATTATGAATATCATGTTGGTGGCGGTGACCGAGCGCACTAGGGAAATTGGTTTGCGCAAAGCTTTGGGTGCAACTCCAAATCTGATTTTGTTGCAATTTTTGATTGAAGCAGCGCTCCTTTCTGTTTTGGGAGGTTTAATTGGCTTATTGATTGCTTATCTTGGCTCTTTGGCTTTACAACCATACTTTCCAGCCAAAGTAACCCTTGAAGCAGTGATGTTAGCTTTTGGCGTTTCGACAGTGGTTGGTTTAGTTTTTGGCGTAGCTCCAGCTAGAAGAGCTGCTAAACTGTCGCCAATTGAAGCACTGAGGTATGAGTAGAACAAGGAAATAGCTGAAGCATTATTAAATAATTCCCAGCTTTCCTCCCTCTTCTCGCATTGCTTTTACAAAGTTCTCCACATCTTCTTTAGTGTGAGTGGCTGACAGTTGTACTCTGATTTCGTCTCTACCTTTAGGTACTACTGGATAGTTGATGTTGGTGATTAGAAAACCTTGCTCAAACATTGCTTTGGTCAGGTCTTGAGTTTTTTGAGTGTCACCGATTAAAACTGCCTGAATAGGATGGCTAGAAGGAGCGGCAAATTGAAAGCCAGCTTCTTGTAACAGTTTTTTGAGTAGATCAACATTACTGCGCAAATTATCAAGGAGCTTTTTGCCTTCCTGACTATCCAAAACCTCGAGCGCGGCTTTGGCAGCAGCAGCAGTGCCTGGAGAAATGGAATTAGAGTAGATATAAGTGGCGGCCGATTCACGTAAATAATCAATGACAACTTGGTCAGCGACCACATAGCCACCATCTGCACCAAAACCTTTGCCTAAAGTACCAATGAGCACATCTGCTCGAGCTTTTGTGATTTCTTCAGTGCCACGACCGGTTTGACCGCAGGCGGCTACGCCATGACAATCGTCAACAATTAGCAAAATGCCCTCTTCATATTTTTGATCATGGCGATCAATAACTTGACGAATTGCAGCTAGATCTTGATACTCACCCAACATGCTAAAAACACCATCGGTGATAACTACCACGCGCTTGAATTTACCTTGATTGACTAATAGCATTTCCTCCAAAGAGTCAGCCTGTAAGTGTTTAAAAATGAGTTTGGCTTCACTATCGAGGTTTCCAAGGCGCACGCCATCAATGATGCTGCGATGATTGAGTTCGTCAGAAATGACCAAGGTGTCGCTACTGATTAAAGAATCTTTGCTTTGACCCTTGATTAAGCTAAAAATCACTGCCAAGTTAGTAGCGAAAGCACTAGAAAAAACCATGCCATCTTCTCGGTTGTGGAATTTGGCCAATTTTTGTTCTAATTCACGATGCACAGCAAAAGATCCAGAAATAAAACGAACCGCTCCTGGTCCAGTTCCAAGTTCACTGCTAGCCTGATGTTCAGCCATTTTTAGAGCTTGGTGATGACGAAGACCAAGATAATCGTTGGAATTAAAGATGCTGATTTCTCGACCATCAATAATAGCTTTGGGATTGGCGCTTTTGGTAAAACCACTAATGATTTTTTCGTGACGCTTGCTGATGGCTGCTTGATCAATGCGAGCGACTTCTTGTTTTAGTGAATCAAAAAATTTTTGTTTACTCATATTTATTTTCCTTGTGCTAATTTTGTTTTAACTCCTTCGTAAAGAGCTTGAGTCATTTTACTTAAATCAAATTCTTCTTGCCAAGCCCAATCTTGTCTGGCTCTAGAATCATCAATGGTTTGAGGCCAGCTTTCAGCAATTTGTTGGCGAGCGTCTGGTTTATAGCTAATTTGAAAATCTGGAGATATTTTCTTGATTTCAGCAACTAATTCGGCTGGAGTGAAGCTGATAGCGGCAAAATTATAACTAGTGCGCACGGAAATCTTCTCACTAGGAGCTTCCATTAAGGCGATAGTGCCTTTGATGGCGTCATCCATGTACATCATAGGTAAACGCGCATCTTCCTTGAGAAAACACTCGTAAGCGTTATTTTTGATCAAGCCATAAAAAATATGAATGGCGTATTCAGTGGTTCCGTCTCCAGGAGCAGCTTTGTAGCCATTGAGTCCTGGGTAACGCAAGCTACGCACATCAACACCATAGCGCTTAAAGTAATATTGACAGAGTAATTCGCCAGTGACTTTACTCACTCCGTAAATAGTGCTTGGTTCCAGACTAGTGTGTTGAGGCACGTTTTGTTTGGGAGTAGTTGGGCCAAAAGCAGCAATTGAGCTGGGCCAAAAAACTTTGATTTGGTAGGCTTTGGCTAGGTCTAAAATGTTTTTCAAGCCGTTAACATTAACATCCCAGGCTAGATCAGGTTGTTTTTCTCCACCAACAGAAAGCAAGCCGGCTAAATGATAAATAGTGCCAATATCATATTTTTTAACCAAGGCTTCCATGGCTTCGTAATCACGCACATCGCCTTGCTCTAAAATGCCTTGAAAGTTGCTGTCGATGGTTTGTCGACCCAGAGCCACGACCTTGTCTGAGCCGTATTTCTTCTGCAACTCTATGACTAAATCACTACCAACTAGACCAAAAGCTCCGGTGACTAAGATGCCTTGCATAAAAACCTTTCCTTAAATTATTTATTCTTCTAAAACATCATACTAGTCGTTTTTTTCTTGGATTTCACGCGCTCTTGTTTTGTTATATTTTGATATATAATAGGCCGTCGCTGAAATAGCGCTATCAATCGTGCCAAAAGAAGTATATAGAGAAGAAATTAATCAAGATTACCCTGACCCAAGACCTAGTCATGAAGCCAGAATGAAGGCTTTTGCTGTTTTACTTGGTCAAGAACCGGAAATTTTTCAACAAGCTGAGGTGAGTGAAGAAAAAGAAGTTAAATCGATGCCAAGCATCTATGAAAGGGTGAAACGCCTTGGTTTTCAAGAAACTTCATCTGGTGATAGAAGAAGAATTTTAGCTCAAATGGCTAAAATTCAAGAAACTAAAGGAGAAAAAGAAGCAGGCTTGGCGATGTTGGAAGAGCTTGATCTTCCAAGATATAGCAAAATCAAAACCACTATTGCTGAATTTTTGAAAAATCCGGACTATTTTTTGCAACAAATTCCTGAGGCTAGTTACTTTCCTTTTGTCACCAATCGTGATACTGGTGAAAGATACTTTTCTCTTGATTTAAATAAGAAAGAAGTGCTTAAGTTTTTGCGCCAAATGCTAAAAAAACGCAGAGTGAGTGAAAATGATTTGTTAATTCTATCTGAGTACCAAGTTAATGCCTACAGTGGCAACATTATCATCAATCCTCCAACAAGTAAGGATAAACAATCTAGCGAAAGAATTAGCATTGAGCTTGTAGAAGGAGCTCATGCCGGCTTGGCTTATGAGGGGAGTTTGCCTTTGATTAGAAGTAAAGATAATTGGTTTAATCGTTTGGAGTTTGAAGTTTTAGTACCAAGTGGTTTGAGTGAAAGAGTTAAAAAAGCTCTGTCTAAATTGACTAGATTTAATAAAAGTAGCTATGTTGATTTTAAAAAATTTCAGGCTGCTTTTGATATTGCTGGTACTACTGAACAAGATCGAGAAATTTTGGCTTACTACGAACAATTATTTAAAGTTTTAGTTGAAGTGGTTGGCAAAATTCCAAAGGATCTTGATAAGGATTATCATTTTTCAGTTGACGGTAGAGCTCATCATCCTGGTTACTATGAGTTTATTCTAAATGAAGATTTGCAGGTTTATTTTTTGGATTATAGAGAAGCTAGGCGTTATTCTGATTTGCAAGCGAATTTGTTGGAGACAGAAGATGTGGCTTGATTTTTTAGGTATTTTGATCGATGTCGGAGAGACAAAGACATCTCTCTTTTATTATATTTTTCAATAGTAGTTGAGATTTATTGAGCATAATGCGCCTCACTTTGCTCGTGTGCATTATTTAGCTCAATAAGGCGAACCACAGTTTCTCATCCATGCCATCTCGACTCACAAAAAAAGACGCATTTATGCGTCTTTTTCCATGAGTCGGAGAGACAGGACTCGAACCTGCGACCTTACGCACCCCATGCGTACGTTCTAGCCATCTGAACTACTCTCCGTTTTAATCTGCCTAGATTTTACCTTAATTTTTTCTAAAAGAAATCAAAGAAACTGTGATGCCGCTTTTTGTAATCTTGGTGGTTCATAATTCGATTTAATTTACAAAAGCAAAAAAAGCGAAGAAAAGGCAAACTGCTAGTTAACAAACTCGCAAAAATAGCATACAAAGGAAATTAGCAAAAAAACGAAAGGTAAATATGTCTAAGAAAAAAAATGAAGAAATGACCAACCAAATTTCAGATAGTGTTGATGCAGGCAAGAGACAAGCTGTTGGGATTGCCATGCAGCAGATTGATAAGCAATTTGGTAAGGGCTCGATTATGAAGCTTGGCGAATCACTCAAAGATATGCCTAAGGTTCCAGTAATTTCAACCGGTTCACTTTCCCTCAATATGGCCTTGGGAGTTGGTGGTTTTCCAAAGGGTAGAATTATCGAAATTTATGGTCCAGAAGCATCTGGTAAAACCACTCTTTGTTTGCACGCCATCGCCGAGGTACAACGCCATGGAGGCGTGGCAGCTTTTATTGATGTGGAGCACGCCCTCGACCCAGTTAGAGCAGAAAAAATTGGAGTCAATTTAGATGAAGTACTTATCTCTCAGCCTGACTATGGTGAACAAGCCCTGGAAATTGCTGAGACTTTGGTTAGGTCTGGAGGAGTTGATTTGGTAATTGTTGATTCGGTAGCTGCTTTAGTGCCTAAGTCAGAGATTGAGGGCGATATGGGTGATCACCAGATGGGCACTCAGGCTCGTTTGATGTCCCAAGCAATGCGTAAATTGACTGCAGCTTTAAACAAAACCAAAACCACTATTATTTTTACCAATCAAATTCGTATGAAAATTGGGGTGATGTTTGGAAGCCCTGAGACCACCACTGGAGGTAACGCTTTGAAGTTTTACGCTTCTATTCGTTTAGATATTCGTAAAATTGCCAATATTCAGGAAGGGGAAAAGGTTATTGGTAGTCGTCACCGCGTCAAAGTTAAGAAAAATAAGGTTGCTCCGCCATTTAAACAAGCTGAATTTGACATGAATGACTATGGTATTTCTAGAGAAGGAGATGTGGTTGATATTGGCGTAGAAATGGGAATTATTGAAAAAGCTGGTAGCTTTTTCAAATACGGTGGGCAGGTGATTGCTCAAGGGCGTGAGGCAGTCAAAGATAAGTTCAAGGAAGACAAAAAGATGATGAAAGAAATCGAGCAAGACATCTGGAAGAAGATTCAAGCAGAGTAGCTTTTTAAAGTCTTTAACTTTGACTTTTGACTCTTTTTTTATTATAATGGACTACAGTACTTGTTAAAATTTATTATTTTATTTAATTGAGAAATAAGCTTTTTAACTTTTAGAAATTAATAAATAATTTTTTGGAATCTTAAACTTAAATATTAGTATGCCAGCTTTTTGCCTGACACCAATAAATTAATTTTCACTCCTCCTCATCTTAGGAGAGTTTTTCTAAAGTTTTTCTAGAGCTGTTCTCAATAAAACGGAAGGTTTTATGTCATTTTTTAGTAATTTGTCGACTTTGTTTTCGACAGATGAGTCAGCCAACAAGAAACAATCAGCTACTCAAACAAATCCAAAACACAAGGTTTTTGCCAAACATCAGGCTCATCCTGCCAAACCAGTTGATCATAAGCCTGTTAAGCCAGCCAAACAAACACCACCCTCACCAGCCATGCAGGCTAGCGCCAATTCCATTGTAGAAAAGGCCAAGCAAGAGGCAGATAGTATAGTTAGAGAAGCTACTGCTAAAGCAAGGGAAATTATTGTTGAAGCCAAAGATGAATCTTTGGAAATTCGCTCTAAGATTGAAAAAGAAACTCGTCGCATTGAGCAAGAATTGGCCATGCAACAGCGAGACATCAAGAGCAAATTAGATAAAATTGATTTTCGTTTTGAGCAAATCACTCAAAAAGAAGAGCGTATTGATCAGCTCAAGAAAGAACTAGAGACTCAGAAGGAAAACCTAGAAAAAAGCAGAGCTAAAACTCTGGAAAAACTAGAAGAAATCTCTGGTTATTCCAAGGACAAGGCCAAAGAAATTCTTTTTGAAGGTCTGGAGAAAAAATTGAGTCATGACTTGGCTCAAATG
Organism: Candidatus Microgenomatus sp.; assembly: GCA_020724725.1. Classification (GTDB taxonomy): domain Bacteria; phylum Patescibacteriota; class Microgenomatia; order UBA1400; family PJMF01; genus UBA1364. Next base: position 24,091 of record DYGL01000005.1, on the reverse strand, counting down.
GTGGCCCAAAAAGAAGAAGCCGCTAAGCTAGATGCTGATGAAAAAGCTCAAGAAATTCTTATTGATGCCATGCGTCATGGTGCCACTGATTATGTTGCTGAATATACCATTTCTGTGGTCAACATCCCCTCTGAAGAAATGAAGGGTAAAATTATTGGTAAGAGTGGTCGCAATATCCATACTTTTGAGCGCCGCACTGGTGTAGAGATTGATCTTGATTCTTCACCAACTGAAATCAAGCTATCTAGCTTTGATCCAGTTCGTCGTGAAATCGCTCGTGTTTCTATGGAGCGTTTGATCAAAGACGGTCGCATTCAGCCAGCCAGAATCGAAGAAATTGTCGACAAGGTGGAGCAGGAAATTGAACGCATTACTTTTGATGCAGGTAAAAAATTGGCTCATGAGGTGGGTGTTTATAACATTCCCAATGGTTTGATTTCTATGTTGGGTCGATTTAAGTATCGTTTCTCCTATGGTCAAAACATGATCAAACACACCATCGAAGAAACCAAAATTGGTACCAAAATTGCTCACGAGCTAGGTTTGGATGTTAATACAGTGAAATTGGGGTGTTTATTGCATGATATCGGTAAAGTTTCCGGCAATCACGACGAAAGTCACGTTCAGGCTGGTGTGCGTATTGCCAAGCAATTCAACATTCCTAAGGAAGCAATTGATTGTATAGCTCAACATCATGAAGATGAGCCTTTCTCCAGTCCAGAATCCATGGCTGTTTATATTGCCGATGCTATTTCTGGAGCTAGACCAGGCGCTCGTTATGAGAATCATGAAGAATACATCAAAAGATTGGAGGCTTTAGAAACAATCGCCATGTCTTATGAGGAAGTAAAGCAGGCTTACGCTATTCAGGCTGGTCGCGAACTTAGAGTTCTACTTTTACCAGAAAAAAGCAAGGATGATGATGTGACTGTTTTGGCCAATAAAATTAGAGATCGAGTTCAGAAAGAAGTGATTGTTCCAGGCAATGTGACTGTCACCGTGATTCGTGAATTTCGTGAGCAAGCAGTTACTAAAGGTTAAAAGATAAGGTAGAATTGGAACATATGGACAGTTTTTTGTTAGCTAGTCAATTATTTGTTTCGATGATTTTAGTTTCTTTAGTGCTCTTGCAACCAGGTACTGAAGGCAAATCAAGTTTTATGGGTGGAGCTGGGGAAACCTACCACACTCGTAAAGGCATTGAGAAGCTACTTTATTACGCTACAATTTTTTTCTTATTATTGTTTGTGTTTAATTCAGTGGCTCTTTTACTGATCTAATAAAATGCGTAAATTATACTGGTACATCAGTAGCTATGTGCGCAAGCACGGCTTGATTTTTTTATCTTCAATCATTGTTGCTTTAGTCTTTTTCTCTTTTCTTTTGCCTTTGCTTAATAAAAAACTGGCTTTCAAAAAAAGTACTTATGTGGCTATTGTTGGTGAATATACTCTAACTGATTTGCCAAAACCGATTAAAAATCAATTAAGTGCTGGTTTGACCAAAATTGGCCCAGATCTTCAAGCAGAGCCTTTGTTGGCGGAAAGATGGGTTGTTGAAGACGACGGCAAGCAATATCGCTTTGTGCTCAAAAAAGATTTGAAATGGCAAGATGGTAAAGAACTCAAGCCAGAAGACATTTTTTATAACTTTGCTGATGTGCAGACAATTAGCACCCCCAATGAAGTTATTTTTACTTTACCTGAACCATTTACGCCTTTTATTATTGCTGTTGCAGAGCCAATCTTTAGAACTCAGTGGGAAAATAAACTTTTTGGTCCAGATAAAATGAAGATTATTGGTATTGGTCAATACAAAATGCTTGATTATAAGTTAAAAGGTAACAAATTGAGTGAATTTAAAATTGATGGTCCAGATGCTAGGTATATTTATCGTTTTTATTTGACTGAGGATGAAGCTGTAAACGCTTTTAAAAAAGGTGAAGTAGATGTTTTACTAAATATTGCTGACTGCTATGATCTCTGTGATTGGTCTGGGTTAGAATTAGCCAAAGAATTGGCCTATGATCGTTATTTGGCTGTTTTCTTTAATCATGCAGATCCTTTAATCACCAAAGGTGTGCGCCAAGCTTTGTCCTATATTTTGGAGAAAAATTACGGTACAGCTAGAGCTATAGGTCCCATCAATCCTCGCTCTTGGGTTTATTTGCAAGGTGGTAAAGATTATGCCAAAGACTTGGAGCGGGCTGCTGACCGTTTGATGGATGAAATGCCCCGAACTCCTTTAAGTTTTGAGTTGACCACTAGTTCAAATTTCATTGATGAAGCAGAGCAAATTAAAAAAGAATGGCAAGATTTTTCTAGTTTTGCTGTAGAGAGATGTCAGAAAAATCAAGATGCTAAAGAAAAAGAACTTTGCCAAAATCTTAATTTGCAAATCACCATTAAAATCAGTAATTTTCCAGATCTCAGCAATTACCAACTATTATTAATTGGTCAAGAATCTTCTATTGATCCTGATCAGTATTTCATGTGGCATTCTTCACAACCCACCAACTTTACTAATTATAAAAATACCAGAATTGATAGCTTACTAGAGAGAGGCCGTAAAACCCTTGATCTAGAGGAAAGACGTACCATTTATCAGGAATTTCAGCAATTTCTACTTGAAGATCCACCAGCTATCTTTTTGCGCTATTTAGATAATTATTCTATTGCTAGGTAATTACTTTTAAGTTGCACTTTTTGTAAACTAACTGAGACATAATTCAGTCCAAATGAAATTATGTCTTTTTCTAATTACTCTTTTTTATTTTTCATCTGTGAAGCCAACTCAAGCTTTAGACAGAGTTTTTAGTGATGATTTTTCAGGAGATTTGAGTCGATGGGAGTTGGTTAATGGCTCTTGGTCATATTGGCAAATTCAGAATCAAGCTTTATATGCCACTCTAACTCAGTCTCGTAAGCTGAGTACCATCATGCCCAAAGATGAATTTTGGCTTGGTATGAAAGAGTATGAAGTAGATTTTATATTTAAAGTTTTTGACAAAAGTGATAAAAATTTTGTCCTTGGCATGCGGGATGCCAACCATTTTTATGATTTTCATTTTTACAATAACCAGCTGATTGTTGAAGACATTCGCAATGGTTTTTCACTAGTTAGAACGAGCATCCCCTTCGTTTTAGAGATTAATCGTGATTATTATATTCACTTACTTTATTCCAGAGAAAAAATTGAGATGTTGGTTGATGGTGAGAGACTTTTTGCCACTGATGCGACTTGGCCAGCTATTCCAGATGGAGGAAAATTTGGTTTAAAAATTGCCACTGGTTCGGTCGCCAATTCAAAGGCTTATTTTGATCAAATTGTGGTTAAAGAATTTGTGCCAAATCGACTTCATTTCAAACAAAATGATCAGTCGTGGGCATCTAAGGTTTATGATCACGCTGATTTGTGGAGTAGCGATCCCTCCATGAGTCGTTGGGCTTGCGCTTTGAGTTCAGCAGCCATGCTTCTTCGAAATTACGGTTTTCATTTTTTAGAAAATGGTGAGCTATTAAATCCAGACAGTCTAAATCAATGGCTGCTTGCACAGGCTGACGGCTATGTGGCTGATGGTTTGCTAAATTGGTTGGCTGTAAGTCGCTTATCTCAAATTTTAAGCAATCAAAATGAAAATCTCTTGCCAAAACTAGAATTTAGCTATTTCAAAAGCCAAGAGGCTGAGAATATAACTACTTTACGTCAATCTTTGGCAGATAATTCTGTACAAATAGCTGCTGTTCCTGGACATTTCTTTTTGGTGGAGAGTTTTTTGGAAGATGAGGATGATTTTTTGATCAGAGATCCGCTTTATGATTACAATTTGCTCTCTCTAGTCCCAGAGCCAATTGAATCACTTAGGCTTTTTAAGCCAAGTTTCACTGATCTTTCTTATTTATTTCTAGTGGTACCAAATGATTTGCAATTTGCACTAAGCGATGCCTTGGGCCAAGAAATTGAAGAGCTTTGGACAGTTAAAGAGAGCATAAATGCTGGAGCAGAAGTAATTGGAGCTGACTATAGTTTGTTTTATTATTCTAAGCCGGAAGCGAGTCAATTTAATTTGCTTTTTACAAGTAAAATTTTTTCTTTATCTACTTTAGATAGGGTGCAAATTTTTCTTTATCAAGAAGATGGATCAATGCAAATGATTAGTTTATCTTCTCTATTATCTAGCGAGCAAGATTTGGATAAAGTTGAACAATTGCTTTTAAAAATTGATTTTGTTAAAACTGCTGACTCCAACTATAGTCTTGAAGTAATTGAAAAAAGCTTTGATGTTTTACAACAGACAAGGTTAAACGAATTGGCAAGCCAAGCGAGTTCAGATTTTCAAAATGGCAAATTGAGTTTTTACCTTTTTTACCAACTTAACTTATTGATTGATTCTTTGAGAGATAATTTAGACCATTTCTTTTTGTTGGAAAAATTTTTAGAGTTTCATGGCTTATAATACTCATATGAACTTTTGGCAGAAAATTAAAGCAGAAAAAGGAATGATTCTAGCCCTCTCACCAATGGATGGGGTTAGTGATTATCCTTTTCGTAGCATTAGTAAAAAATACGGACAAATGGAGCTAGTTTTTACTGAATTTGCCAATGTGGAAGGGGTTTGTTTGAGCAAAAGTACACAAATTCTCAATCATTTTGATTTTGACAACGCTCAGAGACCATTAATTGCTCAAATTTTTGGTAAAACTCCAAAATATTTTAAGCAAGTAGCAGTGCTACTTTGCGAAATGGGAGTGGATGGTATTGATATTAATATGGGTTGTCCAGCTCCTACCGTTTCCAGTCATGGTTCTGGAGCTGGTCTGATTAGAACTCCAGATTTGGCACGAGAAATTATTAAAGCCGTACAAACTGGGGTCCAAGAGTGGAGCGAAGGTTTGCTTTTAGAAGATTGTGAAGATATTTCAACTCAGACGATTGCCGCACTAAGAGACAAGAAAAAGTTTTTTGCACTAGAAGATGCAGATCGCAAGCGTCAGCCTACAGTTTCTGTCAAAACCAGAATTGGCATTGCAGATGACGAGATTGAGAGTTGGCTGCCAAATCTAACACAAATGAATTTAGCAGCTATTTCCCTGCATGGTCGCACTCTCAAACAGTCTTATTCTGGTCGTTCTAATTGGGAAGTGATTGCCAAAGCCACAGCGATAGTCAAGCAAAATAGTCCAAACACAATCTTTTTGGGCAATGGAGACGTGCTTGATTACGAAGAAGCCAAGCAGAAAGTTATTGATTGTGGAGTAGATGGAGTTTTGATTGGAAGAGCTAGTTTTGGTCGACCTTTTGTTTTTTTGCCTTCAAAGCAGCGAGAAGAATTTTTGCGCACTCATAATCTTTTTGCCATTGCTTTGGAGCACGCCAAACTTTATGAAGAAACTTATGGTCAAAAAGAAAGATATAATTTTTTACCCATGCGTAAACATCTGGCATGGTACACTAAAGGTGTAGAACAAGCTGCTTTGATAAGATCAGAATTAGTGCGTAGTAACAGTGCGACTGAAGTGGCAGAAATTTTGAAGAAACATCAGCTTATTTAGTTGGCAAATGAATCATAATTTTGAATCAGATTATCAAAAACTCAACTCTTTGCAAAAAGAGGCCGTTGATTATATTGAACAAGGCCCATTGCTTTTGATCGCTGGCCCTGGAACTGGCAAAACTCAAGTTTTATCTCTTCGTATCGCTAATATTCTGCGTATGACTGATGCTAAGCCAGATACAATCATGGCTTTAACTTTCACTGAAGCGGCTGCCAAGAATATGCGCGAGCGCTTGCTCAAGATCATCGGTAAAGATGCTTATTACGTTAATATCAGTACTTTCCACTCTTTTTGTCGTCAAGTGATCAATGATCACGGCGAATATTTTCCACTACAGAGAGAAAGTGAGCATTTGAGCGACCTAGATCGTTATCAGCTTTTTGAAAAATTGATTGATGAATTAAAACCTGAGCACTTGCGTCCACTCAATGATCAATATTTTTATGTGCGCGACATTATCAAGGCGATTTCCGATCTTAAGAGGGAAGGTGTTTCAGTTCTTCAGTTTGAAGAAATGGTGCGTTTTGCAGAGCAGGAACTGTTGGAATTTAAGCAAACTAGTAAGAATAAAAGCAAAATTGCTAGCTTTGAAAAAAAAGTCGCCAAAAATAAAAACTTATTGCTTCTTTACCAAAATTATCAAGAAAATTTACATCAAACCTTTCGCTTTGACTATGATGACATGATTAATTTTGTGGTGGAGGCTTTCAGTAAACACGAACTTTTACTTCGTGAATACCAAGAAAATTTACACTACTTTTTGATTGATGAGTATCAGGATACTAATTCCGCTCAGAATAAATTGATTAATTTGCTGGTTTCGTATTGGGAGGAAAGAGGTGGTTTAGCTGACTTGTTTGCTGTGGGGGATCCAAATCAAGCGATTTATCGTTTCCAAGGTGCGAGTGTGGAAAATGTTTTGGCTTTTACTCGCACTTACCCAAATGCCAAAGTAATTACTTTGGATACAGCTTATCGTTGTCCACAGAATGTTTATGATTTAGCCACAGAATTAATTGCTTACAACAAGCTTTCTCAGTTAAGTGGTGATGACGAAAAAATTAAATTAGTGACCAAGTTGCAAAGCCCAAAGGGTCAGGGAGCTCAACTAGAATTTTTCAAAGCCCCTTCTCAAGTTTTGGAGGCGGTAGCAGTCGCAGAGCAAATCAAGAAATTGCGTGAGCAAGGAGTCGCTTTGGCTGAGATTGCTGTTTTATATCGAAATCACAGTGATGTCAAAACTTTAATTGAAGTTTTGGAAAAATGGGATATTCCTTTTCAATTGAGTAGAGGCAATGATGTTTTGCAAAATAACTACATTGCTGAGCTATTAATGTTGATGACTCTCATTAGTAAATTAAAGACAGCAGATGAGGAAGATTTACTTTACAGGGTGATGAATTTTTCTTGGCTAGGTTTAGATTCTTTATTGGTGATGAAGCTTTCTAGAGCAGCTAGTAAATCAAGAATCAGTCTTTATGACTTATTGCAAAAAGATTTACCAACAATTAATCAAGAATTAGTGGGACAGGAAATTAGCATTGAGGAATTCTTGCCAATTCAGAATTTTTTATCTAAACTGCAAACTTTTGTTGGCAAAGACGCACAGTTAACTTTCAATCATTTTTTTGAAGAGTTAATCGCAAAGGAGAACTTTGGCTTTTTAGATTTTTTACAAAAATTACCAGATAGTTTTGAGCAGATTTTAGCCCTCAATTCTTTATTTGCTGAAATCAAGGCGCTTTTGGATAAAAATCATCAACTCAAGCTGACCGATTTTCTTTCGCAGTTGGAAATTTATAAAGAACACCAAATTCAAATTCAAAGTAAAAATTTAATTCCCAGTCAGGATAGTGTCTATCTTTCGACAGTGCACAGCGCCAAGGGTATGGAGTGGGAACATGTTTTTTTGATTAATTTGGTTGACAAAAAATGGGGCAACCAAAGAGAGAAAAATAAGATTAAGTTGCCAGAAGGCATTATCAAGAACACTGATTTATCAGAAAAAGAACGCAATGAAGACGATCGGCGTCTTTTTTATGTGGCACTTACTCGGGCCAAGAAACAACTTTATTTGAGCTTGCCAGAACAAATCATTGAGAATGGCCAAAGCAGTGATAAATTTCCAACAATTTTCTTGACAGAACTGAGCGAAATTATGAGTAAAACTGGGGTGCAGTTTTTGCAAGAACAGACTAAGCCAGAAATTCTTGATCAGGCAGAGAGCTACCTCACCAAATTAATGACCATTAGTGACCAGCCCAAAGTCACTCATAGTCAGCGGGACTTCTTGGCTACTTTGGTGCAGGATTTTCAACTGTCGGTTACAGCGCTTAACACTTATTTGCGCGATCCGATGGAATTTTTGGAAAAAAATCTACTACGTATTCCTAGAGCTAAAAAAGTTTTCATGTCTTTTGGTACGGCAGTGCACGCAGCTTTGGAGAGGTTTTATAAGCTAGAAAAACAAAGCAAACAAGTGCCGAGTCTAGAATTTTTGTTGACAGAATTTCAAATTGCTTTGCAGAAAGAAGTTTTAAGTCCAAGTGATTTTGCAGATCAGCTCAAACATGGTCAAGAAATTCTAAGTAGTTATTACGCTGCTCGTTTAGTTGAGCCTGCTCAGGTTTTTGATGTAGAGCGTAGTTTTGGCGGCAGTCGTAAGATTTTGCTGGGAGACATTCAACTTTCTGGTAAGATTGATCGCATTGATTTGATTGATTTAAGTCGAGGGCTACTTCGAGTTTATGATTATAAAACTGGTTCTCCCAAAACTAGAGGTGGGATTGATGCTAGTAGCAAGACTTACCAAAAAGATTTTTCTCCTCGTGAGCTAGCTTTGCCAGAAACAATTCGCGGTCCATATAAGCGTCAATTGATTTTTTACAAGTTATTGCTGGATTTAGACAGGACGATCAATCCTAATTGGCAAGTGAGCGAAGCAGTGTTTGAGTTTATCGAGCCCAAAGAAAAAGGAAGTAGTGAGCATATCAGTCACGCCTATTCAATCACCAAGGAAGAAGTCGAAGATCTTAAACAATTGATTAGAGAAGTGATGGCTGAAATTCGCTCACTTAGTTTTCTGGATACAGCTCTCGAAGAGTAACGCTATCAATATCTCTTTGAGAGATAATGAGCTCTTCTTTTGGAAAAGGCCACTCTATATTTAGATCTGGATCAAAAATAGAAACTGCTAAATCATCAGCTTTGTTGCGTTCATGATAAAGCATGTCTACACCGTAGAGGTAATGCATTGGTCCTTCGATCGCACAGACTGAGTTACCAATCTTTTTGCTGATATATAAACCTTCACCCCATTCATTTTGTGGATCGGCAATAAAATCGAAATATTCAACATTTTTATAGGTAGGAGAATCAGGTCGCACATCAGAAAGAGCGCAGAAAGCGTGACCCTGGACTACGGTAATTAATTTATTCCAACCTTCAGTGTGAATTCCTCTAGCAATTTTGCTTTTAGAGACAGAAAGATTGACTTGCTTGATGGTGAAATCTGGATTGATGCCGGCGGCGCGAATTCTCTCTGGTTCTAAAACCTGAGAAAAGAAACCCCTTTCGTCCAAAAATTTTCTATATTTAAAATAAAAGAGACCTTCAATTTTGGTCTTGAAAATGTTCTCTGCAATTTCTAAGTCTTTGTTTGGAGTGTAGTAGTTGATTGCCATATTGTTTCTCAGTCTAACACAAGATTTGTTCTTCAAAAAGATAAAAATCCCTGTAAAATCTAAATTCATGCCAGATTCATATTTACCCCCACAAAAAATTATTGATAGTTACGCTCACGTTTTGGTAAACTTTGCCCTTAACTCTGGTAAAGGTGTGCAAAAAGGTGAGGTTGTGCAGTGCAGTGTGCCTGATGTGGCCAAGCCTTTAGCTTTGGCGCTACAAAACACTATTTTGCAGTCAGGAGCACACCCGATTATTCGCTTGATCCCAACTGGTTTTGATAAAGATTTCTATAACTTGGCCAATGAAGAGCAATTGCAATTTTTTCCTCGCAAATTTCTCAAAGCGAGAGCTGAATTAATTGATCATCAGATTGGGATTATTGCCGAGCCAGATCCTCTGGAATTATCCAAAGTAGAGCCAAGAAAAATCATGATGGCTCGCAACATTCAAAAGCCTTACCGTGATTGGCTCAATGAAAAAGAGAATCATGGTAAATTCACTTGGACTCTAGCACTCTGGGGAGTACAAGCCAAGGCTGATGAGGTTGGTCTGAGCCTCAAAGATTATTGGCAACAAATCATCAATGCTTGTTTCTTGGATGAGGCTGATCCGGTGGCTAAGTGGCGAGAGGTTTTTGCCATGCAGGAAAGTATCAAAAAGAAGCTCAATGATATGCGTATCGAATACGTTTTGGTTAAAGGTGAGGATGTTGATTTAAAAGTCAAAATTGGCGCTGATCGCATTTGGCAAGGTGGCAGTGGTCGCAATATTCCCAGCTTTGAACTTTTTACTTCTCCAGATTGGAGAGGGGTGGAGGGTTGGATCAAATTTAATGAGCCACTTTATCGTTACGGCAACATCATTCGCGATATTTATCTAAAAGTTGAAAACGGCATCATCGTGGAAGCCAAAGCCAGTCAAGGCAACAAATTCCTCCAAGAAATGTTGCAAACCAAAAACGCCAATAAATTTGGTGAATTTTCAATGACTGACAAACGAATGTCGCGCATTACTCACCAGATGGCAGAGACCTTATTCGATGAGAATATTGGTGGCCGCTATGGCAACTCTCATTTAGCAATTGGTATGGCTTACAAAGATTGTTTCCGTGGTGATCCTAGCAAAGTTGAAGCTAAACAATGGGAAGCCATGGGTTTTAATGATAGCGCTGAGCACACTGACATGATGACTACCACAGATCGTCGAATCACTGCTGTCCTTGGCGATGGTCAAAAAGTCTTGATTTACGAGGATGGGCAATTTGTGATCTAATGGATTCATGAACGAATCCAACTTTGCCGATTTAAGTGGTCCGATTGTCAATCAAGCTCCTGTTAATCCAGTGCCAGAACCACTGCCACCCAAGAAAAACAATAAACTTTTGTTGAACTTCTTTGTCTTGTTATTGGTGTTTGTTGCTCTGCTTGGTGCTTATTGGTGGGGCAAAAATAGTCAGACCAATCAATCAAAATCTACTTTGGAATCAGAACAAGAAATTACTATAAAAGAGCCAATGGTAGAGCAAAAATACGATCGTACTGAATTGCTTTTCACCAAATTAATTGAGGATCCAAGTGGTAATGGCAACTCTAGCTCAGAAGCTTGGTTGTTGGATTTGGCAACCAACCAAACTAGCAAATTAGATTTGCCTCAAGTTGCCTCAGTTTTCAAATACCCCAAAAGTCCGCTGGTTTTTTTCACACAACTAAATAATGAAAATACGATTTCCGTCAAAAATCTACTGACTAATGAAGTCAAACAATACCAAGTCATCAATCATCCAAATCCAGAAGTAAGAGAAGGAGTTACTATCAATGGTTTGAATGAAATTTCTCCTGATGGAAAGAGAGTAATTTATAGCGTTTTCTTTTCTAAGGCCTGTCCACCAATCGATTTGGAGTCCTTGCCACCAGGATTTGAAGGAGGTTTTGGTCCTTGTGAGCCAGAGCCGGATCCAAATTTGCCAGGTGGTTATTATTTGTATGACTTCGTCAGTCAAAGTAACACCTATTTAGGTGGAGTTGCTTTGGTTTCACTTTGGGATTTGGAAGATCAAAAGCTTTATTTTAATGATATTGATCGCAATCAGGGCTTAAAAGTGCTTGACCTTGAAACCAAAGAAGTGAAGCTTTTCGACCGCGCTCAAACTTTTGGTTATGGAGCTTTTCCAATGCTTAAGTCCAACTTTTTGGTTAAGGTTGAGGGAGAGACAGGCGATGTGGTTGGTCAACAATCTACTTCGATCTTGAGTCTGACTGATCTAAGCAATGGCAGTAAAAAAATCTTAGACTCTGGTCGCTGGGCAGACATTCAACCTTTTGCCAGCATTGCTCCTGATGAAAGCAAGTTTCTTTATCTGAGAACGAAACTGGATGGTCAGGGTAGAGCTTTTGGCAGTTTGCATCTTTATGAACTGTCTACTGGCAAACTTGAGCAAGTGACTCCAGATTCTTTCGTGAATTCTTACAGCATTCATGGTTATTGGCTTGATAATAATAACTTTATTACTACCGTCAATGAGTCTAGTAGCAACTATGATGGCTACAATAATTATTTGGTCAAAATTGATTTGCAGGAAGGTTTAATAAGTAAACTCAGCGAGCAAAAAATCCGAGCGTTTGTCCAGAATTAAAGCTTTGGTGCTAGAATACCAGTTTAGTCATGATTATTAACTCAGATCAACAATTAGCTAAGTATCAGGCAGTCGGCAAAAAGTCGACTGAAATCCTTTGGCAACTTTGGGAAGCCACAGTTGCTGGGGCGATTCCTTTGCAAATTGACAAATTAGCTGAGAGTTTGTGTCAAAAAAATGGCGTCACTCCAGCTTTTAAAGGTGTGGGTTCCAAGAAAAATCCTTATCGTTATACGACTTGTATCAGCGTAAATGATGCCGTGGTGCACGGTATTCCCACTGACAAGCCACTTGAAAATGGCGATATAGTTAAGGTTGATTTTGGCTTAATTTCTGCAGAAGGTTTTTACACTGATCACTGCTTTACTAAGTCGATTGGTGAGCCAAGTCCTGAAGATTTGCATTTGCTTAAAATTTCTCGCCGTAGTGTTCAAGAAGCAGCTCGCAAGGCTGTAGTTGGTAATCAAGTTGGTGACTTAGGCTTTACTATGTCGAGTGTGGCAGAAAAAGCAGGCTTTAGCACCGTCAAAGAATTTGTTGGTCATGGCATTGGTTTTACCATGCACGATGAACCACAAATTCCTGCTTGGGGCCAAGTGCGCAAAGGCTTAACTCTCAAAAGAGGGCAAGTGTTATGCATCGAATCTCAAGTCATTGCTTCCAGCGATGATGGTGTTTATATGGAAGACGACGGTTGGACGATTAAGTCGAGCTCTGGAGCCAAAGCGGCCATGTTTGAATACATGGTGGTGGTGCAAGAGAGAAAACCCATTTTCTTGACTCAGACTTTGGACTGGCCTCTGTACTAAGAGTGACAGAAGCTGTAGACTAAAATTCACTAATATGCAAAAAATTGTCTTCTCTTTGGTTTTATTTATGTTTTCTCTTTTTGGTTTTTATGGATTGGCTGTAGCGCAAAGCACTAGCAATGCAGTTTTGTTGCTCTCAACTGATAATCCACAAACTGTGGTGGGCAATACTGCTTATTATGATCTGGTGCTCAATACTTTGGGCAATCAAGTTAATGAGATTGATGTACAATTTCTTATCCGCGGTCCCTTTGATCGCCAAAGTTTAACTTTCAATTTACATCCAGAACATCGCAATCGCGTACAAGTTTCAGCCCCACTCTCGGTCGTTGATTACCAAAATATTTATGAAAATGAAGACGGAGTGCGCGTGAGAGTGGTTTTAAGATCTAGCACAGGCAAGCCTTTCAATGAAGGTTCTGGAGCAATTCCAGTTTTTAGAGTTGGTTTGGTAAGTAACAATCCAGGCACAATTGTTGGTTACATTGATGGCAGTCATTCTTATGTCCGTTACACTGACGTCAGTAAGAACGACTATGACAATTACACAACCGAATCTCGCCCCAAAACTTTAAGTGTGCTTGGAGAGTTTGCTCCTTCTTTGCCAGTAGCTACTGTGACTCCAACTCCAACCGCTAGTGCTACACCAGTTTTAAGCAAGTCGCCCATGCCCAGTTCTTCTCCAACTTCAGCTTATGATGAGGAGTTTGCTAGGGTTTCAGAGGAAATTGCAGAACTGAAAAATAAGGTAGAGGAGCAAGAGGAAAGAGTTTCTTTACTTGAAAAGTTTATGCAAAGCATTAAAGCTTTCTTTGCCGGACTTTTTAACTAATTTCCTGTCAAGTCTATCAAAATAAGTCAATTATCTGGAAAGATCTTGACTTTTTGCTACTTAGGTGTATAATTATACACTCTATGAGTGACAAAACCCCCACCAAGAAGATCCCCAAAGGCTTACAAGAAGAAATCAAACAACTTTTCAAAACTGCTAGCTCTCGTGGCTATGTGACTCAAGATGAAATTTTAGATGTTTTTGTCGAGCCAGAGATTTATGTTGATGAGCTTGATGACCTTTATGATCGTTTTTTCAAGAAAAATATTGATATTTTCGAATCAGTTTCCAAAGATGAAACTGCTGGCGATGAGGACGTTCTCAAGCAAGAATTGGACGTTTTGGCCAATCTTGGTAGCGTGGGTGTTTCTGATCCAGTCAGAATGTACCTCAAGGAAATTGGTCGCATTCCACTTTTGAACCGTGAAGATGAAATTCGTTTGGCTCAGGAAGTAGAAGCTGGTAGTGCCAAGGCCAAGAAGGATTTGATTGATGCTAACTTACGTTTGGTCGTTTCCATTGCCAAGAAATACATTGGTCGTGGCATGACTTTCCTTGATTTGATTCAAGAAGGCAATAAAGGTTTGATTCGTGCGGTTGAGAAATATGATTGGACCAAGGGTTTTAAATTTTCCACCTATGCCACTTGGTGGATTCGCCAAGCTATCACTCGCTCCATTGCTGATCAGGCTCGCACCATTCGTATTCCTGTCCACATGGTGGAGACGATCAATAAATTAATGCGTACTTCACGTCGCCTGATGCAAGATTTGGGCCGTGAACCTACTCCCGAAGAGATTGGTGAGAAAATGGAATTGGAGCCGGAAAAGGTTCGTGAAATTCTCAAGATTTCTCAAAACACTACTTCTCTAGAAACCCCTGTCGGTGATGGTGAAGACGACAGTACTTTGGGTGATTTTATCGCTGATGATAAGCAAGACAGTCCTTATGACACTACCAGCAAGCAAATGCTTTCTGAGAATGTCGAAGAAGTCCTAAAAGCTTTATCTGACCGTGAAGCCAAAGTTTTGAGGATGCGTTTTGGTTTGGCTGGCAATCGCACCATGACTTTGGAAGAAGTTGGTAAGGAATTTGGTGTGACTCGTGAGCGTATTCGCCAGATTGAAGCCAAAGCTTTGCGTAAACTCAAACATCCTAGTAAGCGTAAGAAGCTGCAAGATTTCCTTGAATAATTAGCTTAGAGGTGCGACAATTTTTTCATGAAATTTCTCTCCTGCAACATCGAAGGTAATAGACACTTTGTGCGAATTTTACCTCTTTTAGAGCGTGAAAAGGCTGACGTGGTGGCTTTGCAAGAAGTTTTTGAGTGTGATTTGGAAGAATTGCGTCAAGCCACTGGCCTTGCGCAAGTTGCTTTTTATCCTCAAGCCGACATTACTTTACCCAATGACCATTTACCTTTGCGCGGTCCCTGGGGAGTGGCGATTTTTGCCAATGAGATTATTGAAGAGAAACATCACTATTATTTTGGTCATGAAAATGGCAAGCTGGCGGTCTTTGACAATGATCATCCTAGTTTGATCGATCGAGTGGCTCTGGCAGTTAAGGCGAAAGTGGCTGGTCAGGATTTTCAAGTTTTGACCGTGCATTTTACTTGGTCTGGTGAAGGAGCAGTCAACGCCGCTCAAAGACGCGATTATCTCGAGCTTAGCAGCTTCATGAAGCAGTTTGATGAGATGATTTTCTGTGGTGATCTCAATACCCCTAGAGGTTATGAGATTTGGGATGATTTGGCCAAAAAGTATACTGATAATATTCCTGCCGAAATTGATACCACGATTGATAAGAATCTGCATAAATCAGGCAAAGATATTCGTTTGGTGATTGATGCACTTTTTACTAGCCCTCATTATTTGCTTGATGAGGTGCGAGTTTTGCCTGACACTAGCGATCACATGGCGGTGGTGGCAGAGATTGAACGAGTTTAATCATTTTTATTTCATTGCTTTTTAGTTCTATGTTCGTTATATTGCTTTTATGGGTTATTTTGGCAAGCTAGAAGAAAAAGCTAAAGCAATTGAACTAAGAAAAACTGGTCTTTCTTATTCTCAAATTCAAAAAATAGTTAATGTTTCAAAAAGTACACTTAGTCTCTGGTGTAGAGATATCGAATTAAGCAAAATTCAAAAAGAAAACTTAAACAGCATTAGAGAGAAATCAGCTAAAATTGGTTCACATATAGCTGCTAAAAACAAAATAGAAAAACGTACTGAGAAATCTAAACAAATCCATATCTTAGCAAAGGAAGAACTTGGAGAAATAAGTAAAAGAGAAAGATTCGTTGCTGGAATAGCCCTATATTTAGGCGATGGTTATAAAACTGATAAAAGATTTGGTTTTTCTAATGCTGACCCTAGAATTATAAAATTAATGATGAATTGGTTATTGGAGTTTGCAAATGTAGAGAAAAGCAGAATTTATGGCAGGATTTGGTTGCATGATGACTTAGATGAGAAAAGGGCTAAATTATTTTGGAGTAAGTTGCTTGATATAAAAGAATCTAATTTTATTAAAAGTTATGTGGTTAAAAATAAACCAAACTCAAAAAAAATAAGAAAAAATATTCATAAATATGGTGTTTTTTCATTAATTGTTAATAGTAAGGATTTGCAGGAAAAAATGATTGGTTTTATGACTGGTATTTTGTCAGATTAGTTGATAAAATTGCATCTGTTTTTAACAAGTGAACAATCCCCTGTAGCTCAATGGCAGAGCAGGAAGCTGTAAAAGTGCAGCTCTTAGTGGAAACGCTAAGATGAAAATCGGGTGAATTGCGGAAAGCCTAAGCCAAATTGGTATGGGAATCCGCAGCCAAGCTCTTGACTTAGTCAAGGGAAGGTTCAGAGACTAGGTGGTTACACCTCGTGTCTGCGCAAGCAGATCCAAGCGCCCGACGCCTAACTCGACGCAAATCGACATGGTGATGAGATAGTCCATGCCAGATGGAAACATCAGGATTACATGTAACTTCAAGGTTCGTGGTTCGAGTCCACGCGGGGGAGCCAAGTGCTTAAACCCATAACTAACTTAGAGTTAATTAGTTCTTGGATTAATTCAGAGTGTTTCACTTCATTGAAAATTAACTGTTGAGGCATGAAAAGAGCAACAACTTCAATTATTAGTTGGTTAAGTAGTGGCATCTTTACTCTACTTGCTCTAGGTGCCCTTACAACTGGAGATATAATCTCATCTATTGCTATATTGATTTTGGCTTTTTTAGTAACGCCACTTTCTCAAAAATATCTGTTCAGTAAACTAAAGCTTATTGTTCCAACCTGGGGAAAGGTGATTTTAGGCGTAGTTTTATTTCTTACCTTTGTTGCGAATTTGTCTCCTGCTACTCCCAAACAGGATGTTGCTGAGGCTGAGATTGTAGAAGAAGTACCAGCAGAAGAAAATGTGGATCAAGGCAGTGAACCAGAGAAAATCTATTATGAAGTAACTAGTATTACTGATGGTGACACGATTAAAGTGCTCATCGACAATAAAACTGAAACGATTAGATTGGCAAACATTAACACCCCTGAGTCAGTTGACCTTCGTCGTCCCGTAGAGTGTATGGGTAATGAGGCAAGTCAAAAAATGACCGAACTCGTAAGTGGCAAAAAGGTTTACTTGGAACAAGATGAAACCCAGGGTGACAAAGATCAATATAACCGACTACTTAGATTTATCTTTCTCGAAAATGACACTGATGTTGGCTTAGAGATGATAAAGCTTGGATATGCTCAATCTAGTCCTTATGGCAACTCTCCTCACAAATATCTGGAAGCATATACAACCGCACAAGAGGAAGCTCAAACTAACGAATTGGGTCTATGGAGCCCAAATAGTTGTCCAGCTCCTACGGCAACACCAGCTACAACAAAACAGCCAACATCTAGTACTAACAACCAGCCAGCACAAAATTCTGGTTTGGGTGGCACAACTACTGCGCCAACCTCACAGCCGAGCTCAAGTGGAGTTGTTAAAAAAAGCACTAATGATATCTGCCATGCTCCAGGCACAACTTATTATGACAAAACCACTAACTATACTACATATAATTCTGTAGATGAGTGTTTGGCTAGTGGAGGTAGGTTGCCTAAAAGGTAGGGCGAAATTATGGCTATATTTCCCGCTTCATTTAAAAAGTCAGTTATAAAGGGTGTAACAGAAAACATTCAATATCTTGTTGAGCATTACCCAAATATTAAAAATCAGTTGAATATTACTCTAGAATTGTTCACCATAAGCAATCAACTATACCCAAAAAAACAGGTAAAAAAGTTTGTAGAAGACAATCAAGGGTTGATTCTACAAAAGTACAATACACTAATTAGTCCTAGATTGCAGTTTTTATCAGAAAACTCATTAGATTTAGCCCAAAGTGCCTTTGAGTACTTTATAGATGATTTTTTTGAGTATGCGATCTACAGATGTGTTGAATCTGAGGATTTTGATAAGGACTTTGAATTTTTATGGACTCAATTTGAGCATGACTTTTTTTCTAACGAAGTTGAGATGCAGTATCTAGCTCGCCTCAAAAACCTTTATTATTATGGTGGCATTGGTCTAGATAACCTTATTCCTTGGACTAATGTTGACGTATATTGGACTAGTACTGCTTTTGAGTACCGATTATTGGGTTGGGAAAGAAAAGATGGCATTCGTTATAGTTTCCTGGAAAGTTTTCAACCATCCTGGATGGTGCTAAGAATGAGAAAGAAAATCACTAATTCTGGTGTGTTTGTTGCCGGTGTCAGAGAAGCTACTGAAAGATTTAATCTGATCACATTTATTGTGAGAAATGTTGCTGGTGGCAGTGTATTTTTTAATGATATTCGTTTGTTTGGATTTGGACATTATTCCCCCTTTTCAGATGTAGGGGCATCTGTGTTTTCAGTGGCAGATAATGACATATACGAGGAAGTTGGTGAGCATACTACTCTAGATCACCCAAATGACTGGTTTATTAGTAATGCTCTAAAAAAATGTGAAGGTGTTGACTACTCGCAATATATCTTTACAGATTGGCAAATAAGATTAAGGGCAACCCTTCAAACATCTGGAGGATTTGGCGAATCTACTACTAAAAGAAAGTATTATCTTTTTAACAATCTTCTTGGACTAACATTTGTTTTGAATTCTTTGCTTCCTGATCTTAAAGATCGTAACGGTTACCCATCAAACCGTGATAATAAAAACTTTAGAGAATCATTTTTACCAGTGTTACTCGCTAATTATTCTGGCATGATCGAATCAAATGTGAAACAAACAATTACAGATCTCTATGAGATAAGGAATTGTATAGCTCACGGAAAAAACCAAGAAGCAGACAGAGAGTTTTCTTCAAGGTATGGGAGTTTGGATAAATTAGCAGACGGTTTGAGGTTCTTTGAATATATGCTAAATAGGCTTATCATGCTTTCACTCGTGAATAACAATTTGAAAAATGATCTTGAGTGTTGGTATGTTAGTGGCAATTCCATTTCTGTGCCTAGCCTAATAAAACCGTTCGAGGAATAAATACATGTGGTAGTCAAGTTTCTATAACGACTTTTCAGATCACACCTACATTAGCTTAGGAATCCAATATTTTTTTACTGGCTCGCTATGGAGCAGTGCTTCCAGCAACCCTTCAATACATGCTATTATTTGATACCTTGGCTCGGGGATCCAAATTAAAATCTTCATTTTCACCTTCTTTTCTTTTCAATCCCACATCATAATCCCCTCACGAAATTCTTTCTATCTTTCTGTTTTATCTCATTTATAATTTCTTTAAGGAGGTTTTTATATGTCAAAATACATTGATGGATTCGTAATGATTGTTCCCAAAGACAAAGAGGATGACTACAAGAAAATGGCTGAGGAAGGTCGCGAAGTCTGGATAAGGCACGGTGCACTGCAGTATTTTGAATGCAGAGGTGCCGATCTAGAAACTCAAGAAATTGGTGGCGACAAGGCTCGAACTTTCCTTGAAATGTCTGGAGCCAAAGCTAACGAGAACGTTTGGTTTTCTTTCGTCATCTACAAATCAAAAAAACAACGAGATGAAATCACTGCAAAGGTAAATGCTGAAATGGGTGAGAAGTACGCCGACTATAAAGACTTTGTGATGCCATTTGACCCTAATCGTATGGCCCAAGGTGGTTTTCAAGTTGAAGTTGAGGGTTAGAGTATCACAATTTTTTCTTGGTAATAATTTAAGCTAATGAAAAATACTGGCAATTATTCTAATGGTCAAAAAATCTCTGAACAAAGTGGAGAAATTTTCACTTATTACCATATGGATGGAAAGATAAAAGCTCAGGGCAAGCGCATTGATAATTTATTTCAGGGTAAATGGATATTTAATAAAAAAGAGGGGTACCTTTGGGTTGTTGGACATTTTAAAGATAATAAAAAACACGGAAAATGGACAAGATACAAAGCGGATGGAAGTGTTGAAAAAGAAGAAACTTTTCAAGATGGTAAGAAACTCAGTTCAAAACCACAATCGCTCCATTAAGCAAGGTGGCAAAACTCACCCACAGTAAATATGGTACCAGTAGGTAAAAAGCTGGTTTTGACAGTGGGTAAAACTTTTTCATCGTTATCACAATCATTGTCCACATCGCTACAATCACAATTAATCCAATTAGCGGAGCTCTCAGTCCAAAGAAAATTGGTGACCAGATGAAGTTCAGGGCTAACTGTGCCAAAAAGTATTTACCAGCAATTTTATTTTTCTTTTTTTGCCAGCCTTGTTTCCAGATCAGATAAAAGGCTAGGCCCATCAGAAAATATAATAACGTCCAAGCTGGTCCAAAGAGCCAGTTGGGTGGAGCAAAGAATGGTTTGTTTAAAGTGGCGTACCAAGTGGGGATAGCAGAGATGGTGAATGGGGTGCCAAGAATTCCAACTAATTCACAACCAATCACCGATACAATAAATTTCCATGTGTTTTTCATTTAATTTATAGTATGCACCTAAAATTTACTTAATCCTAGCTATCAATTCGCTAGGAAAAGATAAAACTCCAGATAAAATTAAAACTGCAATCAACACCGTGTAAATACTGCTCCAGATCAAAGTGTTTTTAATTGCTTTGCTCGGTTCAATTTGACTCGCTTCTTTTTTGAAAAGTTTTTCACCACCTTTTTGCAGCAATAATAAGCCCAAAATATTGGTCAGCCAGTAGGCTCCGATGAAGCTTGGCAGAAATAAGGATTTTCTGATCAGGCCAAAAGGTATGGCAATCGCGTAAGACAAGGGAAAATTAACAATTAAATCGTTCCACCAAGAGAGTGGTGAGAGTAGGAAACCGATGACGGCTAAAGCTCCGCCTGTGGCTCTAGCCAATAAGCTTTCTTGTGCCACACTCTAGATTATAGACCTTATTTTTTTGCAAAGCAAAAAAAGTGTATAATCTTACTGATATGTCAAAAAATCCCCTGCTCAACGCTTTGTCAGCTTCGACTTATATAGTCTTGGTTGTAGCCATAATGTCTTATGTCTCACAAACCCAAAGTAATAAGCCTGACACCTTTTTTGCTCCCATTGTTTTTATCTCGATCTTAACCCTTTCGGTGGCAGTGATGGCTTATTTATTTTTTTATCAGCCTCTGCAGTATTTTATTGAAGGTAAGAAAAAACTAGCCTTGAGTTTATTCACCAAGACTGTCGCTATTTTTGCCACTTTCACTGGTGGAGTTTTATTGCTCTTAATTTTGGGGGTTTTGTAGACCTGTTTTTGGCGCAAACACAGACCTTAAATTGTTAAAAATTCTTCTAAAAAAGCCGCCTTCTTTTTGTTTGGTTTTTGCTTGGTTTTCAGCAAACTCTTTTTTGTTGAGGATTTGATCTCTGATCAATCTAATTGAAGCGTCATTAACTTGCAACGAACCGATTAAAAAATCACCAGTCGCAATTCTTCTTCTTTGGACTTCTTGAATTCTTATGACAGTGGGGTTCTTAAGTGCTTGTGGTGCTTTTTCATGAAATTTATGAAGCTCTGCTTCTTCTGTGCACATTTTTTTATATGACTCTAGTAGTTCTCCTTTTATTTGTTGGGTTACTTCTTGGTTGATGGCGTCAAATTGCTCTCTGTCAACACCAAAGACTTGGAGGCCAATTGCAGGTAAATTAAATAATTTATCGTTGTATTTATTTTGTATGTAGGCAATTTTTCTAGATTCTTCAGTGTTTGGAGCTAGTGCCGAGCCTAAGCTTAATCTAATTCTCAAAGCGGTGGCTTCGCGGTATTCTTCAAGTATTTTGTTGACAAGTTTTTGTCTAACTTCATTGTTAACAAGGCTAATCTCTTCGGTGCTAATTCCAAGCTGAGGTAATATTTCCATTATCTGACCATTTTTTTCAGTCAGTGCCTTAGTTTCTTCTCTTATTTCCTCTATTCTATTGGCTTTGCTTTCAGTTTTTTGCTGAAGTTTGGCTTTGGCAATTTCTAGACTTTCTTCATCGGTCATGGCTTGTCCAGCTTGCGTAGCTTTGTCTTTGATATGCCAAGCTTCAGTTGCTAGCATACTCGAATCGGCACCACTCAACTCAACAGATTCCATGGCGAGTGCGTAAGAGTGATTAACTACTCCAGAAAACGCCGCCAAGGCTTTTTCCTTACTTGTTTCCGGAGTAATTTCTGTTTTAGTCGCGTTGGTTTCTGATAATGTTGCCATGTCATTTAATCTTATCAATCTCTATTTTGCATTGCAACCTTGCCTTGCGGATGAGAAATATTTTCTAAATCGTGTGTTAAACTTATTTGAAATGAAAAATACAAAAAATCACCGACTCTTCGCTATGAGTTTTGCTAGGATTTATCCTCTTTATATTGCAAAAGCAGAGAGAAAAGGACGAACAAAGGCAGAAGTGAACCAGATTATCACTTGGTTAACTGGATATAGCCAAGCAGATCTTCAAGCTCAACTAAGCAAAGAAACCAACCTAGAAAATTTCTTTGCCAAAGCCCCAAAGCTAAATCCCGCTCGCAACCTAATCAAAGGGATAATCTGTGGAGTGAGAATTGAGGAAATTGAGGAGCCAACCATGCGAGAAATTCGCTATCTAGACAAATTGATTGATGAATTGGCTAAGGGAAGAGAGATGGAAAAAATTTTAAGGAAAGGTTTGATTAATGAAAAATAATTTACTTGAAATTCTTCAGGTTCGTTTTGAGCAAAATATGGCTCGTCATCAAGGCCTAGCTTGGTCTCAAATTTTGGCTAAGCTGGAAGCTCAGCCAGCCAAACTTCAAGTTTTGAGCAAAATGGAGGCAACTGGTGGGGAACCAGATGTTTTGATTTTTGGTCCCAAAAAAGAACTATTTTTTGTAGATTGCTCGCCAGAAAGTCCTAAAGGGCGTCGTAGTTTATGTTACGATCGCTTAGCTTGGGAGTCTAGAAAAGAACATCGTCCTATTGGCAACGCTTTGGATTTGGCCAAAACCATGGGAGTAGAAATTTTAGATGAAGAGCAATATCGCATTTTGCAAGAGTTTGGAGATTTTGATCAAAAAACTTCCAGTTGGTTGCTAACTCCTTCCAAAATTCGCAATTTAGGTGGAGCAATTTTTGCTGACAAACGATACGATGAGGTTTTCATTTATCACAACGGCGCTGACTCTTACTATGCCTCTAGAGGGTTTAGGGCTTTGTTGAAACTTTAATTATTTGTGCAATAAGTTCCACAAGATAGCCTTAGCTTGTAGATCCAAATATTCTGGATGATTCTGGCTAATCCAGTGTTCTTTGTTGATTAATTTGGCGATGCTGAGAGTACCATTTCTAGATTCTGCTACTATTTCCACATCCGCAGGTAAGCTTGTTTGATCTATGCGCTGGACATGATCGCCATGAATTAAGAATTCATCGGGCAAACCTTGCATTAATGGATCGTCTTTTTTTAAGACTAAGGTTGGAGTGGGACCCTTTTCTGGTTTTTGATCTTTGGCAAATTCTGCCTCCATTTGTCTGAGATAAAATTGCCCTCCGCGACAAACAAATAAGCCTCGTCCAGCAAATTGCAGCATAAATCCCAGTCTTCTCTTGAATTCATCACCTTCTTCAAAATGTGGTCCATAACCATCATTGCCAGAAACTACTGCCATGGTAAAACTTTGAAGAATGCCCTCCCTTGCTCTTTCCTCTGCCAAATCCTTCCACTTAAAGGGAATTACTCGTGCTCCCATGGCTTCTAGTGCCAAACGCATGGCGTCGAAATATCTATTGGGAAATTCACCATTTTCATTATCAATGGTCGTGTTGAGGATGGCGATGCCGTTTTCTGTGACGCTAATCATTCTTGTTTTAGCTTATAATTTAAGAGAGTTAAAAGTAAATAGGATTTTTTTTGTTATAATCTTTGAGTGCAGAAATATTTTCAACTTTTAGCAGTTTTTTTAATTGTTGCTTTTAGCAATAATTTTGTTTGGTTTGCCTTGACTTTTTGGGCTTATTTGACTACTCACTCAGTAGTGGCAACAGGCATGATTGGCGGTGCTTTTACAGTTTTTAGCTCACTATCTTCTTTTTGGTTTGGTTCTTTGGTTGATCATCACAAGAAGAAAAAGGTTATG
>DYGL01000040.1 GCA_020724725.1 Candidatus Microgenomatus sp. | reverse complement strand
ATATATTTCTCCATTTCCTCGGCCAAACGATGAGCTTCTGTATTACTTCTATGCTTGAATCTAACAGAAAGAATCATTTTTTCTAAACGCCCATCTTCCTCATTTAAATCAGTAAAGACTGAATCAAGCGTCATCCCAGAACGCTGGGTGGGCGTAAGAGCTGGACCAGCATAGCGTTGACCGAGAATGCTTTGGCGGTTAATTAGATTTAAAGCTGCTAATTGTACTGGATCGCTAATTTCGCCAGCATTCTTCACATCAGTTGGACTCGCAATTCTACTCGGAACTGGATAGCCATTAACATCAAAAGCTGGTAAAGGAAAGCCAGACATCATGCTAGGAGCTTGCAAAAAGCTTAGACCAGAACGCAAGAACGGCAACATGGAAATATTATTAAGCCAAGCATGCCAATTACTTGGTATAGTTGCCACCACACCAGCCACCAATTTTTTAATATTACTCTGAGTGGCAGCTTGCTCAATTTGAGCCTGCATAATTTGCAAGATGGCAACTTGCTTATCTGCTGGCGCATTCAGCCAAGCTTGCAAATCAAAACCAGCATTAAAACGAATTAGATCTAAGTCATCATCGACAGATTGATTACCGATTAAAACTCCAGTTACTTCATCTGGAGTAGAACCAACCACTTGACGATATTTATTTAACAAAGCTAACTGCATTACAAAAGCGGTACTGCGTAAAGATGATCTGGAGGGCAGTTGACCGTCTGCAGCTAAACGTCTAGCAAGATCAGCAACTTGATTGGCGGCCTGATAAAATTCAGTGGTTTCAACGTTGAGAGCGAATTGGTGATAAGCATCTGATTCGTCCACTTCTACAGGCACTATCCCTAGTTGTGGAGCTGTTTGATCACTTACTAGGTTTTGACCAATTTGTTGATGAATACTAAGCAAAAAACTCTCCATGAAGGCTTGCGTTTGGCCACCATCCCAAATCTCATGGTCGGTACTAGTAGAATAAGCTACTTGTTTACCATTGGTTCTTACCACCGTGATGAAATTGGCTTTTTTGTACTGATGACGCCAATCATTAGCAATGTCTGTAGTTGAATTAGCCAAATCATCTTTGGTTTCAAGACGTTCTAGATCAATAATGAGCACTGGCAAACTATCTAGAAGTTGTTGCGAGTTTTGCTGACCAGAGTTAGTCAAAAAATCCGTAGAATTTTCATAAACCTTACCATTGAAAGTAATAATCCCTTCTTGTTGATTGCCATTTGAATCAATGGTAATGAGACGATGACCATATTGAGGAACCAACAAGTTTTGTCCGCTGAGAGTGCGATTGTATGGAGAAAATAGCTCTGTTACACCATTGCTTGCCAAAAGCTGGTTAACCAAGCTCTTGTCTGGACTTACTGGCCAAGTTTGCCAACTGTAGGAAAGAGCTCTGTTGTAGGCAGTTTCAATAGCAGTGATTAATTGATTTTGATCTTGAGTAAAACTGTTATTTACCCAAGTGTCATCAAAAGCAACAGCGTTGAGATCTTTTTCTTCATCAATTGCATTAAGATTAAGACTGGCATAGCGACGCCAAGGAGAAGTTGCACTATTAAGAGCAGAAGCAATAATCTGATGATCACGAACTAGCCATTTATATGTTCCTAAAGAACGATCTCCTGTTGCGATTAATAATTGCACTGGGTGCATGTTGACATCAATGGGGGTGACTGCAAAACGACCCTCTTCTCTAATCATTTGTTCTTTTTCTGTAAAAGGTCGCTTTAGAACATTAGATAAAATTGCCATTTTTTCAGCGGTAGTTAATGGCTCATCTGCTTCAGTAATTTGTTTAATGGATTTGATATTATCTGCATCTTTTAGAAGTGGCAAAGTTGTTTTAGCAATCTCATCTAACTGTAGACCCAATACGTAGTCCTCTGCTTTATTTTTACTTCCGTGAGACGCGTATTGTCTGCTCTGCAACCACTCAATTGGACCTCGAATAAGTGCGATGCCTAAACGAGTCCAAAGTGGTGAGGCCAATTTGGCATAATCGACATCTAGAACTCTAGCTTGTTGAATTAGATTGGCCACTGCCAATAATTGCTCTGAGCTGAATTGATCAGGCTGACGAGTACTTAAATCAGTGAGGTGCAAATACATTTTGGCAACAGCATTCTCTTTTGGTGCAGATAAATCCTTAGTGAAAGCTTGGCGACAGCTAGCAACTCCGCCACAAAGATCAGCAATTGCTGAATTAAGTTTCGCCTGAGAATCTATTGTTGGTTGTTGAGTGGTATTTGAATCTAAAACAACATCTGAATCTTGAGTTTGGGGGGCTTGTGTTTTAACAAGCTTCATCTGCTTGGCTAAATCAAGCAAGTTAGCAAAAATTGACTTATTATTTTCAGATAGACCAAGACTCTCAAAAAGAGCAATCATGTCGTCAACTCTATCTAAATTTTCCTCAAGTAAATCTAAAGCGATGGCGTTGATTGGACCTAACTTATTAATTTGCTCAACAAGACGTTGAGCTTGATCTAAAATTCTAATACTCAAGCCTTGATTAATTGGGGTGGAAAAATCTAGCTCTTTATAAACAAAAGCTCCACTCGGTGTTTGAGCATATAAATCGGCCATTGGTGGCAACTCCATACCCTGATTTGCATCGTCGACAGCAAGTCGTATGTGTCCAGCAGCAATGGCGTAAGGCTTAATTTCATAGGCATGAATAACTGCTTCGACAGGAACAAAACCTTGAATTATGACTTCTCCAGCCGAATTAGCTTCCAATCCTTCTGGCCACTCAATTGCCAAAACATAGGCCGGCTCATTAAAAGAAGCCATATCGAAAGTACCGCGATCAGCTGCATAGCCAAAAGCGGTATTTGGATCGGTGGCAAAATAAATATTGCCAGTTTCACCCAACTTAGCAACCACTTCTCCAGCGGTCATGCCACCATCCTGCAAAAGCTCTTGCATCATAGCAGCACTAATACCACGATAAATTAACTTTTTACCATCATGCTCAGTTGGTATGTCTTGACGACCATCATAATTAATTTGGAAAAATCTATTAAAGATATTACCATCATTTGGAGTGGGGATAGGTTTATAACCATCTGCATCTTCACCAATTTTATCTTTAGCAATAATTTCCCCGTCTTCCGTTTCAACTGCATAGCGCCCATCAACTGTAATCTCTCCATCTTGACTCAGGAAAGTGTGTTCATTAGCTCTTGGAATCAAACTCAAAATTTGCGTTTTTTCATCGTATCTCCCAGTCCAGCGGTGAAGATTCATCATCAAAGTTTCACCAGCATTAGAATCACCGCCAGAGCCATAGGTTTGACGAATCACTGGATAAGGAAGTTGAGAAAGAATATCATCATTATTTTTCTTTGTTGCTTGAGCCTGCCTTCTAAAATCATCCAAATTCTTAAATTTGCTATTGTCTTGAGGAATAATAACTAAACTGAAAATATCATCCACACTACCTTGGAAGAAGGCATAGTCTAAACCAGAATCCTTCTCCAAAGCATCAATCTCAATGATGATAGCTGATAACTCATCCAATTTTTTCTCATAATCTGCCAAATTATCAATCTCTACCTCTAGGCCCAGAGATTTAAAAATTTGAGTAAGTTTGGCAAATTTCTGCTCCTGCTCATTAACCCATTCTTCTGCTTGAGCTAAGCTAGACCAAGAATTGATAAGTTCTTGGGTGGCGCCGAGAGCGACAGCTTTAGCTGACAGATTTGGCTGCAAACTAAAATTATTCGTTGGTTTTTTTTCTTCAATTATTTCTTTAGGCTTAGATTCATTTATTAATTTTCGACTGACTTGACCTGAATTAAGCTGTTTAAATCTCTCCTGAAATTCCGCTGGCAACTTTGTAGAGTTTTTTTGTAAAAATGCACCAAGAGCAGCAAGGGTTTCTTCTAAGTTTTCGACAACAAGATCAGCACCTTCATCGACAACTTTGGATAAATTCCTTGGGAATCGGCCAATTTTTCGATCTTTTACATCTTTAATTAACTTAATAACGGCATCTGCCAAAACTCCTTTTTGGTCAATTTTCTGGTAGGCTTGCTCAAAACTCTCACCGCCATTTTTTAGCCAAAGATCATATTCAGTCAACATTCTTCCAGATAGATACTTCATAGCATCAGCAAATCTACCGATAGCTTGATGAGTGCTGAGGTCAGACAAGTAATTGGTGCCATCGATCTGATGTTCTAGAGCATGAGCCAGCTCATGAATAATAAGATCTATATTTTGGTCAATAACTGCTCCACCATAAGCTTCCTGACCAAGATCCATCACGGCAGAAACATTCAGATACATGATTCTTTTTTGAGGCAATAAGGATTGCAGTGGATTTCTCTCATCGAAGTTAAAGGCTCCAGCAAAACTCACACCCTCTACGAGTCTCACCTCGTCAATACCAAAATCTTTATAAAGCAATTTAACAACTAAGTTGGCAATTTCCAAAAATCTCTTTTCTTCAGTATTGCTTGGTGTTACCACGAACTTCTCTGGATTTTGCATTTGCTCATGACCTTCAGCAATATTTTTTCCAGTAGAAACACGCTCCTCTTTATCTTGTTCACTGCCTCCAGCTCTAGAAACTAAATCTCTTACTTCTCTCATAAGTGAGGCTGAACCTGAAAAAACCTGTTTCAGTTCTTTTTCAGCTTGAGCTTTATCAATTTCCATTAAATAGTTGAGTCTCCTCAGGAAAAGACTAATTTCTTCTCCAGACTGACGATCTTTAACATTTAGCAACTTAACTAGCTTAACGATGCTCTCATCATCCATGGTCATGATTTGAGATAGTTCTTTTACATCCACTTGATCAAGTTGACCTTTATTAATCTGTTCCGCCACTTTTTTGATTACTTTAATATTGGGGTGTAAAAGAGGATTAAATTGATTGGCATAATTACCCACATTTTCCAAACTATCTTCTGCGAAACCATAAAAAGTAAAGTTGTTTGAATCGTTTAAGCGTTTGAAGGCCAAAGATTTGGCAAAAGAAATGGCAACATACTTTTGAATCTCTTTAAGGTAAAAATCTTCATTAGCAAAAGATTTACGATCACGATTTAAAGGCAATGGAATTTGAATAATTAAGCCAAGCTCTTTAAAATGTCTCAAGTGTTCCTTTGGAATTAAGGCGAAATAGGACTTGGCCAATTCTTCATCGGTCATTAAAGTAGGATCTTTATATTCAGCTACTCTCAAGCCAATGCGATCAACTACCTGAAGAGGCATATCATTTGCTGTGTAAGTTTTAACTGTTCCAGTTATGAATTTGTCTTCACCAGGTTTAGGATC
>DYGL01000039.1 GCA_020724725.1 Candidatus Microgenomatus sp. | reverse complement strand
GACCTCGCTTAGAATAAAATCCCGTAATGATAGACATACGCGGGTTCCTCAAACAAAAAAATGGTAAGAGTTTAACGAAATATATTTTCGTCTCCGGTGGTGTTTTGTCAGGTCTGGGCAAAGGCGTCACCGCTGCCTCTCTCGGAGTTTTGATCAAAGAACAAGGCTACAGCGTTACCAACATCAAATGTGAAAATTACCTTAACCTCGATTCTGGAAATATCAACCCTGTCGAGCATGGTGATGTTTTTTTGTGTGAAGATGGCCTGGAAGCAGATCTCGACCTAGGCTCTTATGAAAGATTCTTGGGTAAAGAAGTTGGCTACAAAAACTTCACGACTATGGGCCAAATCTACAGCACTGTGATTGAACGTACCAAAAATCTAGAATACGGCGGCGCAACAGTAGACGCTATTCCTTATGTACCAGAAGAAGTTATTCGTCGCATTAGAGAAGCTGCCTTGGGTTATGACGTTGTTTTGATCGAATTAGGTGGCACTGCTGGTGAATATCAAAACATCATCTATTACGAAGCTTACCGCATCATGAAAATGACCCTTCCTGAAGACGTCATTCTCCTGCACGTAACATATTTCCCAGCCCCTTCTCACATCAACGAGCTTAAATCCAAACCAACTCAACTTTCAGTCAAAGCTCTCAATTCCATGGGCATCCAACCTGATTTTATTGTTGGACGTGGTGAGCTGGAAATTGATGAGAAACGTAAAGAAAAAGTCGCCTACTTCTGCAACATGGATCGAGAAGACATTATTTCCAACCCAGATTGTAAGTCGATTTATGAAATTCCCTTGATTTTTGATAGTCAAGATTTCAGTCAAAAAGTCCTCAAGAAACTTGGTCTTAAAAATAAAAAACTGGCGCTAAATGATTGGCGCGCCATGGTTAAAAACATCTATTCTAAGAAAGAGAAACAGGTCAAAATCGGCATTATTGCTAAATATATTGCTACCGGTGATTACGAACTCAAAGACTCTTACACTTCGCTTTTGGAATCAATTAACCACTCTTCATGGCATGAAAAAATTGAAGTTGAGATTGTCTTTATTAACGCCGAAAATCTCGAAAAGAAAAATGATAAGGCTTTCGCTGACCTCAAGGGGGTTGATGGCATTATTGTGCCGATTGGTTGGGGTGGTAGAGGAGTGGAAGGCAAAATTGAAGCCATTCGTTTTGCTCGCGAAAATAAAATTCCTTATCTGGGACTTTGCTATGGTATGCAGCTCGCTTCAATCGAGTTCGCTCGTCACGTTGTCGGCCTGACAGACTCTAACACCGAAGAAGTTGATCCCAAAGCAGCTCATCAAATCATCCACTCAATTCCTTTTGAAGAAAAATATCAAAAAATCAAGGGTGACGGCGCCAGCATGCGCCTAGGAGCTTATGACTGTGTGCTTAAAGAGGGAACTCTAGCCCACGAGATTTACAAAAAACATCGCAGTTTCAAAGATGAAAAGAAAAATTTGATTTCTGAGCGCCATCGTCATCGCTATGAATTCAATAATGCTTATCGCAAAGCTTTAGAAGAAAAAGGTTTTGTCATTTCCGGCACTAGTCCAGACGACTTTTTTGTGGAAATGATTGAATTACCCAAAGAAAGCCATCCTTTCTTTATAGCTACCCAAGCTCATCCAGAATACAAGTCGGCCCCACTCAAGCCACATCCTATTTTCATCGAATACTTGCGCGCAATCTGGGCAGAGAAGAGTAAAAGGTAACTATATTTTGAATTCAGTCAAAAACTAGATATTTTAGTTATAGTTCGTTGAAGTTGCTGAATGATAACTAAAAAAACAAAGTTGTTAATAAACAGCAACTTCATCGAACGAAGAGAAGATTGTCAACTTTAAAGTAGCAATATTTTTTAGCTGAGAGTAACTATAACTAAAATATCTAGTTTTTGACCTTGTACTTTTTCCCCTTCCTTTGGTACAATACTCGCTTGTTATGGCACAGAATTTTATTTACAACGATCAAGAAATTAATATTGGTGACACTGTTCGCGTGCACCAAGAAATCAGTGAAGGCAAAAAAACCAGAGTTCAGGTTTTTGAAGGCATTGTTATGGCTATCAAAAATCGTGACGTCAACAAGAGCTTCACTGTTCGAAAAATTGCTTCAGGCAACGTAGGAGTAGAAAAAATCTTCCCAGTCTTGATGCCTAGCATCAAAAAGATTGAAGTTAAACGCCGTGGCGAAATCAAACGAAGCAAGCTATATTACCTACGTGACAAAGTCGGTAAAGCCGCTAGCAGAGTTAAAGAAAAAAGTCTTTTCAAAGAGACAGCTGCAAAGTCATAATTTTCAAATAGGAGTCAAAGCTGAAGAACTTGTTGCCACTTTTTTAATCAACAAGGGTTACTTGATTTTGGAAAAAAACTTACGCCTAGGTAATATAGAAATAGATTTGATAGCACTAGATCAAAAATTCGATGAGCTAGTATTTATCGAAGTTAAATATCGCCAAGACGAAAAATATGGCGACGCGAGTCTAGCTGTCAACCAACTTAAGTTAAATAAGATGCAGATGGTGGCAAGAAGTTACTTAAAAAAAGAGAAGTTTAAAAAAAGCCATAGATTTGATATCATATCTGTCGTTGGCAAATGGCCAAAGCCAAACATCACTCATTTTGAGAATGTCACTTGGCTTTAAAATATCTAGACGGCCCCATCGTCTAGTGGTTAGGACATCGGGTTTTCATCCCGACAACTGGGGTTCGATTCCCCATGGGGTCACACAATAAAAAAGCGCGCTAAATGCGCGTTTTTTTATTATTTCGCCTCTTAGTGCGTATTCTCCAGATTTAAATCCTCCCTACTTGTTTGCAATCAATATTTTTGATATACTTGTATATAGTTAAATATATTAGTTTATATATAGATACATATCTATATATCAATATTAAAAACAGTTTGATATGAAAATCAACTCAAAAGTAAGAACTCAGATCAATATTGGTCTTTGTGCGCTAGGCATTATATTTTTCGCCATGAATAATAATGGCAAAAATACAGTTATTGATTCAGCTTTAGCAGCTAAACCAGAAAAAATCGATATTTGTCATGCAACTGATTCCCACACCAATCCATATGATAATGGTAAAAAGGAAGTCAGTTATGACTCAATCGTTAACTGTTCCCAATGGCCATGACACACATAATGGCCCAGTTTGGTATGCAGGCATCGCCGATCATAGTTGGGGAGACATCATCCCTTCATTCAGTTGGACAGAATGTCCTGAAGATGAGTCTTTATATACTAGCGATGACAGCAGTAAAGCTTGTCAAATTAATTTAGGTAGGGATGGTAAAAAATACGCTGATGAAATCATCCTTAATTACGCCGGTAAAAACTGGCCAGAGGGCGAAGCTGTTTTCGACAACAATTGTGAAATTCCAGACGACACTTGTGAAGAAACTGTGACTTGTCCAACTCAATGTGATTATGAAGGAGGAGAAATTCAAGGTGAATGTGGTCCGATCACTTGCGATGCAACTCAAGCCTGTGAACCCACTCCCACCCCCACCGCTACTCCTAGTGCCAGTCCAACCCCTAGTATTACTCCTAGCGTAACTCCGACCAGCACTCCTACTCCAGAGAATCCAGATAAAGAATCTTCCAAACTCTGGGTAGAGAAATTAGCCTGCGATCAATATGATTTCAGAGCTGAAATGGATCTTATGGTTGACAGTAAACCAGTTAAAGATGTATTGGTCAGCTTCACTTATAACGGTTTAAGTAAAAACGCTTACACCAATCAAGATGGTCGTGCCAGCACCAGCTTCACTTACACTGGAGAAGTTGTGGTTAAAGCTACACCAAACAATGGTTTTGCTAGTCAAGAATCTAAAGTAACTATCGAGACCAATTGTCAAGAATTAGGCGGCATTGTGAGTACTCCAGCCAGCACTTATACTCAAGTCTTGGGTGCTGATACTTACGCAGAAACTGGTGTTTTTGAAGATGTCATGATGAGCATTGTAGGCCTTGGTGGTGCTACAATGACTAGCATAGGTGCTAGACTTCATGCCAAGAAGAAAAACTAAAAAATCTAAATCTTTTTTGCAACAGAATATCCCTATGATCTTAATGGTCGTAGGGATATTTTTGATGTCTCTCTCTGCTATTCATTGGTATTTGCGCTATCAAGCTTTATCTTTGGATCGAGATTTGTTGGCTAAATACGCTAGTTACGAAATTGCTGGTGCAGAAAAAAGACCAGTTCACATCAAAATCCCTTGGTTTGTTGACGTCGCCATCAGTCAGCAAATTCTCAGTAATAACCAGTGGACCATTGCTGAAAAAGAAGCTTCTTATTTGGCCAATTCTGCTCGTCCTGGCGAGGATGGCAACATCATCATTTATGGTCATAATACTAGGCAAATTCTAGGCAACATTCGCGCTCTTAAAGGCAATGAGATTATCACTCTAACTAGTGCCCAAGGACAGGAATATCAATATCAAGTAACTAAAATTGTAGAAGTTAATCCAGATCAGATAGAATATTTACTCCCAACTTCTGAAGAAGTTCTGACCCTCTACACTTGCTCTGGCTTCATGGATCAGAAGAGATTTATTGTCAGGGCAAAGCCAATTTAAAAAAAACTAACTTAAACGAAAAAGGACCACCTTGCGGTGATCCTTTTTCTCTTGATTTTCATTGGGAAACTATGCGTCTTTGGCGTTGATGAAGCCCATCCCCCAATGGGGAACGGCAATGAGCCAGAGCTTCCACCAAATAACGTTGAAAGGAGTGGAGGACACCTGCAGAATCAACCACAGAATGCCGCCGCCCATAACTACGCAGAGGAAGAAAATCCAGCCCCATTGTAAACCGAGGCGCTTCGCCGCGCCGATAATGAGGGTGAAGGCAAGCCACATGTAGAAGCCGTTGCTTACAGCCCACAGGGTGCCACCGTCGTTCGTCCAGCCAATGAAATAGCTGAACACTTGGAAAACGACTGATACAATCAGGCTCGCGCCCAACAGTGTCATTTTTCCAAAGCAGGTCCTTATAAAGGACCAAATTACGGACAGAATTTCCATTTCATGCTCCTTCTAATCAAAAATGAGTCTTTTTTGCATCCTTCATCCCTTTACGAGGGAGAAAGACACCCAAGAAACTCATCTTCTAAAGAAAGAGCCGTATAATTTGCCTTTTTAAAGATCAAGAGAATCTCTTCACTCTTGTTTTTTATTCAAAAGAAGCTTCTTCTAGGAACAAAAAAATACAAGAGCTAAAAGATAGGCCTATAATATCAAAATGTGGACAAAAAGTCAAGGTCAGCTAATTTTTCTTATCGTTTTTTTCTTCTTTTTTGTCCATTTTGTTCATTTTTTCAATCAATTCCTTGCGTTCTTCTGGACTCAAATCTTTAAGAGCATTGTTTCCTTTATTGCCCTTTTCTTCCTCTTCTTCTTGGATTTTCTCCAATTCTTTAATGACCTGCTCGATGTTGTTTTGAGTTTCTTCTATTTGCTCAATCACCTCATCGGTATTGACAGGAGCTGAAGAATCTTGAGGCTCTTGAGTATTTTGAGGAACTTGAGTAGCTTGCCCAACACTCGGTTGAGCTGTTGGTTGAGTTGTGGGTAGAACAACACTAGGCTTAGCTGTTGGAGTAGGGCTTTTTGGATTTAGAGAGCTTGAACTAGGTTTGCTGGAAGTGGTGGTGGTTTTTTGATTAGTAGCAAAAGTAATTTGACCAGTTTTGG
>DYGL01000038.1:2786-5741 GCA_020724725.1 Candidatus Microgenomatus sp. | reverse complement strand
TCAGACAGATACACTGTGGCAGCTAAAACCGGTACTTCTCAAGTTCCAGATCCAAATGGTGGTTATAAGACTGATGAAACCATTGCCAGTTTTATTGGTTTTGCTCCAGCTAGCAACCCACGTTTTACCATGTTAGTGAAATTAGAAAACACCAAATCAAGCCCTTGGGCTGCTGAAACAGCCGCCCCACTTTGGTATAAAATGGCTGACAAATTAATGATTCTGCTCAATATTAACCCAGATAAATAAGATCTAAGTATTGCCAGCAATTTTCATTAATTTTTCCAAATCTTCCTTAGTTTTATCTGGAGGGCCATCAAGAATAATGGTTACTTTGGTTTGCTTGCGAGAGCGGATTATCTTGAGAGTAGAGCGGTTTTTGAAATAATTTTGCAGCTTACTCTCCCAAACTGCTACCTCCTGCTCATCTTGAGTTAAAGGTCGACCTCGACCGTCATCTTTTTTACTAGTGGTTAATTCATTGTTCTTGAAACGTCTAACTAGTTCTTCTGTGCGTCTGACTGAAGCGTTTTCCTTCAAGACCATTTTGTAACAAGCAATCATTGCTTCTTGAGAGGTGATACTAGCCAATGCTCTGGCATGACCTTCACTAATTTGCTCACTGAGCAAACCATCACTAACTGCATCTGGCAAACTCAACAACTTTAAACTGTTGCTGATATAAGCAGGGGATTTGCCAATTCTTTTGGCAACTTCACTAGTTTGCAAATTAAATTCTCGCTGTAAACGTTGAAAAGATTGGGCACGCTCGATCGGATTGAGGTCATGGCGCTGAACATTTTCTACAATCGCCATTTCTAACATGCCTTGAGGACTGGTCTTCTTGATGTGAACTGGCACTTCTTCTAAGCCCACCACCTTGGCAGCACGCCAACGTCTCTCACCAGCAATGATTTGATAACCAGCTGGGGTTTCCGCTACCACTAAGGGCTCTAAAACACCATGCAAACGAATCGACTCTACTAAATCTTCAATATCTTCTTTTTTAACCTTATCTCTAGGTTGAAATGGATTGGGTTGGAGATAATTAATGGCGAGTTTTTGCACGTTTTGTGTCATATACTATATATAACACACTAGCTCACAATTTTCACGGGAAAAATTAGCCTTTGACAACGTTGACCACGGTCTTGCCAAATTTCTTACTGAATTTGACTACACCATCAATCATGGCAAAAACTGTCCAGTCGTGACCAAATTTCACACCTTGACCAGCTTTGTATTTGGCGCCTTTTTGACGAACAATAATTTGACCAACAGCAATTTTTTCACCAGCAAATTTCTTGACACCAAAGCGCTTGCCGTGTCTTTTGCCTTGTGCATGCTGATTAACGCTACCTGAACCTTTGACGTGTGCCATATATTTTGCCTTTTTTCTTTAAATATTATCCTTGTCACTAAAACTAAACAAACAAATTTGTCTAGCAACTCTAGCTCCTTCTCGAGCATAAAGGACCGGATCGACCAAAAGATTGTATCCTTTTGTCTTTAATTTGTCAATTAAACCATCAAGAGAGTAAGTTCTTTTGGAAGTTTCTACTCTTGGAAAAACTATCGCCACTATAGCGCCATTGTTTAGAACTTTGGCAAAAGACTTAAAAGAGCCTAGATACATCTTTTCTAAACCGCGAAAAACATTGGCTAGCTCATGATCTAAAGGGGTTTGTTTACCAAGAAATGGCTCAGTAACTAAAAGATCAGCTTTTCTGCTGAAATTGGCCAAATCCAAATGGCTAGCATCCCCATAAAAAACTTTACTTTGAATTGTCTTGTTGTATTCTTGCTTAAACCACTCCAAGTTATCTCTTGTACCAAAAACAGCATTTTGATCGATGTCAGAACCGCAAACATCTAGATTTCTCATGCCTGCTTCAAGTAAAACTGTACCTGTACCACAAAATGGGTCGTAGAGCAGAGGTTGTCCTTGGTTTTTTTGTTTCCACAAGCCAAGAGCTATATTAACCATCATGCGAGCAACTTTAGGAGGCAACATGCCTTTTTTACGATCAGCATAAGGCTTGCTACGATCTCTCTTGGTCCAATCATCAATATTTTGAACAGATTTGAGTTGAGCTAAAAGCAATTTATCTTCAGCCTGATGCCTATAACTTAAAATTTCAGTAGCTTCACTATGATGAGATAAAAGAGCACTTTCGCTCAATTCAGAAGAAAAGTAACGAGCTTTTTTGCCATTCTCCTTGATTAAATCCTTAATGTCAGCGTTACTAATTTCTCGTTGGCCTTTACCAATTTGACTAAAGGTGAAATATGGTTCTTTGCTTTGAGCCAGCAAAAATGCCACAATTTCTTCCACCAACTCTTCATTAGTGAGAGTGTTGGCAAGTTCTTTGACGATGGTAAAAATTTTGACTGTACCGCCCAAAACATCTATCATCTCTTCAACCAGATCAACTTCACTTTCAAAAGCATAAAGTTGATCTTCTAAAGGTTCTAGAGTTAGGTTTGGATAAAGAGCCTCAAATTCCAATTTTGAAAGAAGAGCAGTGTTACCAAAAAGAATAAGAAATTTGGGCATAACGAACAATCGAAGCTCTGTCTTAGGCAATCTTCAAAACTTTGACAGTGCTTTGATACTGACGGTGACCATGCACCTTTCTGTATCTGGATTTAGATTTATATTTGGCAACGCGAATTTTCTCACCTTTTTGGTTAGAAACTAATTCACAAGAAACTTTGGCGCCTTCAACTAAAGGTTGACCAATTTTGCGATCTTTGTCGGTTACCAATAATAAAACGTCAGTGACATCAAATTTGCTACCTGCTTCTTGGCCAAGTTGATCGACCAAAAATTCATCGCCCTCTTGGACTTGATATTGCTTGCCTTGTAATTGAATGATTGCGTACTTTGACATAATGAAACTGGATTATATCAGATTTGTGGCTCTAGTAAAAGCTGTGAATTGCTTTCTTTTT
>DYGL01000038.1:0-2686 GCA_020724725.1 Candidatus Microgenomatus sp. | reverse complement strand
GAAAAAAGCCCCCACAAAACCCCATTCTTCGCTGAAGGAAGCAAAAATGAAATCAGTTTGTCTCTCTGGCAAAAATCTCAAGTGTGATTGCACTCCTTGACCTAAGCCTCGGCCCCAAAATTGCCCACTACCCACTGCAATCAAAGCTTGACGAGCATTGTAAGCGCTACTGCTTTCTTGATCCAAGGTTTGCACGATGTTTTGACCTTTATAAATATGCAAAAAGCCAAGCAATCTATTTCTTTGATAATCTTTAAAAACCACTGTCCACAAAAACAAAGCTCCCAAAAGAAGTAAGGCAAAAAGACTGAGAATTTGTTGCAAATTTAAACGATTGAAGATTAAAAAAATACTCATAGAAAAAACAAAAACCAAGGCCGTGCCAAAATCTGGTTGAGCCAAGATTAAAAGTGCCGGCACAGCAATGATCAATAAAGTCTTGCTAAGCAAAAACCAATCAAATTTTTGCTCATTCTTAAAAAAATTAAGCAGATATAGAGCGACAATTGGCACGGCTAGTTGTGATGGTTGGAACTTAAAACCAAGAGGTAAAATTAACCAAGCAGAAATGCCTCGAGTCACTGAGCCGTAAATTAATAAAAAAAGCAAAAGCAAAATTAAAAGCAAATAAAACCATTTGGCTACTTGCAAATGAAATGCAAAAGGTATTTTCCAAGCAATAAAAAAAGCTAAAAAAGCTAAAGCAAAAGAAAGTGCTTGCTTATAAAGCAAATCAGGCACAATACTACGCAAGGTGGTCAAAGAAATGATGGTAAAAAGACTCAAAACCACCAATAAAAAATACTTACGCATAAAAACTAGTATAACCGAAAATCAAGAACCTATATAAGAAGCTTGGTTTCTGAGCCAAGTTTAAGCTTGGTGTTGGTTTTGCTCTCAATTTCAAGCTGAAAAGAATTAGGCCAAGCTGGCAATTGAACCTGAACTACCTTTTCCAGATCAAGTTGAGCCACTTTACGCAGATCTTGAATTTGACGAATTATTTCTCTAGCTTCGCCTTCTGCCTCCAGCTCTGGAGTCAGGGTAAAATCATAATCAACTAGCAAATCACCATCTGCTTTCAACCAATTAATTTCTTTAACATTAACCTCAGCTTTGAGCAAAACTTCTAATTCTGTTTGGTGAGTTAAAGAACCAAAACCACTCACTTGCAAACTTGCCAAAGGCTGACGAGCCTTAACCTGCTTGAGTTTGCGCAAAGCGTGAGCTGACTCAATAATTTTACGCAAGGTGACCATTGAAGCCTCTAGCTCTAGATCTATCAATTCTTTTTTAAGTTCTGGAAACTTACTTAAATGAATAGAGTTTTGTTCATCAACCATGTTGTGATGCACTAATTCAGCAAAAAATGGCACCACTGGAGCAAAAGCTTTGGCTAATTCGTAAATCACTGTCGCAAAAACCTGACTCACTTCTTTATTGTCTGAAGCTTTAATTCTTTCTCTGGAAGAGCGCAGATACCAAGTTGAGAGCTCATCAATGAAAGGAGCCAGCAAACGACTAGCCTTCATTACTTCATAACTATCAAGTTGCATGGTTAATTCTTGAATCACACTTTGTAATCGACTCAAGATCCAACGATCCAAAATATGTTGAGGCTTCTGGCCACTTTCCAAATTAAAAAAGCCAGCTTGCTGATTGGCGAAGCTTTTGTAGAAAGCTAAAACATTCCACCAAATTACAAAAACTCGACGACGTAAATTAGCCACATCTTTTTCTGCAAAATTGAGCGTTTCTGCTTTGACTGCTGGCGAAGACATCAGGTAAAGACGCAGCGCATCAGCTCCATATTTCTCCAAAATTACTCCAGGCTCTGGGTAATTCTTGAGACGCTTACTCATTTTCTTACCATCTTCAGCCATAATTAGACCGGTGCACATGACGTTTTTAAATGAACTACTTTCTTGCTTAGTCCCCAAGGTAAGAGCGGTAGCCAAGACGTGAAGGGTGTAAAACCAGCCACGAGTTTGATCCTGACCCTCAGAAATAAAATCAGCAGGGAAAGATTTTTTGAAAAAATCTTGATTATCAAAAGGATAGTGCAATTCACCATAAGGCATTGAGCCGGACTCAAACCAACAGTCCAAAACCTCTGGAATATGACGATAAGTTTGACCATCTTTGATGAATTCAATCTTATCCACAATATGCTTATGCAAATCAGTCACTTTTTTACCAGATAATTCTTCTAGTTCTTGAACTGAACCAACACAAATAAAATCTCCAGATTCACTCTCCCAAACTGGCAAAGGAGTGCCCCAATAACGATTGCGCGAAATTGCCCAATCACGAGCACCTTCTAGCCATTTGCCAAAGCGTCCATGTTTAATGTGATCTGGCTGCCAGTTGATTTTTTCGTTATTACTTAGCAATTGATCTTTAAAAGAACTCACTTTGACATACCAGCTATCAGTTGCGTAGTTGAGTAGAGGAGTATCACAACGCCAACAGTGTGGATAACTATGCTCAATTTTTTTCTTGGCCAAAAGTGTGCCATGAGTTGCTAAATATTTAATGATCTCAATATCAGTCGCTTGAGGATTATCCTTCGGTTTAACCTCCAAACCTGCGAAGTCCAAAACCTCTGCTTTAAAACGACCATCCATGCCGACATGTTGCAACAATTCAATTCCTTCAGCTTGACCAGTTTTATAATCATCTTCAC
>DYGL01000037.1 GCA_020724725.1 Candidatus Microgenomatus sp. | reverse complement strand
CTGGCAAAATCAATTTCGAAATTTTCTAATTGTGTTGCGAAAGCCATGGGCATCTGCATATTCTGTAAAAGAGTGGATAGCTCTTTGATAAGTGGCGGAAAAATAAAGGCTAAAAAGATAGATAAAACCAAAACAAAAGCGGAATAAAGGATCAAAACTCCCAAAATACGATTTAAACCAAAGCTTTTTTCTAGCTTATCGATGCCGCGATTCAGACCAACGCTAATGATATAAGCGATAAAGGTCATAAAAATAATGGCTTGAATTTGCATAGCTAGCCAAATGCCAGCTACGAACAAAAAAGTGAAAACAATAATTGAAGGGGAAATTTTGACTGAAATCTCTTGCTTATTTATTGAGTTTGACATAGTTTTAAATATAACACAGATCTGTTCTTTTTTTCCACCAAGTATCTTGTCTTTTTGCGTATTGTAGTTCGCTTTTGGTCCATAATTTCAGACAAGTGTCTTGGTCAATTTTAAAAGCTAAAAATTGCTTTAATTCTTGAAAACCAGTGCAAGAAGCAGCAGCTTTACTAAATTGGCCATGCTTGATTTGCTCTTGCACTTCTTCTTTAGCTTTGGCAAAACGCTCTTCCACTCTCTTTGCAATCTTTTGTTGGCGAAGTTCTGTTTCTAAACTCAAATAAAAAGTAGGGATGTTTTTTTTGAGTTTAGTTATTTTTGGTGTGGTCTTGCTAGTTTTTTGATCTTGCAAAAACTGAGCGATTTCAATTGCTCTAACCAGTCGACGAGGATTATGACGATCAGAATTATTGAGCTTTTGCATTTTGGCTGCGTCAAGTTTTTGCAGTTTAACTTGAAGCTCTTCCAAGTCTAGTTTTTCCAATTCTTTACGTAATTTAGTGTTGGGTGGGATTTCTAAGGTGTCGGCTGGTTGATTAATCTGTTGTTGGTAGAAACCTGTACCGCCCACCACAATTAAAAATTCTTGCTCTGATAGGTTTTTAAACACTTGTAAAAAAAGTTTTCTAAAGTGAGCTGCCGACCACTCTTGTTTGGTTTTGATGATAGAAATTCCATGTAGATAAATGTTGCCTGCTGCATTGGTCCATACAGGATAAGGATATTTTTTTTCTTCAAGCTTAGTGAAGTTTTTTGGCAGATCAGCTCCAGTTAAATTTTCTAGACCCTGATAGACTTGTCTGGAGTCAGCCGAAAGCAAATGAATTTTATTAAATTTATTTTCAGATAATAATTCTCCAGCAAACTTGAAAGCTAGAGCGGTTTTACCAGTCGCTGTGGCTCCCACAATTGAGCAGATCTGATTATCTTTGATATATTTTGATATATTCATTTTTGTTAAATTTAAGACTGATGTATCAATTTAAATTTTTTGAGCCCTAAATTAGCAGAGGTTTTGATTGTCTGCTAAAGATCGAAACCTAAACCACTTTGGGTCGTTCTTGCAAATGATCTTTGTTGATAACTTGATCCAAAATGTTCCATCTCTCTTTTTTAACACTATGGGGAATATCATCAGGATAAAGTTTCTCTGCCAAAGTGCCAGGGCGAGGCGAGTAAATATTGACGAAACCAACATGCCAATTCACCTCTTTGGCTAAGGCAAGAGTATCTTCGAATTCCTCATCTGTTTCTCCAGGAAAACCAACGATTAGATCAGTGCCTAACACCAAGCCTTCAACCTGTGCGCGTAATTTTTTGACAACTTGCAAATAATCTTGGCGGGTATAGCCGCGATTCATGCGGTGCAGGACAGAGTTGCTGCCTGACTGAACTGGCAAGTGAATAAAACGATCAATTTTTTGGTTTTTGGCAATCTCAGCAATTAGCTCGTCACTAAAATCCCAAGGATTACTGCTTAAAAAGCGAATAGTTTTGATTTCAGGAAAGTGACTGATTTCTTGTAGGAGTTTGACGAAAGGCGGAATGCCTTCAAAATTCAAATACTGAGACTGATTGGTGGGTAAGTCTTCTCTCTTAATATCGCCACGCAGCATCATTTTGCGAGCAGAGATGCCCATTTTTTCCAAGCCCCAAGAATTAACATTTTGTCCAAGCAGAGTGATCTCGGTGTAGCCAGTTTTGGCTAACTGCGCTACTTCATCAATAATGTCTTGGAAAGGTCGTGAAGCTTCG
Source organism: Candidatus Microgenomatus sp. (assembly GCA_020724725.1). Taxonomy (GTDB): domain Bacteria; phylum Patescibacteriota; class Microgenomatia; order UBA1400; family PJMF01; genus UBA1364. The sequence continues at coordinate 3,998 of DYGL01000037.1, read as the reverse complement.
CGACCGCGGGCGAAAGGAACGATGCAAAAAGTGCAAAAAGAATTGCAACCGGTGGAAATAGGTACAAAGGCGTGGTTCTTGTCTTTGCGCTTGGCTCTTTTAGCGAAGGCCATTTTGTTTGTTGGCATGAATTCGTCAACCATTGGTAACATTTTGCGCAGTTTAGCGACGCCATGATGAAGCATACAACCAGAAAAAACAACTTTAGGCACAGGCTTCTCTTCTTCTTGGAAATAATTCATGATTTTGTGCAAGAAAGCGCGGACGCGATCTTCAGCTCTTTTGCGGACACTACAAGTCACTAAAATTAATTCGTCGCAATTTTGCCAATCTTCTGCTTGCACATAGCCATTGTCTAAATACATGGCGGTTAAACGCTCTGCATCGCTTTTGTTGGCTTGGCAACCGTAAATTTGAATGAAGAATCTTTTAGTTTTGGTCATGGTATTTTGTTTTGGTATTTTAACATTTACTCTCTTGATTTTGCTTGCCAAAAAAGCTAGATTCACATGCTAGAATAAGGACGCCATCGGCGCGATACCAGAGTGGTCCAATGGCGAGGTCTGCAAAACCTTCGTTCGCGGGTTCGAATCCCGCTCGCGCCTCAACTACTGGCCATAAGGCCAGAACATTAAAAAGAAAGGTCTCTCATGACAATCTCTGCTATCAAAGCCCAAGAAATTTTGGCATCTGGTGGTTACCCAACCATTGAAGTAATTGCTACCCTAGAAGATGGAACCAAGGGTCGAGCCTCTGTTCCTTACGGTGCTTCAGCCGGTTCTCATGAAGCAACCGTTCTAATGGACGGTGATGCGAGCCGTTGGCACGGTAAAGGCATGTTGCAGGCAATTGCCAACATTGAAAATAAAATTGCTCCAGCTGTCATCGGTATGGATGCTTATGATCAGCGCAGTCTCGATGAAAAAATGATCGCCCTAGATGGCACACCTAACAAAGCTAATTTAGGTGGTAATGCCATTTTGGCCGTTTCGATTGCTGTCGCCAATGCGGCTGCCAACAGTAAAAAAATTGAACTCTTCCAGCATATTATTGAGACTTACCAAACTGGTGTTGATTTAAATAAACTACCGCAACCAATGGTTGTAGCAATTGAAGGTGGTAAACATGCTGATGAAACCACTGATTTGCAAGAGTTTTGCTTCTCCGCAGTTCGTCAAAATTCCAGCGTCACTGAAAATGTGCGTATGATTATGGAGACCTACCACCAACTAGGCAAAGTGCTTAAAGAAAACAAGCTTTCCACCAATGTTGGTAATGAAGGTGCTTTTGCCCCCAGTGGCATTCCAAGCAATGAAGCACCTTTCAATTACATGCTTGAAGCGATTAAACGTGCTGGTTATGTTGCCTCTAGTGACATTGCTTTTTCCATTGATGCGGCAGCCAGTGAGTTTTTTACTGATGGCAAGTACAACTTAAAAGTTGAAAAAAGACAATTGAATGCTGACGAGCTTATTGCTTATTACGAAACTTGGTTGGCCAAATACCCAATCGCTACTGTTGAAGACATGTTACATGAGGATGATTGGGAGAATTGGACCAAGCTTCGAGTTATTACTGATAAATACAAGGTTCCTTTAATTGGTGACGATTTGACTGTGACTAATATGGAGCGTCTCCAGAAAGCTATTGATCAGAAAGCCATTTCGGCAATTTTAATCAAGCTCAATCAAATCGGCACTTTGACTGAAACTGTGGATTGCTGTATGTTGGCCAACCGCAATGGTTTGATGACTACTACCTCTCATCGTGGTGGCGGTGAAACTAATGATGCTACCATGGTAGATGTGGCAGTGGCAGTGGGCTCGGCTTTTATCAAAGTTGGCCCCACTCGTGGTGAGCGCCTTGCCGAATACAATCGCTTGATGGAAATTGAGCGCTTAGTGAAAGGAGGCTCCTAATGACCAAAGTAGTCATCATTCGTCACGGCACTTCTGTTTGGAGCGATCGTTTTACTGGTTGGATTGACATTGATGTCACGCCTGAGGGTGTTAAAGAAACATATAATTATGGTCTCAAGCTCAAGGAAGCAGGTTTTACTTTTGATATTGCTTTCACCTCTTATTTGAAGCGAGCTATTCGAACCTTGTGGACGGTTTTGGATGCCACCGAGCAAATGTATATTCCGATCGTGAACAGTTGGAAGCTCAATGAGCGCCATTATGGCGCTCTGCAGGGCTTAAATAAGCCTGAGACAGTCGAGAAGCATGGTGAAGAACAGGTCGCAATTTGGCGCCGCAGTTATGATGTGCCACCACCAGCTCTAGATCTCTCTGATCCTGGCCATCCGAGTCATGATCCAAAATACAAGGACGTTGATCCTGCTCTCTTACCTTCGACCGAGTGTTTAAAAGACACCTACGCTCGTAGCGTTTCGTATTGGCAAAAAGAAATCGAGCCACTCATTAAGCAAGGTAAAAAGATTATTCTCTCAGGTCATCACAATTCTTTGCGTTCAATTATTAAATATTTGGACAATATCTCTGATGAAGATATTGTTGGCTTGACAGTGCCTTATTGCATTCCGCTGGTTTATGAGTTCGACGATCAGGCGCGACCAATCAAGCATTACTATTTGGCTCCAGATGAAGAAGTGGCAAGAGTGATTGAGAGTATCAAAAACCAAACCAAGAAAAAATAAAAAATAAGAACAAAGGACAAAATGGCAAAAATCCAAATTGGCGAGTTGGCACCAGATTTTAAATTGTCTGACCAGTCAGGTGAAGTTCATCAGCTCGCTGATTATGTTGGCAAGTGGTTGCTAGTTTATTTTTACCCCAAAGACAACACCCCAGGCTGTACAACAGAAGCTTGCCAGTTGCGTGACGCTTGGTCTGTTTTAGTCGAGCGAGGAGCAGTGGTTTTGGGTGTTAGTGCTGATTCAGTTGCTAGTCACCTGAATTTTGCCAATAAATTCAAACTCCCCTTCCCACTTTTGGCTGACGAAGATAAAACAATGATTAAAGATTATGGCGTCTTGGTAGAAAAAAGCATGTTCGGTAAGAAGTTCTTGGGAATCAAACGCAGCTCTTTTTTAATTAATCCGGAGGGTAAAATTGCCAAAATTTATCCTTCAGTTAAACCAAGCGAACATGCTCAAGAAGTTTTGCGAGACTTAGAGCAATTAATCGCAAGCTAAATTGTCTTGCCAAAGACCTTTTTTGTTGGTGCGAGCCTCTTCTTCGGCTTGTTGGAGTTTTTCTTGATATTTAATATCTGGAGGATAACTAGAAGCCTTGGCATAACCATCCCTCACCAATTGTTCGTTGACTGAGGTGCTATCTGTAGCCAAGTAGACGTAGCGCAACAATCTGCCATAGCGATCAGTCTCTGAAACGTCTTTTTCTAAGTAAATTTCTTGTTCAGCTACCAGATTATAGTTGGCTTTTTTAGCAGCCTGACCAAAACATTGTGGTTCGCGTCGCGGATCAACCGTTTCTGGAGTATCGATACCAATGTAGCGAACTTTTTGTTCGCCCTCAATTTCAATTGTGTCGCCATCAATGATTCTGACGACGCGGCTTTTTTCAAAACCTGAAACTTCTGTTTTTTGGTTTTCCTTCGCCTTCTCTACTTGGAATTCACTGGGTACAAAAACTATCCAAAGCAGGAGAACAACCAGACTAAGAAGCAAACGCTGATATTTTTTACTCAGAGTCAACATAATTCATTATATAATTAAAGAATGTGGTCTTGGAAACATTTGCTAGTTTTTTTAGCCTTCGCCTTCGTTTTGGGCGGGATAGCTTTTTTCTTTAATGCTTTGAATGAAAACAACTTAATTAGCCAAGGTTTGCAAAGAGTGTGGTTAAACTTTGCTGCTCAAAGACAAGTAAGGTCGGAGAAGAGTTTAAAAAGTGAAATGAGTTTGGAAGAAGAACCAGAGCCTAAGCTTTCGCTGACAGCCCAACCCACAAGAACTTACGTTGACCCCGATCCTTACGCAGGAGATCCTGACTTGCAAGGTGTGCCTTGGGGGC
>DYGL01000004.1 GCA_020724725.1 Candidatus Microgenomatus sp. | reverse complement strand
TTTCAGGGAGAACCAGCTATCTCCGGGTTCGATTGGCATATTACCTCTAACCACAATTCATCCGAGCATCTTGCAGCATACATCAGTGCGGACCTCCATCCATCTTTCGACGAACTTCATCCTGATCATGGTTAGCTCACTCCGGTTTCGGGTCATTTACGAGTTACAAATTTCGCCCTATTCAGGCTCGCTTTCACTACGGCTCCGACATGCAATTGTCTTAACCAAGCAACTCGCAAATACTCGCTGGCTCATTCTTCAATAGGCACGAGATCACCCATATTACAGGGCTCTCTCTGGTTGTTAGCAGATGGTTTCAGGTACTATTTCACGGGGCCTTCCGCCCTTCTTTTCACCTTTCCCTCACGGTACTCGTTCACTATCGGTCTTGTTTGATGTTTAGTCTTGGAGCGTGGTCGCCCCAGATTCGGAAGGGAGTTTGCCGTCTCCCAACTTACTCAGGTACTTACTATGCTTCTCTTGGTTTTCGTATACACGGCTGTCACGTTCTTTGGCCAACTATTCCACGTTGTTCTACTAACCTTAAGAATCCAATGTCGTAAGCCCTACAACCCCAGACAAAAGTCTGGTTTGGACTGTTCCCTTTTCGCTCGTCGCTTACTAAGGGAATCTCATTCGATTTCTTTTCCTGCGCTTACTTAGATATTTCAGTTCAGCGCGTTCCCCTCCATGAATAAATTCATGAATCCCTAGCATCACTGCTAGGGGGGTTTCCCCATTCGGACACCGTCGGATCACAGCTTTTTGGGAGCTCCCCGACGACTTTCGCACCCTAGGCGTCCTTCTTCGGTCAAACAAGCCAAGGCATCCACCTTCTGCTTTAATTTACAAAGTATTTATCATTAAAATGTTCTCTTACTCAGTCATATTGAGTAACAGTTAGTTTATGGTTTAAATAAATTTAAATCATAAAGTTTCTTCACTTATTAAAGAACAATTTCTTGATGCTCTCACATCAATAACTAGCAATTTGCTAGTTATTAGTCTCTAGAAATCCCTGAGGGAGAAATCCAAAGCCTAATAAGCAGCAAACCATTGTGGACCCTAAGGGGCTCGAACCCTTGGCCTCCACATTGCAAATGTGGCGCTCTAGCCAACTGAGCTAAGGGCCCTTGCTTGGTGTCATCTAGTGCTTCACTTGTTCAATTTAACGTGCAAAAGGACAATAAAATATTCTCAAATACTTTCTTGTTCTTTCTTCTAAGCCTTAAAAGGCAAATTTTGGACGGAGGGAATCCTGAATCGGATTGTCGCGTATACTCTTGTAAGCTTTCCCGAAAAGCTTTAGAGACAAAGGAGAATTATATATTTTTTAAAGGCAATTTCAAGTAGTAGATTTGCTATTTTAGTTCACACTTTAGAGCAATCTTGCTCTTTGATTAATTTCTGCTTCTACCAGCTCTTTATCTTTACCATACTTGAGGCGAGAAAGCTGCTTAACCATTTCAGCCAACTTGGGATTCATTCTAGCTTCTTGGGCCTTAATATCCTTGTAAAGTGACATGCTGAAGGCTGGCACCGGCTCGTTATCAACAATGGTTCTGATGTAGGCATGGTATTTTTCGACATTGGTTAGGTCATTTTCGTTGAAAGTTGGAGCAAATTCATGCTGCAAGAAATTGGCATCCGTCACGCCAACGCGGAAAGAGACCATCGTACCCACGTTACCAAAAACTGCATTCTTGATTTCCTCATCAATCTGACCAATAAACTGATTAGCTACGATTAGGTTTAAGCGATATTTACGCGCCTCTGACAAAATAGCTGCAAAATCTTCAGTCGCAAAGTTTTGAAACTCATCAACATATAAAAAGAAGTCTGGACGCTGATCCATTGGCACATTTTGACGACTCATAGCAGCAGCTAAAATCTTTGGCACCAAGATCAAACCAAGAAATTTAGCGTCCTCTTCACCCAAAATACCTTTGGAAAGGTTGCATAGGACGATCTTTTTCTCATCCATAGCCTTACGAAAATCAAAAGAACTGTGAGGTTGACCAATAATATTACGCATGGTCTTGTTGGTGACGAAGCGACCAAATTTGGAAACAATATAGTCCATAACCTCAGACTTATGAAAATCACTGGTGTTGGCGATCTGGTCAGTCCAATAACGTTTGACCATACCATCTTTAACCAAAGGCAAATACTCCTCTACAAATTTAGCATCAGTTAAAACACGCACCATCTCAATAAAAGTACTGCCTGGCTTACACATAATCGTCAACATAGCGTTACGAATAGCATGCTCAAAACGTGGACCGACAATACCGGTGTGGTGAGGATCATAAAGCTTATACATCAAACCAATAATCGAGCTCGCCACAAAATGCATTTGTTCTTCAGTTTCTGCCTCCATAATATTAAGGCCCATTGGACGAGAGATATCTGAAGGATTGAAATAAATCACGTCTTCAGCTCGTTCTGGTGGCATCAGTTGTAAAACATCATCGACTAAGTCTCCGTGAGGATCAATTACTGCCACACCATGACCAGCTTCAATATCCTGCAAAACCATGTCTTTTAAGAATTCAGATTTACCGGTACCAGTTTTACCAATGATATAGGTGTGACGACGGCGATCATTGAGGCTAGCATAAATGTCTCGCTCTTGACCACGATAAATGGATTTGCCAAGGAAAAGACCTGATGTGGGAATTTTATTGGGAGCTGGAGCATTCTTGGCGGTCAGTACGCGAATGTGATGAGTTTCTACAGTTTTATTGGGAAAATGCATGATCGTAGCCAACTCCTCAGTGTTTAAAACCATGGTGTGAGCATTAAAAAGAGGCATGTAACGATAGATGAAATCAACCATAAACATGTGTTTGAGTAGCAAAAAGCTTGATTTTTTGAAATTGTTGTAGGTCGAGGTAAATTGGGAAAAAGCACCAATAATGTTGTTGAGATTGGAAGTGGCAGTGACCTCACTTTGCGCTGAAACTACCACGCGAATGGAAACCCTAAATCCTGGCTTACCAACCTTATTATTGATGGCCTCAATTTCCTTTGGATCATGATTATAATTTGCTTTATCTGGATCAGCCTCGCGTTTCTTTTCTTTTTGATTGTGCTTGAGACCTTGGTTCTGCCAAGCCTTGCCTTCTGGTCGAAGCAAAATTTGCAAAGTTGCTCCTTCGCCATCGCCCATTTTGGACATAGCTGAAGTAATTAAAGACAAGCCATCAGTAGGCAAATCTTTATAAGTCTTAATTGGATAGAAATTTGCTTTCTCTAATTGAACTGGGGCAAAAGCCACTCGACCTTTTTCATTAAAAATATTAACTTCATCCATCTCTGTAATTGAAGCTGAGGGATAAGCACCATTGATTTGTTTTTCCACGAAATCACGAATTGACTTGTGACAAGTCACATAAAAGGCGATGTCCTCTTTCATACCAACAATTTCAAAACCGATCACATCTTCCGGCTTGAGAAAGGAAAAAAGACCATCTTTCTTGAGTGAATAAAGACCAGCGAACATTTGTTCAGCTGCATCAATCTTAATTTCATTGCTTTTGGGCAACTTAACTAAAATCGTGACGAAATTAAGGACATAATCTTCGCGACGCTGATTTTTGATAAAGGAAGCAAGCAGAAAAATCAAAAGAATTAGAAGTGAGATGACTAACACCAACAAAAAAAATGAGGCGAAAAAACCATTGAGTTGCGCTAAAAAATCTTGAGCTGAACTATTCATATCAATATTCTACTTCTTCTTTATAAACCACGGCACCAGAGAAAATTTTAGCAACTTTCTGGCACCATTCCCAAAGCCAGCGCACACTATATCTAGTACTTTTGAACTTGGCTTCTTCCTTACTCTTTTCTGTAATAGGTAAAACTACCACCGGCTTATCTGAAACAGCCACTGGCGTACTCGCACTAGCCACTAAATTATTAATTTCTTGTTGTTTTTGAGCAATCTCAGCTTGTTCACGCTGCTCTTTGGTTTCCTTGGAAACTTCTTGCAGCTCTTTACTTAGTTCACTAATTTCTGCAGTGTTTAGGCTCTCAGCTTGGTCAACAGCTTCAGCTTGTTCTGGACTGGCTTCAACTGCGACTGTATTTTCCACAGTTTGTTCACTTGTGTTCAAATTAGCCAGATTTTCCTTGGCCCTACCAGAAACAGGGGCTGGCTGGCTACTTGGACGACTAAGCAAAGTTTTGGTCACTAAATCATCCAAAAGATTTAAGTTTTCCTCGCTATCTTGTTGGTCAGCTTGAGCTGAAATCTGAACTGGTGGCGCATCAAAAACAATCTTTTGATTCGATAGAGATGGCAAAAACTTACCCACTGTAGGATATTTTTGAGCGCTTGTACTAGAAAAGATCCTTTTTAAGGAGTGATCATTGGCCATGTTTTCATTGTAGCTGGTTTTTGAGTAAACTTACAGATCTTGTTTGAGAAAAAGTTGCAAATTAAGATCTTCTTGACTTAAAAAGCCTGGCTTAGTTTCCAAAACAAAATTAGCAGGTTTTATCGAACTATAAATCATTAGAGAACCCAAAGATCCTGGAGGCTCGATTGCTCTCTCACAAGCTAAAAAACGCAGATCATCTAACCAACAAATATCTAAAGCAAAAAGCATATCCTTCATCCAAAAATTTTGCTTGCTTTTGTCTTTAAAAACAAAAATCATACCATCTAATTGTTTTCCGTCTAAGGTTTTAAGATCTAAACGATTAGACAAGCCAGCCGTAATGCTATCTTGACTGCTGACTACTTCTACTAAAAGTTCTTTTTGTGCAGAAGCTAAGATATGTTCTTTGAGAACTAGAGTGACTAGTTGTCGATCTTTAAGTAAAAAAGTAAAACCAAAGCTTAAGTAAAAAATATACAAGGCAAGTAAAAATAAAAGACCAAACAAGAAAAATAAAAGCCTAAATTTCATAAATCAAAAAAGCAAATTCAAAAGCAAAAAAACAAAATAAAACAAAGCTAAATAACAAATTTGCTTTACCATTTTGGGCGTAGTTTGAATTCTAGACATCGCCAAAAAACGATCTTTAAACAACAAAAACTCGTCTCTTAGTTGCCACATTTCTGCTAACAAATAAGAATTAATTGCCATCACCAAAGCGATTCCTAAAATGCTGCCGGAAGAGGTTAAAACAAAAATACTAAGTGGTGGCAAAGCCAACAAAAAAATAAAATTACGACTAGCTAGGTCAGAAAACTGCGTATTATCATTATGCGCAGAGTCAATCTTTTCTTGATAAAATTTATACAAAAATTGTTCATCAGAAAAAAGTAAAAGTATACCGAAAAGATAAGCTAGGGTAAAACCTATTAAAGTCAGCCAATTAGACCAAGCCTCAAAAAATACAATCAAAAAAATCAAGAAAAACAAGGAAAATAAAACTTTAAAAAGCAACTGTTTTTTGGAAAAAATATTATTCATAAATAAGGAATTTTTATTTCTTTAAATTCAAAATTTTGCCAAGCGAAGTTTCTACTTTTTGACGAAAACTTTCTGAATCCTCATACTCCTTTTGCAAGGCATAAATAACTTGCTCCAAAGTTTGGGTCTCCACACCTTTGCCAAAAATCAAGGCATTATTACCAGCTCGCACAGCCTCAACCGCCACGGTTGGCAGATCTTTTTCTTGACTTGTGCCGAGTTGAGCTCGAGCAGCCTTCATGCTCAGATCATCACTAAAAAGCAAAACTCTTGGATAAAGTTCCAAAAATTTACCCAAACATTCTTCGCTTAAGCTGCAAACTTTGCCAGCAAATTTATCTGTCAAACGCACATGGGTGCTCATCACACCAATGTTGCCAAAAACATCAAGGATTCGACCGAAAATTGCCGTATCTTGGTTTTTCAAACTAATGGTTGAAACGGCATAATGTGGATCTCTACCAATCGAGCCAATACCAGGGAAATGCTTAATCACCGGCATAATGCCATTTTGAGAAAAGCTGTAAATAAAGTTGGTGGTCGCATTTACCGTCAGATCTAAATCACTAGCAGCACGACTTTGCAAAACAGCGCTAGCTGAAGCCAAGTCCACTACTGGAGCAAAAACGATGTTGATCCCAGCGGCCAGCAGTTCTCTAGAAGATTGATTGTAGACAGCTTTCTGTTGAGCTGGAGTGTAAGTCTCGACAACTTTCTGCCAAGCTTCTAGCTTGGTAAAACCCTCTCCACTCAAGCGCTGAACCAAGCCTCCCTCATGATCAACAGCGATCAGCGGCACATAATCAGTTTCAGCAAAACTACTCCTCACCGCGGTGGTTGCCAAAGCAGCTGCCGAAGTGGAAATTTGCTCACCAAAATACAAAACAAAACCAGGATCATAGTTCTCGATAAAATTAAGCATTTTGGCACTAGCTGTTCCCTCATTCTCTAAGTCATTAAGGTCCAAAGGCACTACTAGCAGTTGGGCAATTTTATCTCTAGTGCTTAGTTCTTTTTTGGGTACTTTGCTGGGGGTTGGTGTGGCTTGGTTTTGGGAAAGTTCTTTTTGTTCGACCTTGAAACGATCGGCAAAAGGTTTTTGAAAATAGTTGTAAGCAGAAAGAAGAGTTAAAACAAAAAGGACAAAAATCAAAAGTTTAGTGGTCAGATGCTTCATAGTTTTTCTTGAGCTGCTCCAGCTTCCACATAAATAATTTGGCTTTATTATCAGCTGTGGAATCGATGACAAATTGCAAAGCTCGCTCCAAAAGTCCGCGCGAAACAGTCTTTGCTAATTTAATATACAACGCGGTGTGCTTCTTGTCTGCCAAAGTTTCTGCTAAATAACAACCAAAGCCTTGAAATTCATGGGCGATATGCTTGTTTTGTTCACGAAACTTATATTTATCCAGCAAATCTTGAGTAGAGGTAAAATCAGTTTTCTGACGAACAATAGGTTCAGGTTTCTTTGGAGAAAGATCATCAAAAAGGGAAATTTTTTGGCTGTTTTTGACTCTCGGCATCCTTAAGAAGGATTATAGCCTAAGCTAGACAAAATTGCTTTATTTTTGCCGACGATTTCAGGAGACAAATCACCCTCTTCTTCAATGACAAATTGTAAAGGTCTCTTAGCTAGTTTTTGATAAAACTCTACCTGAGTAGCTAAAATTTCCTTGGCTAAATTTTTGGGAGCAAAAGCCAACCAATCAGCTGAAATTAAATACTGACCCAAATTGTAGGTGGTTTCACCTCCAGAAAGAGTGAAACAAATCTTGTTGGCAATGTGAATGTTGCGTGGACGCACCATGTGACCTTTGATGTCGTGTTCCAACTCCAAAGGATCAGCAAAAGGCAAAATACCAGCGTAAAGCAAATTTTCTCTATCAGCTAAAGCCTGCAAATACTGTTGCATGCTGGCATTAGCCTCATCAAAATCGTTGAGAGCAAAAGCTTCTTTGATATAGGCGTTTTCTTCACTGGCCACTATTCTGAGCCTTGTATCCTCACCTTCGCCATAAAATTTAAGCATTTGGCGTACTGCCTCTAGAACTTGTTTGAAGTTGTTTAATTTGAGACCTGCACCCAAAAAAGCCAAGCGACGACCATGATTGATCTGCACGCCTTCATCGCCACACGCAATGACTAAGGGCATTTTGGCACTTGAATCTGAGTTATTTTTATCTGACATTAAAACCTTCTTATAGGGCAGAATATTTCAAAGCAGCTGATTATGAAGTTTTAAATAGAGTTTTGATCTATTCTTCACTAGCTTCGGTCATGCCTTGCACCACCGCTAGGTATTGCTTCATTTCTTGTTCAACTTGTTGCCAATTACCTTTGGCTTCGCGAATTGCATTGAACAATAAATCCATGTCAATTAATAATTGGTCGTCGGTTACGATCATTCTTTGTTTTGCCATGGCTTAATTATATCATCTTGAGCTTCAAAAAGATAGTTTAGCGCCTAGTCTTTTGCCAAATTATGGCTAGAATAGGAGCTTGATTTATGCTTGACCAAAAAAGATTATTCGATCTTGCTGGAGCTAGTTTTCTTTTGTTACTTTCTTTGCCAATAAGCGTTGTCGCCTATCCATTTTTACTTTGGCTTTTGGGTAAACCTGTAATTTTTAAGCAAAAAAGACTTGGCAGGAAAGAGCAAATTTTTATTATGTACAAGCTACGTAGCATGAAAAAAAACGCTCTGTCTAGTCAAAAGAAATACGCCAAACAAAATGAAGCGCCTTGGCCGATGTTTAAGATTAGTGATGACCCGCGTTTTGTGGAGAAAGAAATCAATTTTTTAGGTTACAAAAAACAAATTAAAATTGGCAAATTTCTCTCTAATTCTGGCCTTGATGAGCTACCACAACTCCTGAATGTTTTGCGCGGTGAAATGAGTCTAATCGGCCCACGCCCTCTGCCAGTAGCAGAAGCTCTCGCTCTCAAAAGCAAAGAACCTAATTGGTATAAATGGCGCCATCAAAAACTGCCAGGAATTTTCTCTCTGTGGGCTCTAGACCCTCAACACAACAAGTCTTTGACCTACTGGAAAAGCTTAGAAAAAATGAGTGCTACAGCCACTCTGAGAGAAGAAATTTATTTAATTGGCAAAATTATCCTCAAACAACTCAAAACTATTTTCAAATTTAAACTTTAAGTAAAACAAAAAGAGCGTCTTGAAAGACGCTCTTTTTCTAATTGTCGATTAAATTTACTTGTAAGCAATCGGCATTGAGGTGTCCACAATAGATAAGCTCATGCGTCTTTGCTCAGGGACCACATTTTCAACGTTGACAGTAACTTTCTCGCCAACTTTAAGGTCCATACCTTCCAATTTGGAAGCATGAATCAAAGCGTCGACGCCTTTTTCAACATTGATAAAAGCTCCAAAAGCCTCAACGCGAGTCACTTCACCAGTAAAGGTGGTGCCAACACTATAGCGCTCTTCAATACTTTCCCATGGGTCAGCATCTAATTGCTTAATAGAGAGATTGAGCTTGTTGGTTTTCTCATCAATACCCAAGACTTTGACCTTAATACGGTCACCAATCTTGTGGTAATCCTTTGGATGATTAACTTTTTCCCAAGAAATTTCAGAAATGTGAATCAGACCCTCAACGTAACCAATACTGTCTTGCTCTTCATCATCTTTAACTGGGACTTCAACAGTCACAAAAAGACCAAAATGCATGACTCCAGAGACTACACCTTCGTAAATCTCGCCTTCTTTAACGCTGGAAATAGCCAAATCCTTTTGAGCTAATTCCTTGGCCTCACTAACGTGACGCTCGGAAAAGATCAAACGATTCTTCTCGCGATCAACTTCGATCGCTTTGACTGGGAAAGCCACACCCTTGAGGTTTTGAATTTTACCCATGTACTTACGACTAAATTGACTAGAAGGAACAAAAGCACGCACGCCATTGACCAAAACAATCAGACCGCCACGGTTCATCTCGATACCCTTGGCTTCTAATTCTTGATCTTTTTCCATGGCTTCTTCGAAATATTCCCACTTGGCATCAGAAGCAGCTCCCTTGAGGGATAAAACAACCTGACCCTTGTCATTATCAGTGGAAACGACGATTGCCTTAACGTTGTCACCTGCCTTGAGTTCTTTGACAAAATCGATAGCAAACTCAAATTCTTTCTCGGCAACAATGCCTTCAGTTTTGGAGCCAAGATCGATAATTAGACTCTTCTTATTTTTCTCAACGATCACACCAGAGACGGTGTCACCTTTTTTTGGAATCACCAACTTACCTGCATTAGCAGCTAAGAGCTCCTCCATAGTTTGTAATTTCTTGACCGGTTTATCAGTCATAGTGTAAAAAGTTCCTTTCTTTTTGAACTTGGAGATTGTATCATAAAAGAGAGAGTTTTTGCACTTTAAATCTGGCCACGTGGGACTAAAAGTCTTGCTCATTTAAATTGACAATCTTTTTCCCACTCAGTGACTCGGCTGTTTATTGACTAATTGCTAGTTAAATTTCATCTGCAGCCTCGTCAATGGACCATATTTAAAGCACAAAACTCTCTCTAAAAAAACAAAGAAAACTTATGCTTAAAACTCCCAAAATATCAGATGTTAAAAATAAAACTGTTTTAGTGCGGGTTGATTTTAATGTACCTTTGGAAAATGGTCATGTTGCAGATGATCAGCGTCTCATCGCAACATTGCCATTAATAGATTTCTTACAAAAACACGCAGCCAAAGTCATCCTGATCTCTCACCTAGGTAGACCAGATGGTCAAGTAATGAGTGAGTTCAGCTTAGGACCTGTCGCCAAGCGTCTGCAAGAAAAGTTTGGACTTAGAACTTCTTTTGTTAATGAGTGTATTGGTAAAAGCGTCTCTGAAGCTGTTGAGAAGCTAGAGGCTGGAGAAATTTTACTCTTGGAAAATTTGCGCTTTCACAAAGAGGAAGAAGTCAATGATGCGCGCTTCGCTAAAGAGCTTGTGAATGATAGCGGAGCTGAAGTTTATATTAATGAGGCTTTTTCCGCTTCACATAGAGCTCATGCTAGTGTGGTCGGAGTCGCGAAACTTTTGCCAAGTTTTGCCGGTTTTGGATTGGCACAAGAAGTAACCGCACTAAGCAACTTGCTAGAAAAAGCCAAGCATCCTTTCATTGTGGTTTTGGGTGGCGCTAAGATCGATGATAAGGTTAGTGCTGTCAGAAATCTTTCCAAATTGGCTGATCTAGTTTTAGTGGGAGGAGGCATTGCCAATGCCTTTTTGCAGGCTGCAGGTTTTGAAGTCCACCACTCTTTTATGGGTCAAAAAGCAGAGCTTAATGTAAAAATTGCCAAAGAAATCCTTTTGGAACACCAAACTGAGCGCACTGTCGTTGATGTGCACGATCAAAAACAAGCAAGCAAAATACCAGTTCCTCGCGTAGTTTTGCCAATTGACGTTTTAGCCGCTAAAAATGGTCAAGTTAAAGATGAAAAAAATGTTTTAAAGTTGCAACTTTTGAGAAATGTCAAAGACAGTGACAATAATTTAGATCTGCAATACCTGGATATTGGTCCAGAAACCATTGATCTGTATGAGTTTTTGCTCAGTAAAGCCAAAACTATTTTCTTTAATGGCCCGCTAGGAGTTTTTGAAAATCAACTCTTTATGAAGGGTAGTAAAGAAATTGTCAAAGCGATTGCCAAAAATACAAAACGAGGTGTAACTACAATTCTCGGCGGTGGCGAAACTAACGCTGTGATCAATCAATTTAATTTAAGAGATAATTTTACTCATGTTTCCACTGCTGGTGGCGCCGCATTGGAATTTTTGGGTGGAGAGAAGCTCCCTGGAATTGTGGTTTTGGAAAAAACTAACTAAATTGCTAAAGGCAAAAAATCAGACCAAGTTTCTAAGTTTTTAAAATGTTCGTAAACTTGCTCTAGTCTCTGTTTTTCTTCTTTAGTTTGACTCGACTCGATCAATTCTCGCCACAAAAACCAAGAAAAGTTTGGCTCTTTTTCTAGAATTTTTTCAGTGAGAGGAAAAAATTCGGACATACGATTGCTATTGAACAAATAAAGTAAAGCTTTTTGATAAGCCTCCATGTAGTCATAAAAATATCGACCCATATCTTGGGCTGGAGCATCTGCGTAAACCTTAAGGAATTCAAGCAATCGCTCTCGATCTAGTTCCTCTGTCGACAAAAAAGCCGCCTGCATTTCACCCATAATAAAGGGGTTTAATAATTTGGCCTGCTGATAGAAAAAAACTGACACTTGAGGATTATTGTCTCGATAAGCCTGATTGCCAAAATGGAAAAAGTCAATTGCCATGTTTCTTTGCTGCCAATAATCAAGATGTTCTAAATTATTAAGAATTTGATGACTTACCAAAAGCTTGGTAAATTCTGCCACTAAAGGTTTGGCACTTTGGTAAGACATTTCTTCAAATTTAACTTTTTTGAGCAAATAAATAGGATCGAGCTTGCCCAACTCAATCAAAAGCTCTGCTTTTTTGGCCTGATCTAAACCATCCACCCGTGAATAATTGTAAATAAAGTCTGGATCAAAACGATAAAGATAATAAACTTTAGCAAAATCTGCTGAGTCCAAACGCTTGTCCTGATATGAGTTACGGATGTGCTGATCAAAATATGGAAAAAATTTGACCAACTGACTGTTTTTGCCAGAATTAAACAAAACGCTGGCAAAAAAGTAAGACAAAGCTAAGAAAACACTAAGTAAAGAAATTAGATTTAAATACCTCAGGTAAATGCTGTTTGAAGCAGAACTAGACTTTTCTTCTCTTAAAATCAGAGCCAAAAAAATTAAAGTCAGTGCAAAAATAACAAAAAAATTCCAAGTCAGGTCAAACATGGCATTGAAAAAAGAAGCTGAGACAGCTAGAAATAAGAATTTTAATAAAGGCCCTTGACCACGATCGCGAAGCACAACTTTAAAAGCCCTCCATAGAAAATAAAGTATCAAAGCCATAAATGGCAGGCCCGTCACCAAACCGCCCTCAGCTAAATTGTGAAAAAAATTATTGTGAGCATAAGAACTGAAATTGTAATTCTCTAAAACAAACTGCCGACTAGAAAAACCAAAAGTCTTAAGACCTGTGCCAAAAATTGGGCTAGTTTGCCACACCCAAAAAGCCTTTTGCCAATATTGAAGACGATCATTTTGCAAAATTGGCTTACACATTTCTTTGTAAGAAAAATTCAGAGGACAATCCTTTTGCTCAGAAAAAAAACTAGGCAGAGCTGCAAAAAGAGCTACCAAAACCAAAAGAACTAAAGAAAAAACCTGCACAACTACATAAGCAAATTGGTTATGTAAAAGCTTGATAAAGCTTGTTTTATTCAAGTAGAAAATTAATGCTAATTGTAAAAATCCAACCAACATGGAAATTCTTGACAGACTAAAAATCATGATGAAATAAGAAGATAAAATCAAAACAAGAGATAAAATTCTCATTTCTTTCTGACTGATAAATTTTTGCTCTGCTGCAAAAAGAAATTGCCACCAAAAAATTGGCAAAGCTAAAAGCAGATAAGAAACATAGTAGTTGTGACCAAAAACCTTAACCAGCAAATTCATGCTGGGAAATAAATTGGGCGGCACCTCAACAAAAGTAAAAAATAAAACGAAAGCATTTAAAACCAAAGAACTAAGAGTTAAATAATAAAAAAAACTTGACTTATCAAATTTTTTATCTGGTATTAGATTAAAAAAAACAAATAAAGCCAAAGCCAATAAATAAAATAATAATTTTTCTAGAGTTAACGAGGGAATGGTAGAAAAGAAAATATTTATAGAAAATAACAAAGCCATTACTAAAGCTGAAATAGTGTAGCGGTTGCTTACGGTTTTCTTGTCTTGACGCAAGAATTTGAAAGTAAAAAAGTAAAGAAAAATTGACCATAAAGCAAAAAGATAAAAACGTTGGTCTCCTTCAATCAGAAAAAAAGAAACCAAGAAGAGCAAAAAGAAGCTGGGATAGAAAAGAAAGCGCAACACTGTTAAATTTAGTATGCAATAAAACAATCAAAAATAGCAATGATTAGACATGACTAACAAAAGAATTGAATTATTTTTTGACATTTTGGCTTTCTTTGCAGCTCTCATTTATTTTGTCGTGCTTTTCCTCAATATTGATTATTTTAAAGTGCCTCATGGAGATATTTATCAGTATATAGGTGATGCAAGAACATATGCCAGATTTTTACTACCATCAATGATTCAATTGCAGCCATTGACTCCAATTTTAATGGCCATCATTAGACCTTTTTTCTCTGATTTTGCTTTTCCCTATTTTGCAGCAGCAAAATTTTTAAACATCTTCGCTGCTAGCGGCACTTTAGTTTTTACATATTTAATTGCAAAAAAAAATTTAGGTTCAAAAATTGCTTTTTTAATTGCTTTGCTTTGTTCAATTCATCCTTTAACTCTAATTAATGCCTTGGACATTACAACTGTTGGCTTATATGTCTTTTTTGCCATGGGAGCTTTGTATTTCATTGATTCTAATAAAAAAATGTTTTTTATTTTTACAAGTTTAGCTTTTTTGGTAAGAATAGAAGGTTTTGTTCTTTTGATTGTCTATCTTTTAAATCAATTTAGTTTTCAAAAAATTAAAGAAAAAATTAGTGAAAATAATTATAAAAAGCTCATTAAAGACATATTCAAAAAGAACACTTATTCATTCTTTTTCATAATTTTTTCTATTGGCTTGGTAATTTTTCAAACAATTCACAATACAAACAACAACTCTGCACCCTACGGCAATCAATATATAAATGAGGCTTTTTCCATACCGCTTAAAACTGAAAATTTTGTTTATATTTTTGGACTATTTGGAGCTTCTTTTTTTCCTGAAAGCTTCATCTGGTGGGGTATGGATCTCCTAAAACCAGGATTGATGAATGGTTTAATGATTTTAACCTCAATATTCATTCTGATTTTGAGTCCTTTTTTCAAAAAAACTAAGAGTTATGGATTATATATATTAATAATGTCCATCATCCATTCTTTTTTTCCTGGAATAGAAAGTCGTTATTTTTACTTATTTTTAAACTTAATGACTATTAATACTTTAATAATTTTCCACGAAATCTATCAAAAAAACAAATCAATCATCTCAAAAATTATATTTAACTTGTCTTTTATTGTTGCAGCTATTTACTGGACTTTATTTAGCATTAATCAAACTCAAAATAATTTCAAAAACTATAGAGAAGAAGGCCTGGACCTTTACTACGACACTTCAAACTGGCTATTTGATTCAATGGAAGAAGGTAACTACTATATTTTGCAGAAAAAGAATATCTTTATTCAAATATTTTTTTACATTCAAAAAAATATTTAGATAGTTTAGAAACAAATCATCCAATTAACATTTGGACTGATGAAAGAATTACTAGAATTGAGTTAAAAAATAAAAATCTAAACTTCATTAGGTTATCTAGAATTATTAAGCAATGTGACAATAAGAAGTGTTTATTTGAGTTACTTCAACCAGAAGAAAACGCCAAATATCTGCTCATCACTCATCAATGGTCTAATGACCAAGAAAAAAATTTTTGGTGGCAAGCTAATGGCTTATCGTTTGTAGATGAGATAATAAATAAAGATCATTGCCTAAATGAAAAGATGTCTTTTAAATCTGGTAAAGAAGCTTATAGAAATATATATCTTTTTGATAAAAATTGTTATTTAAAATAAAAATCATATGTGTGGTATCTACGGCATAATCAACTCCAAAAATTCTAAAAAGAGTTATTATTTTAGTGATCTAGAGCCAGCAATTAAAAAACTATTCAACTCCTCTCTTTCAAGGGGTTCTGAAGCAGCCGGTCTTTTTGTGGTTGGAGAAAAACAGAAAGATTTAATTAAATCTAGTCAAAATATTAAAGGCTTTCTAAAAAGCAAGGAATACGAAAGACTCAAAAATGAGTTGGTTGGAGAAAAAATAAATCTAGTCATGGGACACACGCGCATGCCCACTCATGGTGATGCGGAAAACAATAGAAACAACCAGCCAGTAATAAGTAAAAATGAAAAAATCGTTGGCATTCATAATGGAATCATTGTTAATTATCAATCTTTTCAAAAAAACAAAAACGAAACAATAGAACTAGACACTCAGGTTTTATTAGATTATTTGGAAGATGAAATCACCAAAAATGAAAAGGTTTTGGAGCCAAAACTTCTATTGAAGCTACTTAACAAAAAAGTTGAAGGCACTGCTAATTTAGCCTTATTTTTAACAGAAACAAATCAATTACTGCTCTATAGCAATAATGGTTCTTTATATTTTTTGAAAAAAAACGAGGAAGTTTATTTTGCTTCTGAAAAATCAACTTTAGAAAAGATTTTTTTAACAAAACCAACTCAAATTAAAAATGAATTGTTGGTTTTTGATCTCAAAAAAAATGAAAGCATTAATGGTCTCAAAGATTTTTCTAAAAGCGACGGTCTTTTGCTTCAAAAAAATCATTTCATCAACAAGATAGAGGATTTAAAAAAACATCAAATCGACTATCAAAAAATTGATCAAATCAAGCGCTGTAGTAAATGTATTTTGCCAGAAACAACTCCTTTCATTAAATTTAATGAGCTGGGAGTTTGTAATTATTGTTTAGAGCATAAAAAAATTAGCTATTTAGGTAAAAATAAATTAGAAGAAACTTTAGAAAAATATAGAAAAAATGGAAAGATTGACTGCTTGGTCGCTTTTAGCGGTGGGAGAGACAGCTCTTATGGGCTACATTTAATCAAAAAAGAGCTTGGCTTGAATCCAATTGCTTTTACTTACGACTGGGGCATGATTTCTGACCTTGGCAGGAGAAATCAAGCTAGAGTTTTGGGGAAATTAGGAGTTGAACAAATTCTGGTCTCAGCCAACATCGCCAAAAAAAGAAAAGATATTAGAGAAAACATTTTAGCTTGGATTAAAAATCCTGACTTAGGCATGGTGCCCATATTCATGCAAGGAGACAAACAATGTGAGTATTACGCTGATCAAGTTATGCGCAAATACAAAATTCCCTTAATGATTTATTGTCGGGGCAACGAGCTGGAGAAAGAAGAATTTAAATCAGGACTTTGCGGCGTCAAAGAAGCTGATCCAGATGGGGTGATTCACAACATCACCGCTTTGGATAAAATCAAACTACTCTCTTATTACGGCAGGCAGTATCTCAAAAATCCAAGTTATTTCAACAGCTCTATTTTTGACACAGCTTTTGGTTACTTCTCTACTTATTTAAAACCTCATGATTATGTTTATTTGTGGCATTATTTGCCATGGCAAGAAGATGAGATTGTCAAAACTCTGACCACAGAGCACAACTGGGAAATGTCAGAAGACACCAGCACTTCTTGGAGAATTGGTGATGGCACTCCAGCTTTTTATAACTACATTTATTACCAAGTTCAGGGTTTTACTGAAAACGACTCCTTTAGATCTAGACAAATTAGAGAAGGAATCCTTTCAAGGGAAAAGGCTCTTGAACTGGTTAAAGAAGAAAATGAGCCTCAATATAATAATTTAAAATGGTACTTTGATACTTTGAATTTAGATGGGGATAAAATACTAAATGTAATTGATAAAATGAAAAAAAAGTATGAGTAAAAAACTGGTGGCAGCAGTTATTCCCGCCCACAATGAAGCCCTGAAAATAAAAAAAGTTATTGAAAGCGTAGCTAAATATGTTGATTTAATTGTCCTTGTGGACGATGGCTCAACAGATTCAACTTTGGAATCAGCCAAGCATCCAAAAGCAATAACTCTCCAACACTGTATTAATTTGGGTCAAGGAGCAGCAATTCAAACTGGCTTTGATTATCTAAAAAAAATAAATCCAGAAGTCACAATTACTTTTGATGCTGATGGACAATTTCTAGGCGAAGAAATTCCAAGAATGATTGAGCCAATTTTAAAAAATCAAGCTGATGTTGTTTTGGGTTCGAGATTTTTGGGCAAAACTATAAATATGCCATTTTTTAGAAAATTCGTTTTAAAAATTGGTATCTTTTTTACTTGGATTTTTTCAGAAATTAAATTAACAGACACTCATAACGGCTTTAGAGCTTTAAACAAGAAAGCTCTGCATTTAATAAACATTAGTCAAGATAGAATGGCCCACGCTTCAGAAATAATAGATCAAATCAAAAGAAAAAAGTTATCTTATGTGGAAGTTCCTGTCACTGTGAAATATAATCTCCAATCAAAGAAAAAAGGGCAAAAAAACCGTCATTCGATAAACATTTTTATAGACTTAGTCAGTAAGAAATTAAACTAATGCAACTACTTGGCAAAGAAATCCTTGGCTCACAACTCATCCTCTCAGCTCTGATCATCTTTATTATTATCAAAACCTTAATTAGCTTTAATAAAAAACAGATAACTAGACTTTTCTTTATTCTGTGGAACTTTTTTTGGCTAATTGTTTTATATTTTATTTTTTACCCAGGATTTCTAGTTGGTTTGGCAAAAAGACTCGGAGTTGGCAGGGGTGTTGACTTAGCAATATATGTTTCAGTTATTTGTTTATTTTATTTAATTTATAAATTATTTATAAAAATAGAAAAAATAGAAAAACAAATTACAAAAATTGTCAGAGAAATTTCTATAAAAAACGCCAAATAGTTTTTATTTGCCCCACAAATTAAAACGCAAAACTTGCCAAATAGCTAATAATCCATCTCGCCAAGTAATTTTTTTACCCTCCTCATAAGATCTACCATTGTAAGAAACTCCAACCTCAAAAATTTTAATCTTTTTAATCTTGGATAATTTGGCAGTTATTTCTATTTCAAAACCAAATCTTTTGGCTTTTAAGCTGGGTGCTATTTTTCTAATCAAAGAACCTTTAAAAGCTTTTTGACCAGTTTCAACATCAGTTAAATTTAAATTGGTAAATAAATTTGATAAAAAAGTAATAATAAGATTGGCAAAATAATGCCAAAAGTACATAACTCTTCTTGGTTCATTGGTAATAAATCTGGAACCATAAACCACATCAGCATTAAAATTAGCAAAGGTTTGAAGCATATTTAAGTGATTTTTTGGATCATATTCCAAATCAGCATCCTGAATCATCACTATTTCTCCAGAGCTAATAAGAAAACCTCTTTTTACTGCTTCTCCTTTACCCTGATTTTGCTTCAAAGTAATTAACTTAAAGCTTTTTGGGTGTTTTTTGAGATATTTTTTTAGTTGCAAAGCAGTCTGGTCTGTCGAGCCATCATCAACAATAATAATTTCTTTTTGCCAAACACCATACTTTAAAGCCAATATCTTGGCTAGAACTTGAATTATGTATTTTTCTTCGTTGTAAACAGGGATCACAATTGAAATTTTATTCATAATTTAAAACCATGTTTCAGTTCATTTTTTCTTATAAACTCAAGATTTTCATTAAAATAAGGAGTGCAAGGAAGCGGAGAGTTGCCGCACTGATCGCCAATAATTGGTGTATAAATTTCTTGACCTTCATTGCTCATTTTAACTTCATATTCTATCTTTTTAAAATGATTAAGACTATTTAAAGAAAAAACAGGTTGATGTTTAAAATAAATTGCGGGAAAAACAAATTTAATAAATAAAATTAAAGTCACTAATAAACTTAAATTAAATTTATTCTTGTCACTTATTTTCAAGTTAACAAAAATTCTAAACAGAGCCAAAGCTCCTAAAATCCAGAAAAATACTCTGCCAAATCTTAAATCTGGTGCCTGATAAAAAATCAAGCAAATACTTGCAAGACAAGTCATTAAAATCAAGAGCTCTTCTTTGCTCCATTTTTTCAAAAAAGCAGAAAAAATCAAAACTGGCACAGAAAAAAACAAAATTTTTATTTCATTAGTCAAAGAAGCTCGTTGCCACCACGCTGGCCACCAGTAAGCAAGCCCATGATCTAGAGAGCTCATATAATCATTGCCTGGCATTCTAGCCCAAGCCTTTATGTCCAAAGCTTCATTTTTTGCCTTTTCAATTGGCATAGACCAAACAAAATTTGTTTTCAATAAAGTGCTTGGGTAAAGAGGATATCCTGAAATAAAGGTGTTGCGAGTCATAAAAGCAAAAATAACTAGAATAGGTAGAAGAATAGTTTTAGAAAAATTTTTTTTAAAATCAATTGCACATATAAAACTAAAAATAGCAGTAAAAACACCAGACAACTTAAAAACCAAAATCAAAAAAGATTGAGCTAAAATTAAAAACTTAAACTCAGGATAAACCAACAAAGTTCCCAACCAAGATAAAGCAAGAGAATACATGGCCAAATCTGTTGACAGAGAACTTAAATTTCCTTCAACTAAAGCCAAATAAATAAAAGGCAATAAAAAGAGTAAAAACAATCTATTATTTACTTTAATTTTGGAATTAAAAATATGATGCAGATACTGCAAAGCGACTGTGACAAGTAAAAAACCATTAGCAATAAAGGCTGAATAGCCAGCCTTAGTTCCAAATTCAACAAAAGTAGCAAAAAGATTAAAAGAACTATTGAAACCCAATCTGCTATGAAGATTTGCTAAACCTGGAATAACACTGAATTCTCTATTCCAAGCAACAGCATTAAAATTGTAGAGATAAGTGTCATAATGATTAACAATTCCAGTGGAAAAATACAATCCCAAAATAATTGTCGCCAATGAAACAAAGAAAAAAGAAAAAAAACTAAAATTAAAATTAATTTTTCTTTTTTTAAATTTAAAAAAAGAAAATAAAGAAACAATAAAAAACACCGACCAAATATAAACAACTAAATAGTTTTTAAGAGGTAAAAATAAAGAAAAAAATTGCAAAAAAATCATTAATAAGACAAATCCAGACCAAATACTAGGAAAAATAAAAAGTCTAGCATCATTCTTTTTACTCAAAAACAAAGCGATTAATTTTCTACCAACAAAAAACAAAGTTATCCATAAAAAAAGCCATCTAATTAAAACTGAAATCATTTTTACTTTAAGCCGAACTAAATATAGAATAAGCGAGAGTTGACTTATTATTTCAGAGAAAAACCTTTCTTTAAAGCAGTGAAATGAAAAAAAAATTTAAAATAGCAATTATCCATGACTCTCTGACTGACTTTGGCGGAGCTGAAAGAACACTCCTTTCTTTACTCAAAATTTTTCCAGAAGCGGATCTCTACACTTCTTTGCTTGAAAAAAAACTTGCAAAAAAAATTAAAAAAACATCTAAAGGTCAAATATTTTTTTCCAAATTAAGTAATTTTAACCTTGTCACCAGTCACCCTAGTTTTTTTAAACCTTACTTTTACCACTACTATTGGCCAAAGCTTAACTTAAATGTTTACGACTTAGTCATCTCCTCTTCTCACTCTTTTTGCGCCAACTGGGTCAAAGTAAAAAACAAACATCTAAGCTACGTCTATACTCCACCTAGATTTTTGTATGAAGAATTTAATGAAATAAATTGGTTGAGACAACCAATAATTAAAAAAATAATCGATCCTTATTTCACATACCTTCGAAAAAAAGATAAAGAAAATATTCAAAAAATCGATCTAATAATTGCTGATTCTAAAAATGTACAAAGTAGAATCAAGAAATATTACAATAGCAACTCGCAAGTCATTTATCCGCCTGTCAAACTTCCAAAAAAAATAACAAAATCAAGCAAAATTAAGAAAACTCACTACTTGTTTTTTTCAAGACTAGTCAAGCAAAAAGGCATTGAATTGGTGATTAAAGCTTTTAATCTAAGTCGAAAACCTCTGCTTGTGGTGGGAACCAGCCAACAAGCTCAAAAATGGCAAAAAATGGCCAAGTCTAATATAAAATTCCTTGGCTTTGTGAGCGATCAAAAAATGCCAGACATCTATGCCCAAAGCAAAGCACTCGTCTATGCTTCGATTCAAGAGGATTTTGGACTAGTGCCAGTTGAAGCTATGAGCTATGGTCTACCGGTCATCGCCTACCGCGATGGAGGAGTTAAAGAAACAGTTATTGAGCAAAAAACTGGATTATTCTTTAGAAAATATGATGAAAAAGCTTTAAATGAAGTGATTGAGCAATTTGAAAAAATGAATTTTTCAAAAGAAAATTGTCTAAAGCAAGCTAAAAAATTTAGCGAGCAAAGATTTGCCAAAGAAATAATTGAGCTCATTAAGGTTTCAACTTCTCTTTTAGAGAAAAAATAAAGAACCTTGGTATTGTCACTAGATACCTCTTCCACAGCCTCTTTGGTTCACTAAATAGTCTAAATAACCACTCTAAACCGCTATTTTGCATCCAAACAGGAGCTTGTTTCTTTTGACCGCTTAAAAAATCAAAAGCCGCCCCTACACAAAAAATTAGCTTACTTTGAGAATTTTGCTTGAGGAATTCTGCCAATTGCACTTGCTTGGGAGAACCAATACCCAACCAAATGACTAAAGCTTGACTAAGCAACACTTTTCTCAAGAATTTTTGCTCAACAGCAGGTGAAATCTCTCTTGGCAGAAAAGCAAATTCTGCTTTAAGTTGCGGATAATTTTTTAAAATATGAGCTTGCAAGCTCAGTTGACTAGCCTGATCAGCCGCCAAAAAATAATGTTTGAGATTTTTATGCCTTGCAGAATGATCCAGAAAAGCCTGCATCAAATTCGGACCATACAAGCGATCAAAAAAACGACGATATTTGAAACGAAACCAAAAGGTTAACCACATGCTGTCATTCACAAAATAATCAACATTTTGGTAAAAAGAAGCTTGCTTTTGAACCTGATCGATCATCGCCAAATCATGCAAAGAACAGGGTAAAACTACCTCAGTTGCCTTTTTAGCTTGCAATTGCCCAAACAAAAAATTCACTACTTCCTGCAGGCGACCAACTAGAAATTCTTGCTTGGCAAAAACTATTTTCATGTCTTTACACCAGATTTCATTTGTGAAGCAATCCAATGATAAGTTGCTCTTAAACCTTCACGAAGTGGTGTTTGTGGCTCCCAATTCAAATGTTGGCGAAGTAGTGTGTTGTCACTACTTCGACCTCTAACTCCTTTTGGAGCACTCAAGTTATATTTGCGCTGTAGCTTCACTCCAGCAATGTCTTCAATGAGACCAACCAATTGATTGATAGTCACTAATTCACTAGTGCCCAAATTAACTGGTTCTTTAATTTCATGATGCATGATTAGCTCAATGCCTTTGACACAATCGTCGATATACATAAAAGTGCGAGACTGCAAACCATCACCCCAAATTTCGATTGTCTTTCTTGAATCTTTTTGAGCTTCAAGAACTTTGCGAATTAGAGCGGCGGGAGCTTTTTCCCGTCCACCTTGATACTCGCCATGAGGACCATAGACGTTGTGAAAACGAGCCACGCGTGTTTCTAAGCCAAAATCCTCACTAAAATGACGACACATGCGTTCAGCAAATAGTTTTTCCCAACCATAACCATCTTCTGGGTTAGCCGGATAAGCATCATTTTCCTTTAAACCCTGAATGTCTGGAGACTGTTGGCGATCGATGTTGTAAACACAAGCTGAAGAAGCATAAAAAAATCTTTTGACCTGATTGTCCCTAGCAGCCAACAGCAAATGAGTGTTGATGAGGACATTAAGCATACACAATGCTTTATGTTTTTCAATGTAACCCATACCCCCCATGTCAGCTGCTAAATTGTAAACCTCATCAATATCCTGCGTCGCTTGACGACAATTAGCTAACTCACTTAAATCCAACTGTAAATTTTCTGCTTGCTCATCAAGCTGATACCACTCACTTAAAGGCTTGATATCAACTGCTCTGATCTGCTCAAACCCAAGTGAGTGCAAATATTTAACCAAATGACCGCCAATGAAACCTCCTGCTCCAGCGACCAAGACTCGAATAGATCTGTTTTTTTTTGACATCTTTGTTAGACTCTTATCTTACCATGTCAAAGAGGTTGAAATTACTCTATCTTAGTCAGTGTTTTCCCTTGCCTCTTGACGGCGGGGGGCGCATCAAAACTTTTAATAGCATTGCCACTCTCTCCAAAAAATTTGAAGTTTTTGCCACCTTTGTCTCTGAAAGAAATGCTAGACCAGAAGACTTGTCTAAGCTTAAAAAGTTGGGAGTCAAAAGCAAAGTTTTTAAAACTAGCCTCGTCTCAGAAAGCATTAAAGATGATTACCTTAAATTAGCTTGGAATTATCTTCAACTGCGTCCCCACTTTGTTTATCAATATCGCTACAAACCAAGTTTTTCATGGATTAAAGACAAAATTAAAACTTGGCAACCAGATATCATCCATGTTGATCACATTAATTCTGCTCAATTTTTGCCCTCTCGAGCTTGGCTAAAGAAAAATTGTCAAAAAATACCCAAATTAATTTTGGAAAATCACAATCTCAATCATGTTTTATTTGCCACTCGCTTCAGGGAAAGCAAAAAACCAATCCGCAAGCTTTATCTATTTTTGGAAGGTAGTCTAAATTGGCTCTATGGTGAAATCAATTACCCAAGGTTTGACCATATTTTTGCTATTTCTGATGTTGAAACTAGCTACTTAGGTCAAAAAGGTTGGCCAACTAGCACTCAACCTCTAGTTTATCCTCTCAAAAAAGCACCAAACAAAAAAGAGAAAAAATACGATTTATTGTTTATTGGATATTTAGATTGGCCACCCAATGAAGTAG
The DNA here is from genome assembly GCA_020724725.1 of Candidatus Microgenomatus sp. Lineage (GTDB taxonomy): Bacteria > Patescibacteriota > Microgenomatia > UBA1400 > PJMF01 > UBA1364. The sequence continues at coordinate 20,867 of DYGL01000004.1, read as the reverse complement.
CGGTGCGCTTTTTTGTCGAGAAAATTTTGCCTCTTATCAATAAAAAATTGCCAACAATTAAATTTCACGTAGTTGGCAATGAGAACGTTAAGCTGGCTGATCTCAAAAAAAATTCCAACGTAATTTTTCACGGCCACCAAAAATCCTTAGGTAAATTTTTGAGTCAAAGTAAAGTTTTTGTCTTACCATTTCAAACTGGGGCTGGAGTACGGATTAAATCACTCACCGCTCTACAAAATGGTTTACCGCTGGTTTCAACTAAAATGGGTATTGATGGCCTGCATTTGAAAAATGGTCAAGAATATCTAGAAGCAGAAACAGCAGAAGAATTTGCTAAGCAAACAATCAAATTGCTAAAAAACGAGAAACTAAGAGAAAAAATGTCGAAAAAACAAAAGCAATATTTCACCAAGAATCATGGGATGAGGGCCAATTTGACTTATCTAAATAAATATCAGGAAGTTATCAGTAAAATTAATCTACAAGTTCAATAATTTTCATGTCTTCCAAAGCAAATTCTGGAAATTGAAACCAAATGGCGTTGCCTATTTTTAAAGCTGCCTCATTAATATAGAAATTCAAACCAAGCTCACTAAAACTCTTGATGCGCAAAGTAACTTCAACATCTCTAAATTTAGGGTCATAAACCTCTACGTTTCTTCCTCTTAGGTCGGAAAATTCGTAATAGGAATTAATGTTGTTTTTTACCTCAAGCACTTCTGCTATCAGATTACCGTCTAAATCATATGACTTTGCTCCAACCTTAATTTTTTCAGCTAAACTAGGAGAGATTTTTTTCTTTTCTGCTTTGATAGTTTTGTAAAAATAATCTATTTTTTGCTCCCCAATGCCAACCACCAAGCCTCTAAGTTGTCCTTGAGAAAAATTAAATAATAGCGAAGAGCCAGTTACTAGCGGCTTAAATTCGTAAAGATATTGATTCTTCTTTTTGTCGTAATCAACACGTACTTTCAAATCAACGTAAATGTCTCGATAAGGACCATAATTATCGTAATTATCAATATTAACCACCTCCACTACTTTGTTGCCAAAAGAATCATTTAAGCTATCACCAACTTGCAAATTTTGAGCATACCAATAATTTGGCGGTGAACCACGATACCACCAATCAGGATTTTCTACAGAAAGACGAACATCTATCCAAGTAGCTTGACGTTGCAAACGGTTATAAATAAAGAATCCCAAGATTGCCAATAAACAAAATAATATAAATAAATCAAAAAAATTAAGTTTCCTCTTAAAAGTTTTTATTTTCTGTATAATACGCATCATGACCGTTGTTTTTTTTGTGTTGAATTCTGCTTTTCTTTTTAGTTTACTGCTGGTCAACTCCAATAAAACTCTTCTCCTTATAAGCTTGGTGTATTTAATCATACTCATTGGTAAAACACAAAATTATAGATTGAGCTTGTTTTTACTATTTGTTAACTTACTACCTTTTACCATTGGTCGCAACTTAATTGACACCACTCTTATCAAGCGGGATGAAATTTTTAGTTTTGCCATTTACGACGTTAAATACTTTTTGCCAATTTATTTATCTGATTTATTTTTAGTTTTAATCTATCAAAATTATTTTTCCAAGAAATTTTTTGATAAAAAAACAAACAAAACAGATAAAAATAAATTAAGCCTGACAAATAAAATTTCACTACTTAGCTTATTAGTATTTTTTTTACTCATTCTTTTAAGAAACCCTGGTCATGAATTTTCTAGCTTACTTTTGGCTGGTTCAGTGATCATCCTCAAATTTATTTTAGTTTTCTCCTTACCTCACCTAATTGATTTAAAAAATAAAAAGTATTTTGAAATTTTACTAAGCACATTAGCATCAATGACTTTTTTTCACACCAGCATGGTTTTATATGAGCAGTGGAAAGGTGGAAACTTAGGTCGTTTTATTGAAAACAGGTTGCCAGGAATTGAATTCGGGACTAGATCTTCAGAAGCAGCAGACTTGCTGAGAGCTGACGGCATTTTTAATGAACCAAATATTACCGCTATTTTTTTATTGATGAATTTTATGATTTTATTTAGCCTGAGTTTAGAAAAATTTAAACAAAATAAAAAAAATGCCTACTTAATCCTAAGTCTAGCTTTTTTAGCACTCGTTGGCATCATTTTTACTGGTAGTCGTAGTCTCTATTTCTTAACTGGCGTGAGCTTGATTTTTTATTTTTTGAAATACAAAAAAATTATTTGGCAAATAGCACAGCAACTATTTCAAAAAAAGATTTTTCAAATATCTTTGGCTATCGTGGTTTTACTAGCTCTACCATATGTTTTAATTAGAACCAGCAGTTTACAAAATGTTTTGAGTCGAGATGGTAGTCTTTCCTATCGCCAAGAGCTCAATCAGCACGTTTTATCCATGTCTTTCAAAAATTATCTAGGAATTGGTTTGGATCTAACACCCTACTATTTAGCCAAGAATTTTAAAACTGTTGATAGTCCAGTAGTGATTTTTGATCAAGCTCCAGCTCATAATATTTTAGTTCAACTCTTGGCTGAAACTGGTGTTTTAGCAACCTTAGTTTTTGTATTTTTTGTTTATCAAACGATTAAAAATGGCTGGAATGGTCAAAATCAAATTTTTGGTATAGCTGCTCTTGCTTATTTTTTGGCTGCCCAATTTCATCCAGTTTTTACCAACCATTATGAACTAACTGCTTTTTTCTTTTTATACCTAGGAATTGCCAATTATGAAACTTAAAAAGTTTTACTTATTTCTGGCTTTTATTGCGCTGTCTTTGCTATTTTTTTCTTTCAGACAAACAGAAAAAAACTGGCAATTCTATACTCAGAAAAACATTGGCGCCAATAACAAATTAGCTCTCTACCAAAACCTAAGTTTTGATCAAGAGAATCTTTACTTCAATGTCCAAGATGGAAAGACTATCTCTTTGAAACAAAAATCAGGCGAGAAAAACTGGCAATTTCAAGCAGATAAATATAGTCCTTTTTCAGCTTTGATCGAAAATGAAAAAATTTTTCTAGCCAATTTTGATGGAAAAGTTTACAGTCTAGATAAACAAAACGGTCAACAACTTTGGCAATTTAGCGTCAGAGACAATTCTCTACCTGATACACCAATCGTAACTGCCAAAGAAAATGATCTGCTTTTTTTTGGTTCAAGAACTGGCACACTCTACGCTCTTTATAAAAATCAGGGAAATTTAGTTTGGTCAAAACAATTTAAAACAATTGACACTAAACAAGCTTTTGTTCCAAACACCATTCACTTTGGCAATTTATATTTAGATCAAAACGATCTTTACGTTTGGCAAGCTATTGAAAAAAAATTCGTTAGTCTTGATGCTCAAACTGGTCAAGAAAAATGGGCAATTAGCGATCTTGATTTTAGTTTTCACCCACCTCTTTTTTATCCACAAAGAATCATTTTAACTCAGAAAAATGCCCTGCTTAGTATTGATCGAGAAACTGGCAATTACACCAAAATTAATAAACAAAATAATTGGCCATTGATGGCTTTTAAAGTGAATGGTGAAGAACAAAATCTACTGATTCTTCATGAGCAAAAGTTGAAAAAAATAAGTTTGGATTTTCAAAAAATCACTTGGGAAATTCCTCAAATTGACAGACCAATTTACCAACAGTTTAAACTATCAGAACCAATTATTGAACTAAAACAAAAACAATTTTTGGCACAAAAACACTTGCTGGCAGAAAACAGTGACCTACTACTTTTCATTGATTATGAGACTGGCCAGATTACTTGGTCAAAAATTGTTTCTGGAGCCATCAGTCAACAGGTTAATTTAGAAAATCAATTGATCACTGGTAGCGACACTGGCCAAATTACAAGTTTTGAAAATGATGGTCAAATCAATTGGCAACAACAGCTAGACGGGAAAGTTTTACGACTCTTAGAAATCCAAAAAAATCTATTAGTTATTAGTGAAAAAGCTGGCTTTAAAGTTGAGCTTAGTTATTTTGATCAAAATGGTCGACTGCTCTGGCAATACGTCCCAGATTTACTGATTGATGCTCAAGAAGTTTACCATGATAAAAATAACATTTTTATTTTAAACACAGATAAAAATTTGTTAGAAAAAATTACGATTAGCGACCAAGAAATCAAAAGTAAAGAAATTGTGAATAAGAATTTTGAGCTAATTTTTAATAAAGACAATAAAGATCCTTATGTGGAGTTCAAACAAATTGAAACATGGTCAAGCAAATTGAAGGAAAAAATCACTCAAATTAAGTATCTAAGCCAAAATATTAAAAGAATCTGGCGATTTGAGGTGAAAGCAGAAACAAAAGCAAATTTCCTAGAAATTAATATTGGTCATGATGAGCAACTTTATCAAAATAAATTTTTAGATTTAGAAATTTTCGCTGAATTTAGCAAAGACGGACAAAAACAAATTGTCAAAGCTTTTTATTTTGACCACAACACTTGGAAAATTAGATTTTTACCAGATGAACCAGGACTTTATCAATATCAAATCAAAATTAAAAGTCCTTATTTAAGAAAAACCATTAAAGGTGAGGTAGAAATTAAAACTTATCGAAAAGAAAAAATCAGCATCAAGGGAAATCAGTTTACCATCAATGGCAAACAAGCCTTCCTACCCCTTGGCATTCAAGATGCTTTTTTCGATCGCAATTACAATGGTCAGTATTTTGATGAAATGCCAGCCTCAAATTTACCAGAACCAAGCTTAAGCCAAGCAAATTATGCTTATTTATCGCTTAGCGAATATCTAGACGTTTATCAAAAAGAAGCTTCGATAAATATTTTTAGATATGGAGTGGAAAATTGGACACCGCCACTTTGGAATTCGCTAGATTTGGCGAACTTCAATCTAAGTACGAGTGGTGGTTTATTTGGCGATCAACTTTTAACAGAACTAAAAGATCGCAATCTCAAAGTTATAATGACTATTTTTGGTTTCTACCCTCCTTTCAGATCTACTTTTGAGATCAATAATCAAGACAATCAAAAGGCAGTGGCTACTTACTTGGATTATGTGATTGCTAGATTCGGCCCAATGGTCGATTTGTGGGAAATTGCCAACGAAGCCGAGCCAAGTCAGGCTTGGTATGATTTTGTTATCAATTACCTCAAGGAAAATGATCCTTATCAATTACCAATAAGCACTAACTGGGAAAGTAGTCAAGCTAAAAACTTAGACTTTCTATCTGTGCACTGGTACAACCCGATTCGTCAAAACCCAGAGTTAACATCTGTCGACATCAACTACTTAGTCAAAAAATACCAAGCTCAAAAGCAGGCTATGCTTGTTAGTGAAATTGGCTTCAAAGATCGAAGTTGGTTTGAGGGAGCAAGCACACAAATGCGTCTCATGTCTTGGCTAAGCGTGATGCAAAATATGGGGCTGATTTTTTGGACCAATGGTCAAAATGGCATTTATGAAAATAAAGACAATGCTAATGTTTACCTTGGCCCAAGTGAAAGAGCCCATCTCAAAGCTTTACAAGATTTTTTGCCAAAAGAATTACTCCTGCCTATCAAATATGATTCATTCACTCTTTCAAAAGAGCAAGTTCAAGTCTATACCATGAACAATCAAGATTGGTTTTTGGCTTATTTGCTCAAAATTGACCCAAAAAGAAACGAACAAGCCTATTTAGAATTAGACCTAGCTCTAGCAGGAGAATTAGAGTGGTATGATCCAGCTAGCGGACTAGTTATTGGGAAAGAAATAATTGAGCGGGGTCAACAAAAAATTACTGTGCCAGATTTTAAATTAGATTTAGCCTTAAGAATTAAATACTTTGCACAAAATGATCAAGAATAAAGTCATTATCATACCTATAGAAGGTGATTTTGCTCATAGCGCTGACTTCTTGCGTCAAACTGCCCTGACCTTAGCCAAATACAATCAAGTCTATATTTACGATCAGATTAATAGTTACTTTTTTCTCAAAAAAAAAGCACAAGTCACATACCCATCTAGTAAAAATTTACATTTTCACCAAGCCAAATACTTCTTGCCAGGCAGAAAATTACTGGGCTTGGAACAATTCAATCGCAAACTTAGTTGGCTTCTATTTTTGGCTAAATTTGGTTTAAAAGATAAAATTTTGTGGTTTTTCTACCCCAATTATCATGATTTAGCCGAAGTTAAAGTTAAAAACGGCTTGAAAATTTACGACTGTATTGATTACCAAGAAGATAGTGAAAAAGAAAAACAACTCATTGAAAATATTGATTATTTTTTCGTCAATTCGAAAGTTTTAGCCAAACTCCATCAGAAACAAAGCAAAAAACCCATCTTCCTTTCAGCTCAAGGCTTCTTTGAACCCAATGAAAAACTAATTAAAAAAAGCCGACTATCATTTGATAAGCCAGTGATTGGCTTTGTTGGCGGACTCAACTATCGTTTAGATTTTCCCTTGCTTGACCAGCTGATTAAAAATAACCCACAGTGGCAATTTGTTTTTTATGGACCCATCCAAAAAGATCAAAAAAAAGACCCACAATTCAAAACTACAGGGTGGCTACGTAAAATCAGCAAATATGAAAATGTTTTAATGGGTGAGAGCAACAATAGATATGAATTGTACGGAATAATCAAGCAATTTGATGTGACAATCATTCCCTACAACACTCAAGTTAATTTTAACAAATATTGTTACCCAATGAAGGTTTTTGAGTATTTTTATTTCGGCAAAGCAGTTTTAAGCACAGAAATTGAAGAGTTGAAAAATCCAGAATTTAAAAATCTGATCTTCGTTAGTAATAAATTGGAAGAATGGCAAAAACAGTTACAAAAACTACTCAAAAACAAATCACAAATAAATTCCAAAAAACAAAAAGAGTTGGCTAAAAAAAATAGTTGGGAAAATAAAATTCAATTAATTTCAAAATTGATATTTTCTGAGTAAATCGCAAATATAATCGACTTCTTTATCAGTTAATTCTGGATACAAAGGAATTGACAAAGTAGTCTGAGCATAAGCTTCAGCAAGAGGAAAATCACCTTTTTTATAAGCCAAAAACTCAAATGACTTTTGCAAATGCAGTGGAACTGGGTAATAAATTCCACTGCCCACTCCATGATCGGCCAAATATTTAGCTAGTTCATCTCTATCTTTACTAAAAATTGAAAAAACATATAAAGATGGCTGAACATAATCTGGCCAAAATGAACATTTAACTTTTTTGCCTTCCAAAACTTTTTGATATTTTTTGGCAATTTCCAATCTGCGCTCAATCCAAGACGGCAAAAGGGGGAATTTTACATTCAAAAAGGCAGCTTGCAGATTATCAATTTTTTCATTAAAACCAACCAGAAAATGCCTGTATTTTTGTCCAGATAGGCCATGCTCAGCAAACATTGCAGCTTTTTGTAAAATTTCTTGGCTATTGGTAGTAATAATACCCGCATTACCCAAAGCTCCAAAAGCTTTAGATGGATAAAAAGAAAAACAAGCCACATCACCAAAAGAACCTACTTTTTTGCCTTTATAGATAGAACCATGAGCATGCGAGGCATCTTCAATTAGTAAAAGCTTATTTTGTTTGCAAAAATCCACAATCTCATCCATCTCACAAGGCACTCCAGCAAAATGAACCAAAAGAACAGCTTTAGTTCGCTTGGTTTTAACCTTCTTGATTGCCTGAAGATCTAAATTGCCAGTTAAAGGATCAATGTCAGCAAAAATTGGTTTAGCTCCAGCTAAAATAATGGCATCCGTAGTAGCAGAAAAAGTCATAGGCGTAGTAATCACTTCGTCATTTGCTTGTAAATCTAGAGCCTTGAGAGCTACTATTAGAGCAGCTGTGCCAGATCTTACTGCCAAGGCGTGGCGACAGTCGACGAATTTAGCAAAGTTTTCTTCCAATTCTTTGGTGGCCGATCCATAGGTGAATTCATTTTTTGCCAAGGTTTCTGCAAAAGCCTGAGTGAAAGCTTTTTGTAGTGGCTGGATTTGTCTGCTTAAGTTAAAAAGACTAATTGATTGCATAAAAAGCATTTCGCACTTGTGATAAATTCATCACATCAGCTAGGTAATCATTATAACTCGCTTCGAAGCTTTTTATATCTTGCTCGTTCAAAAATTTCTCTAAAAGCTTAAATAAGGGATCATTGTCATTTCCACCAGAAAAAATATTTTTTTCTTGCTTGTTTTGAGAAATAGTTAATCGCTCTGTCAAAGCATCTTTAGTCCAAGTCAAAGAGCCAGTCTCACCTAAAAAGGTTAATTCGCGACCAGCTTTTGATTCAAGCCAACTGTAAAAGGATTCAACCAAAATATTATTTTCCAACTTAAACTCTAATTTTAATTGTTGTTGGTCAAGCTGATTTAATATTTTTAGCTCAGATAAATCATTTTTTATGTTAGCAAATAAGTATCTAAGTAAATACAGGTCATGAATCATTAAATCATCACTAACCAATAAATCAGGTTTGGTAAAGCCAGGACTAGAGCGAAAGATTTCAACTTTTTTAATTTTGCCAATAGTTTTTGCTTGCAAAGTTTTTTTCACTTCAAATAAAAATTGATCGTACAAGAAAATATAATCAACCAATAAAAAAAGTTTTTTTTCTTTGGCTAAATTAATTAATTCTTTGGCTTCTTCTTCTAGTAAGCAGAGTGGTTTTTCTACCAAAACATTTTTATTTAAAAGAAGAAATTTTTTAGCCAACTGATAATGTGTTTTTTCTGGGGTAGCAATAATGACGTGACTGAAATTTGGACTCTTAGCCAAAAACTCATCTAAAGATAATTCATTTTCTGCCTTATCAAAAATTAAAATCTGCCAATCAGAAAAGGCTCGCAAAGTAGCGAGAATTTTTTTGCCCCAATAACCATGACCGACCAATAAAACTGTTTTAGCTGCTTGAGTTCTTTTTAACATTTGACTTATAAAACCTTTTAACCACATTCTCTTTTTCCGGAATCGGCATCACTTTGGCAAAAAACCAAGCCCAAAAAATACCTTGCAATAAAAATTTTGCATTTAAAAAAAAGTCTTTAAATAAAATGATAGACCAAGAACCCTTAATTATTTCTTTTAAGTTTTTTTTGGCGGGATAAAAGAAAACTTTGAGATGATCAATAAAAATTTCTCGACACTCTTTCACTCCCTGCAAAGCATAAAAGCCGTAGGCCACTAAACCGCCATAATTATATGCCAGCAACTGCTTTTCAAATTCCTCAGCAGTGAGAAAGCGATCGTGATAAGCCAACATGCGTGGATTGTAGGCGATTTTGTAACCAGCGATCAGTGATCTTAAGATAAATTCAGCATCTTCTGCCGCTGGCACCAGACAGCCAGGACCCATCCACCATTTATAAGGACCAATTTGCTCAAAGACCGTTTTTTTGATCAAAACATTGTTGTCAAAACCAACCTCCAGCCAATGTTTGCCCAAACTACTAGTAATAGAAAAACGATTAGGTTTTTTACTAAAAGTGCTGGGACAAAATTTTCCAAGATTTTTCTCTGGCTGATAAGGTTTGGTCTGACCATAAACCAAATCTACGTTTTCGCCTAAAGAATCGAGCGACTCTGACAGCCAATTTTTATCCAAAACACAATCATCATCTGTTAAAGCCACTGCAAAAGCTGAGGTTTCCTTTAAACCAGCAATCAGCGCTTTGCTTCTACCTTTACTTTCTAGAGAAAGATGCTGAACCTTTTTTTCTCGATTTTTAAATTGATTGGCCTGACCCTGAGTAGCTAAGACTATTTTTTTTAATTTTTCTTGGCTTAGTATCTGGCTCCAAATGCGTGGAAAGTCTTGACTTGCGCGATTAGTACAAACCAGAAGGTCGACTTTTTTGGAAGAATTTAGCATAGTTTTAAAAGCGCCAAAACTTCCTTAGAGAGATTCTTTTGCTTTAAATCTCTAATATCTTGATGATTAATCTTAACTTTTTGGATTATTTTTTTATCACAAAGCACAATTTGTACGTCAGCATTAGTCATTTGAAAAATAACCTCTTCAATTTTTTGCCTTTTTCTCAAGGTTAAATAAAATTTTTGCTTTTCAATAAAAACCAAAACACGATCTGCATGATTAACTTTGCTTAGCAAAACAAATAACTTTGGCTTCTCAAAAAAATACCATAACTTAGAATCAAAAAAATATTGCCATAGCAAACTATCTTTAATTTTGTAATAAAAATCATCAAAATTAACTAAATAACGCTGTATTCTGGTTGTTTGAGATAATCTTTTTTCTACGCCACTAACTAAAAGTTTATTTTGCAAACGACAACCACAAGTTAGCTCTTCATTAATTTTAGTAAAATCACCCGTCGCATAGCGAAGAAGCGCAAAATCCTCTTTCCAAAGTGGAGTGATCACAATTTCACCACTTTTGCTAGCTTTTTTGGTCTGTGGATCTAGAATTTCGACTATTTGTTGCTGATCAACAAAATGATAAAAATTGGGGTGCTCTGGACAAGAAAAAGCAAAAGAAGCCAACTCAGTTGCACCAATGGTATCCAGCAATTTGGCACCCAAAATTTTCTCTGTTTCTTTGCTTAACTCTGCCACATCAGGAATTTTCACCCCAGTAGTGACGATTAGGCGCAAAGAAGTTTTAAGTTGCCTAGATTTGACGTAATCTAAAAGACGGTAAACCACAGGTGGAATAGTAAAAAGCACTGTTACTTTTTGTTCTATTAGGTTGCGAAAAATCTTTTCTTCATCTCCATCCAGAGGGATATAAGACGCTCCAAGAGCCAAGAAAGATTGTGTCAAAGGCAAAGTATGATTTTGAGAAAAAGCCACCACACTGCAAAGATCAGTTTTTTTTACACCAAGCAACTCAAACTTACGTTTTTCCAAGGCAATGTAATTTTGATAATCACTTGCCGATAAGGGAAAAATTGTTTCATGACCTTCCAAATCAACCAAAGTTTTTAAAATATAAACATTATCGCCAAGTTTCAAAGGTTTTTGTTTAATTAGCTTATGATAAAGCTCTTTGCTGAACAAAGGAAATTTTGCTAAATCTCTTTTAGAACCAATCTGTCGAGGAGCCTTATTCTTTGTATAAAAATCTCTGAAAGCTGGTGTTTTCCAAGCCTTGTCAATAATATTTTGTAGTTTATTTAACTGCATGGAAAATTTTTTTAAGTTCTTTAAAGTCTACTTGTTGAAAACTATCAGTTCTTGCCTGTTTTGGATCAGGATGAGCTTCAATCATCAAACCATCAAAGCCAGCTGCTTTGACAGCCAGAGACATTGGATAAATCAAGTCAGTGCGACCAGCCGCATGACTAACATCAACTATGACTCGATAGGGAGATTCTAGCTTGGCCAAATAAGCGGTTTGTAGATCGAGAATATTTCTGGTATCTGGAGAATAACCGCGAATGCCTCGCTCGCAAAGAATAATATTTGAATTATATTTGGCTATATATCCAGCACTACCTAGCCATTCTTGAAGTGAAGATGACATTGAGCGCTTCAAAATCACTGGAGCCTTGCTTTGAGATGTCGCTTGACCAACCTCCTCTAAAAGTGCAAAGTTTTGCGCATTTCGAGAGCCTATCCACAAATAGTCGACGCCATTCTTTATCGCCAAATCCAGAGTTCTTCGATCTCTAACTTCAGTTGCCGTTAAAATGCCAGTAGCTTTCTTGGCTTCTCTCAACCACTCTAGAGCCACGTCTCCAGCTCCTTGCCAATCGTTGGAGTTAGTTCTTGGCTTCCAGACCCCAGCTCGTAGAATAGGCACACCAATTTCACTCAAAGATTTAGCGGAAGCGAGAATTTGCTCTCGACTTTCGGCTGCGCAGGGACCAGCAATGAAAATCCAAGATTTAGAAGACATACTTTTGCATTTCCAACAAAGAAAGTTGACCTGACGCTATCTTATTATTGAAAACAGCATAAGTCAAAAAAGACCCCAAATAAGGAAAAAAGGCTCTCGATGGCTTGCCCAACTCACCCATCCCAACCACAATTAGTTGCTTTGAAACTTGGTGATCTAGTAGTAATTTTGCCAAAACTTGTAAATCAGTTGTTTGATTAACAAAGGTAGCAATCTTAATCAGGTCTGGATTTTTAGCTTGGGCTGTAGCGATGATTGAGCGCAGTTGAGCAAGACTAGGTGTCTTTGAAAAATTATGGTAACTAAGAAGCAATTTCGACTTTTTCCTGTCGAAGACATCAATTAAAGGTGAATCTAATTCAAGATCTAAGTATTCATAAGAAGCATCAGCGGCTTGCCTATAAAAATTCAGTTTTTCTGCATTAGAACCAGCAAATTGACCGCCATTTTCTATGTCTCTTAGTGTAAAAATTGTCGGTAATTTGAGAATCTTTTTAAGAGAATAAATCAATTCTTCATTTAAATTGCTTAGAAAATCAGCTCTCAATTCAAAAAAAGTAGAGTCTTTTTCTACTTTAGCTACCAGTGCTCTTGTTTTTGCCAAATCTGTTTCAGCCAAGATGGTGCAGATTGGCAGTTTAGATAACATTTTTTGAATTTCCCAACATAAATTCATTGACAACAGATTCAACTTCCGACTCAGGGATTAGTTGATCATAGACTGCCCGACCAACTGCCTGAGGTAGCGACCAATAAATTTCATTGGCTTTTTTCTTTTTATCAAATTGAAGCAAGGCTAAAACATCAGCAACTTTAATTTCTCCATCCAAGTCAAAAACATAATTGCGATTAATTATTTGCTCAATTTGCAAATAATCTGCTTTAGCTAGCAAACCAATCGTCACTGCCAAACGACTTTCCAAAAGCATGCCCAGTGCCACCGCCTCCCCATGAGCAAGAGGCTTTTTAGATTTTAATGAAATCGCTTCAAAAGCATGGCCCAAGGTGTGACCGAAATTTAAAAGCTTGCGCTGGTTTTTCTCTAGGAAATCTTGCTCAGCAGTTTTCATTTTCAAAAAACAAGAGCGATCAATAATTTTTACCAACTCTTCCAAGGAAAAGGATAAAAAGGGCTTACTGTCCAACAAAGAAAAAAGTTTTGAGTCAAAAATAATGGCATGTTTTAAAACTTCCGCAAAACCAGATAAAATTTCTCTTTCTGGCAAAGATTTGGTAAAAGTTGGATCAATAACCGTCAATTTTGGATTAACAAACAAACCAATACCATTCTTAATTTGGCCAAAATTAATAGCCGTTTTCCCACCCAGAGCCGCATCAACTTGAGCTAAGAGACTGGTTGGCACATTGATAAAGTCAATGCCACGCATGAAGGTGGCGGCGGCAAAACCGCCGAGATCAGAAATCATGCCGCCGCCAAAATTAATTAGTAAAGAGTGACGATCAAATTTCAAATTAAATAACTCCTTCCAAACTTTTTGTACTTGCTTCAAATCTTTAAATTGTTCTCCATCTTCAAGCTCAATAATTTGCAAAGCAAAACCAGCTTGAGCAAAAAAACTTTCAATTTCAGATTGATAAATTTTGGTTAAAGACCTGTTGCTTAATAAAGCAATATTTGAATAAACTTTAAAATCAAAAGTTTCTGATAACTTTACAAAAGAACCTAAATCACAATGAAGTTTTGTAATTTGCTGATTGATTAAAAATTGCTGCATAAATTTAAAAAACCACAAGACTAGTTAAAGATATCTGAGTTTGCCAGACTTATAACCCAATCTTTGAGCTTCAGGTAAAACTTTAATTTTCACTTTGACCGGATGGGCTGACATTATTAATCTAGAAATTGTTTTCGCCATGGCAACTTCTAAAGACTTAATTTTTTCTCCAGCAATGCTTTCGTCATTTTTGGCATATAAATTCAAGGACAAAATGATGCTCCCTTTGCTGGTTTTTTCTTGATATTGAAATTCTTTATGAAAATATTTGGCAAAATTTAGAATAGCCAAGGCATTTTGCACGTCCTCAATAGAAATTTGCCTAGATAAATTACGGCCATAAATCACCAAAAAACCTTGATTCTTTGGATATTTATAACCAATTTTATGTTGATTTAAAACTTGTTGAATTGTTTTTGAGTCTAAAATAAAACCTCGATCGTGCAAATTATATCTAACTAAAGGAACTGCTTGATCGGCAGTTACCACAATTTCGCCATCAACTATTTCTACATATTTTTTGTCAAAATTAACTTCCACCAAAGTTGGCAAATTAAAGGTTTTAAAAAGATCAAAACGCAAATCTTCATCATCCAAACAACGAGCAATCAATTGATTTATCTCTTTCGACTCAAAACCAATCATGCCTGCCTCAGTACTACCATAAAAAGACACGATGTCGCGCTGACTACCACCAATTTTTTTTGCCATTGTTTTGCGCCAAAGAGGACTGACACTTTCACCAGCAAAAACTATTTTCAAATTCCATTTTTGCGGGTCAAGCTTTTTCTCCTCTGCCAAATCAATAAAATCACTAATAATTGGCGGATAACCAATTACAATAATTTGTTCATAGTGAGGATGAAGCTTATTCAATAAAAAAACAGTTTGTTCTGCATCACCATTTGGAGCAATGACACTAATTTGCCCATGCAAACTTCCTTCCCAAGAAGATTTGAGGTGCATCATGCCTGCCTGAGTGGTGCCTAAGCCAAAAGCAATTACAACCAAAGTTTTCTTTTGACTAAAAGAAAAATGTTCGTTTAAAAATTTGGTGTGAGGTGGCTCCAAACCACGGTCGTATTCATAATCCCTAGGCCAAATGGTTGGTTCAGCGGTTGAACCAGAACTAGTGCAAATCATGTAAAAATCAGCCAGACATTTATTTTTATCAATTCTCTCTTCTATGGAATATTTTGCCGTGTAGTTATCTTTGTCACAAAGAGGCAAGTTTTCGAAAACTGTCTTTTTTGAATCAAGATTATTTGATTTTAAATGCTTGGCGTAAGCCACACAATTTTGCGCAGATTTTAAAGCTGAGCTTTGCACTTGAGAAAGATTTGCTTGATTTGTTTTTTGCACATTAAACCTTTTTAAAAATTTCCAATCTCAGAGAGTTGTTGTCAAAATTCTTTTGAAAATAAGTGGTGCTGGATTGCTCATATTGATTATTACCAGAAAAAACTTTTTTGAAACCCGCTTGCAAAAGAACATTAACAAAATCAGCAAAATCCTTTTCTTCTAAGGTAAGAGCAAAATGCCTCAGATTCAGATTTTCTTGCTCAACTATTTCTCGATCAAGTTTTGAATCTACCACTAAAAGCTCTATTTCTTGTTTGTCTACTCCAGAAATCTTAACAATCTCAATTGAAATCGATTCTCTAGGATATTTTTTACCAAAGTAAGCTTGAACAATGGTGCTAGGGAAACGATTGCTAACCGAGTAGCCATGCTTGATAAACAACTTTTCATAATTAGGCCAAGCTGACTTTGGTAAAAGACGAGCATAATGCGCTGGCCTGAGAGTAGCTGGCCGATTGGGCAATAAACTTACCAAAAACTCATCAAATTGTTTGAAAAAATAATTTACTCTAGAAAAATCGCTCAAGTAGTTGTCTTCACCCAGCATATTCAATTTGGCTAACAAAACAGCACTTTCGTTTTTCACTAGAGGTTTATCCTATCACAAATCTTTGTACTGATATAGTAAAATCTATTCACAAACATATGTTAATTAACCGTAAAAATATTCTAAATTTTCTTGATTTGGTGAAATGGTTTGGTTTGAGAAAGATCTACTATTCATATAAAAAAAATTGCTTAGAAAAAGAACTCAAAAGCAGCCTAATTAAAAAAGATGTTGCCAAATTTCTTATTGATAAATACGACGGCAATCAGGGACAAAATGTTGATTCAAAAAACGCTAGCTTAGGCTTTGGCTTACTTCACTATGCTCTTGTACAGAATTTAAAACCTAAAAATATTTTAGTGGTTGGTTCACTCAAAGGTTATGTGCCAATGATGATTGCTAGTGCCTGTCGAGACATTGGTTTTGGAAAAGTAGATTTCGTAGATGCTGCTTACGATGAGACCGATGATGGCCAAAATTGGCAAGGCATTGGTTTTTGGAAAAAAATCAATCCAAAGGATCATTTTGCTCAAGTTGGAGTTGATAAACACATCATCACTCACTTAATGACGACTTTAGAATTCGCCAAAAAATATCAAAGCAAAAAATATCAATATATTTACATTGATGGTGACCATTCTTACAAAGGAGTCAAATTAGACTACAAGCTTTTCTATCCTAGGTTGGAAAAAGGAGGGATCATGAGCTTTCATGATATCGTTGCTTCCGGTCAACTCACCGGCGGGGATTATGGAGTCAAGAAGTTTTGGCAAGAATTAAGGATACAAGAAAAAATCACTTTCCCCTTTCCAAAAAACTCTGGTTTAGGTATTTTGCAGAAAAGATAATATTCAAATGCTTAATAATTTCAAAAGTTTTTTTAATCTGAAATTGAGAGCAACAAATAGTCTTTTTTTAATAGAAAAACTATAAAAGGTTTCGTCTTTAACTTTTGCTTCCTCAAAAGAATGTCTCCTATTAACACAACTTATGCAATCATTTCCACATTGCAGAATATTATTTTTTTTATAACAAGACCAAGTTTTTTCAAGTGGCAAACCTAAACCATGACCTATTCTTATAACACTACTCTTATCCATAATAGAACCCAACTCTCTTTCAAAGAATGGAGAAGAAAAACTCCAATCATATTTGTTAGTAGAAATACACATTGAAAGCATTGTGCTTCTTATTGAAGTTAGAGACTGACTGCTTGCCAACAAACCGTCAGAGGCGTTGATTCCAACAAAAATATCTTTTACGTCTAATCCGTGGCGAAAATTTAAATATTGAGCGTAAATCAAGCCATAAAAAGATTTGATATAAGGATCTACGTTTTGAGGTTCAAATATCACAATGTTTGAACCATTTTCCAAGAAATGGTTGTTTAATTGAAAATTATTTAAAATATCTACTCCACTTAAATTTTCTTTTCCTATAAACATTGATTTCTCTTTTGGTTGTGTAGAAACAGTTAAATAAAAAGGCTTTACATATTTTTTCCCATATTTTTTAGAAAAATATTTAGAAAAATAACGAATAGATCTAAACTCTGGAGAAAATAAATTAAATTTTTTACTTTTAACAAAAACTGGATAAACAGTGTACTTGCGAACTTCCATTAGAAAAGCCCATGCGACTATTGAATCTAAACCTCCAGAAAGTAAAAGAATCACATTGGACGATTCTTTTGGTTTTTCAATAACGTAGCCTCTTTTTTTTAAAAAAAGCTTATCTAAATTCTCTATTAAATTTAAGTCTTCAGTTTCTCTGTTTTTTAAAAAATTATTAAAAAAACTCCTCGAAACAAAATCTTTATTTTTTTTCATAAAACATTTATTAAAAATAAATGATGTTGACAATTATTCTAATGAGCTACTATACTGGATCAGATAGAAAGTGTGAAGCTCAATCAAATAAAAATTCTTAAAACAGAGAAGGAAATATGAAAAAATACAACAAACCAGTGCTAAAAAAAGCCAAAATTAAAATCAGTTTGGCTGTTGCTGAAGCAATATAATACTTAAAAAATCCTAAAATCTTAATGATTATGGATGTTTTAAATGGTCTTCTTTTCTCTAGAAGTGTTGGTGTTGTTTTTTTAAAAAAAAACGACCACTTTTTGCTTCTGACTAAAGATAAAAAACACATCATCGAACTCGAAGATGTGGCTTTTTCTATCTGGGAAAATCTAGCCAAACCAATTTCTTTTGACAATCTACTCAAGAAACTCAATCAAGAATATGATGTTTCCAAAGAAGAGTTGGAAAAAGACCTCAAAGAATGGTTGAAGCAGGCACTTAAAGAGAAAATTGTTGAAAAGCAATCAAAAGCCTGAGACTTTACCCAAGAAATTTTCCTTCTCAACATAACCCACGTCTGCCACTAGGTTATTATCACCCTTAGTCACAATCTTGCCCTGCTCCAACTTATAAAAGCGATGAACAACTACGTTTTGTAAGGCATCATTCCAAAAAGCAATCACATCGCCTTTTTTGAGATTAGCAAAATCAACTCGCTCCACTTCAATCTCGTCACCCTTCAAAATTAAAGGCTCCATACTCCCACTACTAGCGGTCGCTACAAATTTCTCACCAATTGGCAAGTTTTTTAGAAAATCAAACAATAAAGAAGCATTTTTATTACTCGGCAAATTCTCTATTTGCAAATTGGCGCGGTGTTTCTTGTATTCAAGTAAAACCTCTTGCCCACCATCCATCATAATTTGACCATGTTCCAACCAAACAAAACGCTGACAAAGTCTTTTAAGCAGAGGCAACATGTGGCTAGAGAGAACAATGGTCTTACCCTTCGCAAAAATTTCTTCGACACTATCGTAAGCTTTCTTCTGGAAATCTTGATCGCCAACAATAATCCCTTCATCTAGAATCAAAACATCTGGCTGAGCGTGAATGGCCACGGCAAAACCAAGACGCAAAACCATGCCTGAAGAATAGGTATAGATTGGCTGATCAATAAACTCACCCAAGCCAGCAAAATCAATAATTTCTTGCTCTAGATTTTTGACATTTTTTGGTCTGAGACCAAGCAAAATAGCATTAAGATAAATATTTTCTCGACCAGAAAACTCTTGATGGAAACCGGCGGTAATGTCAATCAAGGAAACTACCTTACCACTAGTTTTCACCTGACCAGTGCTTGGCTCGGCAATGCCGGCGATCATTTTTAGCAAAGTAGTCTTACCAGCACCATTATCACCCAAAATAGCAATTTTTTCGCCCTGCTTGATCTTTAAGTTAATGTTTTGCAGGGCCAAAAAAGGCTTATTATCAAAAGAGTTGCGCAAAAAATAGCGTTTATTTACTTTCTTTAATAAAACAGCTGTTTTAGAACCAGTCATCAAAATTTTTACTTTCTTTTCTAAAAATTCGTAAAGCCACTAATAAATAAGGAAAAGACAATAAAGCAACTACAGAAGTAGACGTTAAATTAAATTCACCACCCAAGAAAAAATAGCGAAAAATCTCAATAAAACTTACTAAAGGGTTAAAGTAAAGAATTTGCCTAAAAATCTCAGGCAACATACTCAAACCATAAACAATAGGCACTCCATAAAAGAGCAGTTGGACGCTAAGTTGTACTACAAAATTTAAATCTCTCACTCTGACATAAAGAGCGGAGACAATCAAACAAGTAGCCAAAACAAATAATAAGAAAAAACCAAAAAAGAAAGCTGATAAAAACAGTCTAGAGATAAAAAACCACAAAGCATCCATTAAATTACCTTGCAAAAAAGTCAGAAAAAACAAAAAAACTCCACTCGCCACCAAAGTATGAAACAAATTGGCCAAAACCGCTGCTACGACCAAAACCTCCCTTGGAAAAGCTGCTTTCTGCATCAAAGCTCTTTCCTGCACCAAAAGTGGCGTGGTTCGAAGCAAAGAATTAGCAAAAAAACCCCAAGGCAAAAGTCCGGCAAATAAAAACAAAAAATAATTTTCAATTTTCATCGGCACAAAAAACTGAAAAACCAAACCAATAATTAACATTTGTAACAAAGGATTGAGGATCACCCATAACAAACCCAAAAAAGTTCTTTTATAACGCAGTTTGATTTCTTTTTTTGTTAGAAGCCAAACGAAATCAAGGTAGTAAAGCAAGTTGTCTTTCTGCACTGTAAGAATTCTATCACTGATTAACTAAAAGGCCTCTTATCTTGCAAAAAAGTCAAAAAAACTATAATCTAAAATAGATAAAAAATTGAAGCCGCATGAATGATCCAAGAGACTACTTACCAGCCAAATATAAAAAAATCAGCTTAGAAAAACAGATTTCACTCGCCAAGCCAATAAAAAATAGAAGTAGACTTGCTGGATTACTTATTTTGTTATTTTTAGCAATAGGAATTTCTGCAAGCTACATCTTAATACAACAAAACCAAGACAATCGCCAGCAAGCGGCGCCAAATTATATTCCAGCTCCTCCAGAAGGTTGTGGAGCCTATCCAGACACACATTTAGAAAACATTGGAGGAATTGATTATTGTATACCCAACTCAACAGATGGTGGCGACTGTGGCCCAAACACTCATCGCTTAAACAATGGCGATCCAGACAAATGTTATCATGAGACTTGTAGAGATACTGCAGATGGCGGAATTATTTGTGGATATGTAACCGATTTAGATGCTTGCACCAACGAATCAATGGGCGGAGATTGGTGCGACAATCCTAATACTGATCGCGTAGAAACTTGTTCCGAAGTTGGCTTGATTCGCTGTCGTTGTGGCGGAACCGGCAATGGATGGTGGGTAATTGGCTCAGCCGATAGCTGTGGTGATTTATGTGAGGAAGCTAATGCTGTGTGTGAAGATTGTCCGCCTGATGACGATCCTCCAGATGAACCACCACTTGAAGAAAAACTCAATTGCGGAGAGTTTGGATGTAATAGTAACGCTGATTGCGATAATGGATTGACATGTCAACCAGTCAATAAAGATGGTGTGGCTAAGAAAATCTGTGCTAAAGGCGAAAACCAACTATTTTGTGCTGCTCAACCAAACGTGAGCAATTGTTGTGAAAGCCAAGCCATGCCAGTTTGTGCAAGCATTGAAATGTTGGATGTTAATCTTAATCCTATGACAGGAGATGATGATGAAAAGTTAAAAAGTGGCGATGAAGTGCGCTTCCGCTGTTCAGCAAGTGGAAACCAGAGTGTTAACTTTAACTATGAATTTAGAATTTTGATTCCAGGATCAGAAAATTGGTTGGATATCAGCAATCAAGGAGAAGAAAAAGATCTTTCCAAAATTTACGCTTTGGAAAATTTTGGGCAACATATTGTGCAAGGCAGAATTTGTGTTGAAAATGAATGTCAAGTTTGGGAAGCCATTGAACGATAAAAACCATGCTAACTCAAGATCAACAACCTACTACCTATCTCAAGTCCAAG
>DYGL01000036.1 GCA_020724725.1 Candidatus Microgenomatus sp. | reverse complement strand
GCATTTCGACGATGTTGCCCAGTGGATCGACCACCAAACCACGCATAGCAGCTAACTGTTTAACCTGATCTTTAGAAGCACGAGTACCACCAGAATCGATAATCACCTTGACTGAGTTCTCGTCACTGTAGGTTTTCCAAGTTTTCTCGGCTA
The DNA here is from genome assembly GCA_020724725.1 of Candidatus Microgenomatus sp. Classification (GTDB taxonomy): domain Bacteria; phylum Patescibacteriota; class Microgenomatia; order UBA1400; family PJMF01; genus UBA1364. The sequence goes on along the minus strand of DYGL01000036.1, from coordinate 6,427 downwards.
ATTCATCAGTGGTTTTGATCCACACATCAAGAGATTGACGGCGACGTTCTTCTTCGGTGATAAGACCTTGCAAGTAATTGTCACGGATAGCCTCAGCTTTTTGGTTAGCGGCAGCAACGATTTGCTCTTTTTCTTCAAGCATTTCACAGTCACTAACTGAAACTGACAAACCAGATTTGGTAGCAGCTTCAAAACCGAGGTCTTTGATATCATCGATCATTTTGGCTACTACTTCATTATCTTCAGTTTCAATGGCTTTGGTAACAATTTGCTTAATCATCTTGGCATTAACTGGCTCATTGATGAAACGCAAGCTTTCTGGCAAAACATTATTGAAAAGCAAACGACCAACGTTAGTTTCCACAATTTGTTTTTTACCCTTAAGGCTCATGAGCACTTTAATTTTTTGGCGTAGATCAACCTTGCCAATCTGGTAAAGGTGATAAGCTTCGTTTTTACTACCCAAAATAGCGGGGAAAGTCTCTAAACGATTGTCAAAGCTAGTGTAATAGTAAGCACCAAGAGCCATCTCTTTGTTTGGCACAGTGATAGGTTCACCATTAGCTGGCTTAAGCAAGTTACGGTTGGCCATCATTAGATCAATAGCCTCTTGCTGAGCCAATTTGGTCAGAGGGACGTGAACAGCCATCTGGTCGCCATCAAAGTCAGCGTTATAACCAGAACAGACACAAGGATGAAGTGAAATAGCACTACCCTCGATCAAAACTGGGAAGAAAGCTTGGATACCTAATTTATGCAAAGTAGGGGCACGGTTCAAAAGAACTGGGTGGTTTTCAATCACTTGCTCTAAAATGGCATAAACCTGAGGTTCGCGACGATCGACGAGATGACGAGCACTCTTGACGTTGGGAGCAATACCCTTGACGATTAATTCGCGCAAAACATAAGGCTTAAACATTTCCAAAGCCATGTCTTTTGGCAAACCACATTGATTAAGTTTCAATTCTGGACCAACCACGATAACACTACGACCTGAATAGTCGACACGTTTACCAAGTAAGTTCTGACGGAAACGTCCAGTTTTACCGCGCAACATCTCTGAGAGAGAGCGAAGTGGACGACGGTTGCTGCGACGACGAGTTTGTTTGGTTTGAGAACTATCGATTAAAGAATCAACAGCTTCTTGCAACATTCTTTTCTCATTGCGCAAAATGATTTCTGGAGCACCCAAGTTAATCAAGTGAGCTAAGCGGTTGTTGCGATTAATCACACGGCGATAGAGATCGTTAAGGTCGCTAGCTGCAAAACGACCACCTGAGAGTTGAACCATAGGACGTAAGTCTGGAGGTAAAACTGGAAGAATGGTTAAAAATAGCCAAGCTGGATCAATGTTTGATTTCTTCAAACCTTCTACCACGCGAAGTCGTTTGGTAACCTTGGCTTTTTTAGCACCTTTACTTTCCACTAATTCATCTCTCAGTTGTTTAATTTCTCCATCAAGATCAACTTTCTTGCTCAATTCCAAAATACTCTCTGCACCCATGCCTACCTTGAGGTGAGAAGCAGCATCATATTCATCAAGCTTAAGATATTCGTCTTCGGTTAAAACAGTTTTAACTTTGATCTTCTTGACCATTTGCTTAATGGTTTTGTAGATTTCTTCAGTTTGCTCAAGCTGAACTTCCAATTGTTGCTTGGTGGCGACAATTTTATTCTTGGCTTTAAGCTCTAACTCAGCAACCTTAAGTTGCATCGCTTCTTTACTTTTAACCTTATCTCCCAAAGCAGCTTTGTCGCTGTCAAGATTGTCTTTAAGAGTGACGATAGCTTTTTCAGCATTGTCACGCAATTGATCAAAAGCAGCAACCTGATCAACCTCTAATCTCTCTAAAACACTCTTTTTCTCTTCATTATCAACTTCCAAAACGATGTATTGAGAAAAATACATGATTGAGTTGAGGTTGCGAGGAGAAATGTCCAAAAGCAAAGATAGCTTGGAAGGAGCACCCTTAAAAAACCAGATGTGAGCAACTGGGGCGGCTAATTTAATATGAGCCATGCGTTCACGACGCACCTTAGCTTCAGTTACTTCAACGCCACATTTGTCACAAACAATACCTTTATAACGAATGCGCTTATATTTACCACAATAACACTCATAGTCTTTACTTGGTCCAAAGATTTTTTCATCAAAAAGACCATCTTTTTCTGGCTTGAGTGAACGATAATTGATAGTTTCTGGTTTTTTGACCTCACCGTGAGACCAACTTACGATGTCTTCAGGAGAGGCAATTTTAATTTGTAGGGCGGAGAAATCGACAATGTTTTTCATAAATAACTTTCAAAAAATTTACTACTACTTCAAAGCCTCCTCTTCCGAATCTTCCTCAAGAATCTCTTCAGGATTTTCGGCATCGAAATCTTCTTCACTATCATCATCTTCAGACTCTTCACCCTCCTCGTGGATAGATGAATCCTCTGGATCATCAAGAATTAAGACTTCTTGATTGTCGATAGTGGGAGCCTTATCTTCAACCTCAACTTCAGTTGGATCGAGAGCAACTACATTAAGAGACAGAGAGTTCAATTCTTTGCACAAAACTCTGAAAGCTTCTGGCACAGTTGGAGTAGGAATATCCTCACCCTTAACAATGGCTTCGAAAGCTTTAGCACGACCATGGACATCGTCTGACTTGATAGTCAACATTTCTTGCAAAACATGGGCGGCGCGATGTGCTTCAAGAGCCCAGACCTCCATTTCACCCATTCTCTGACCACCCATTTGAGCTTTACCACCCAAAGGTTGTTGAGTAACAAGTGAGTAAGGACCAGTGGAACGAGCATGAGTTTTGTCTTCGACCATGTGACTTAGTTTGAGAATGTAGTTGATACCAACCACTGATTTCTCTTTATAAGCCTCACCAGTGAAACCATCATATAATTGAGCTTTACCAGAAACTGGTAAACCAGCCTTCTCTAGTTCTTGCCAAATTTTGTCTTCATCAAATTCTTCAAAAGCTGGCACAGCTACCTTATAACCCAATTTCTCAGCTGCCCAACCCAAATGAGTTTCAAGCAACTGACCAAGGTTCATACGAGCCAAAACAGAGAGAGGTGAGATGATGATATCAACTGGAGTGCCATCCTCTAAATGAGGCATGTCAGCTTGAGGAACAATCTTGGAAATAACACCTTTGTTACCATGACGACCAGCAAGCTTATCACCGACAGTGATTTTTCTCATTTGAGCAACTTTAACGATTACTTCTCTGATAGTGCCTGGATCTAATTCATCACCGAGATCACGATCAAGAACCTGCACGTCAATCACTACACCTTCTTCACCATGAGGAATTCGAAGAGAAGTGTCGCGCACTTCCTTGGATTTCTCACCAAAGATAGCTCTGAGCAATCTCTCTTCTGGAGAAAGTTCGGTTTCACCTTTTGGAGCAACTTTACCGACCAAAATATCGCCTGATTTAACGTGACTACCAATACGAATGATACCGTCCACGTTTAAGTTGGCTAAGAAAGTTTCACTCACGTTGGGAATATCATTAGTCAATTCCTCCGGTCCTAAGCGAGTGTCCATGACTTTGGCTTTATGCTCACTAATTTGAATTGAAGTTAAGACATCTTGTCTAACTAAGCGATCAGAAATGACCAAAGCATCTTCGTAACCAAGACCATTGTAAGGAGTGTAGGCAATCAGTAAGTTGGTGCCAAGAGACAATTCACCATTATCAGTGGCTGGACCATCAATTAGGACGTCACCTTTTTTAACCTCCTGACCAACTTTGACGACAGCTTTTTGTGAAAAACAGGTGCTTTGAGAAGTTCTAACGTATTTAGAAAGTTTGTATTCAATTACACCTTTATTAAAAGTAATTAGCTCATTGTCCAAGGCTTCAACCAAAGCTTTAGCTTGATCATGATATTTCTTGTCCAATTTGAGGATTACTCTGGCACCATCAGCATAATCAATGACACCATCAAAAGGAGCCAAGATGGTGCGACCCATAGCTACAGCCATTTCAGCTTCCATGCCGGTACCAACAACAGGAGCCTGAGCTTTAACCAAAGGCACAGCCTGACATTGCATGTGAGAACCCATCAAAGCACGGTTGGCTTCATCATGAGCAATGAAAGGGATTAGAGAGGCAGAACTACCCACCACTTGACGTGGCACCACATCAATATATTCCACTTCAGAAACTGAACCTTCAATGAATTCGTTTCTATAGCGCATTGGAATCCACTCATCAGTAATATAGTTGTTCTCATCAATGCCAATACTGGCGTGAGTAATGCGATAATCTTCTTCTTCATCAGCACTCAAGTAAACAATCTCATCAGTCACTTTCATTTTACCTTTTACGTTTTGCACTTTAAGGTAAGGAGCTTCCAAGAAACCATAATCATTGACTCTGGTATAAAGTGACAAATAAGTCACCAAACCAATGTTTGGACCTTCTGGAGAGCGAATTGGACAAATACGAGAATATTGAGAAGCATTGATGTCACGCATAGAAAAGCTAGCACGCTCTCTAGTCACACCACCAGTACCCATCACAGATAAGCGACGCAAGTTATCAACTTCAGACAAAGGATTGGTTTGATCCAAAATAGCTGATAAGCGGTTGCGACGGAAAAATTCAGAGACTGCAGCAATTAAAGGACGAGCGTTGACTAAAGCTGAAGGAGTTAAAACCTCATCAGTTTTGGTCAAAGACATTTTTTCACGAATAGATCTCTCTAAACGAATTAAGCCGATGCGAAAAGCGTTGCCAGCAACCAATTCGCCAACACGACGCACGCGACGGTTGGAAAGATGATCAATATCATCAATCTTACCTTCGCCATTTTGTAGAGCAATTAAATAAGCAATAGCAGCCACCAAATCTTGAGGATCAAGAATAGTTTTTTTCTTATCAACTTCAATTTTTAAACGACGATTGACTTTATAACGACCAACTTCTCCAAGATCATAGCGACGCTCATCAAAGAACATATTGTTCAAGAAATCGCGAGCTGTGTCTAAAACAGCTGGTTCGCCTGGTCTCATCTTTTCATAAATTTCAATCAAAGCTTCAGATTGATTGGTGGTGGAATCTTTTTTCAAAGTATTGTTGAGCAAATCCAATTTATCTTTTTTCAAAACATCAGCAAACAAAGCAGCAATATCATCATTACTCTCATAACCAAAAGCTCTGAGTAAAACAGTGACTGGCATCTTGCGACGACGATCAATCTTGACCGTAATCACACTGCGACGACTGACAGTTACTTCCAACCAAGAACCACGTAAAGGACGAAGTTCAGCTTTGTAAAGCAATTGCTTGCTGGCAGAATCTTCTTCGCCCAAGAAAAAGACACCTGGAGATCTAACCAATTGAGTAACAATACCTCTTTCAATACCATTAACAATGAAGTTGCCAGTGGCAGTCATTTTTGGAATATCACCTAAAAAGACTTCTTGAGTGCGCTCTTCACCAGTTCTCTTGTTGAGCAGGGTAGCTTCAACATAAAGAGGCATATCGTAGGAAACATTTTTGGACTTGGCTTGAGCTGGGGTGTATTTAGCTTCGCCAAAACGATATTGACCAAAAGTAAGGGACCAGTTTTTGCCAGTAAAATCTTCAATGCCTTTGCTACCATTCACCTCTTTGAGGGCTTCACCAATACCGTTGTCTAAAAATTCTTGATATGACTCGCTTTGAAGCTTAATCAAATCTAGAGTTGGTAAAATTTGGTGCTTTTGACCCCAATTTTGGCGTTGTGCTTTTTGTGGCATGAAAATTCCTTTTTAGCTTTAAATGCTTAATTACTTCTTCTTGCTACTTTTAATTCGACTTGTCCAAAAAAAAGATAAAAGACTTGAGAAAAAAACAAAGTGTAATAAAGCAAAAAAACACAGCCTATACTTGATAATGCTGTGTGAAGCAAATTATTTACTTAGTTGTTTTACAAAAACTAAAGGCACCAATTCTTTGTTTTTTCTGCTAGCTTTTTACTCATTTAGACTTGTCGCACAAGTCTAGTCTTTTTAGACAATTCGCTATTATAACAACAAGAGTAACTTAACGCAAGTATTTGTTCACGTTGGCATTATGTTCTTGCAAAGTTTTGGCTGGGTGAATTCTACCAGTGTTATCGTGAATATAATATAAAGCTTCAGTGGGAGTCGGGTTTAAAACAGCTTTGATTGCTGCCAAACCAGGATTGCAAATTGGAGCAGGAGGCAACGAAGCATATTTATAAGTGTTATATAAAGAATCTAATTGTTTATCTTCAGCTAAAGGAGTAGGCCAAAAAGATTGCTCTACTTGAGAATAACCCTTAATGTATTGCAAGGTTGCATCAACCTGCAAAGGCATGTCTATCGCCAAGCGATTGAGCAAAATTTGTGCCACCAGAGACATCTCCTGATCATTAGCACTTTCTCTCTGCACCAAGGAAGCAAGAG
>DYGL01000035.1 GCA_020724725.1 Candidatus Microgenomatus sp. | reverse complement strand
CCAAAGGCACTTCATGCTAAAATCTAGCTCATGTCGTGGCTTGTCATCACTCTTATCAATGTTATTGCTATTTCTTGCGCCAGTTTGTTTCAGCGTTTAGCGATGAAAGAAGAAGGTAGCGACCCAGTCACAGCAACAATTATTTTTCAGTTTATTTTGGGCCTGATAGTTTTTCCTTTTGCCATCAGTCAAGGTTTTGTTTGGCCGCCACTAGTTGAGTTGTGGCCACTTTTTCTCTTTAGCACTTTGCTTTATGGTCTTGGCTCGGTTTTGTTTTTTCGTTCCATCAAGCTAATTGAGGCTTCAGAAATGACAGTTTTGGGTGGGGCAGGGTCTTTAGTGACCATGATTTGTGCTTATGTTTTTTTGGGCGAACGTCTAGGCATGCTTCAGTATTTTGGAGCTGCTCTGATTTTATCTGCCATAATTTTGACAGCTTATCAGGGTAAAAAATTTAATTTTAGCCAAGGAGCTTTGTATGCTCTGATTGCTACCAGTTTATTTTCTTTTGCCACCATCAGTGATGTGTTGATCATTCGTCAATACGATGCTATTTCTTTTGCCGCCATTATGTGCTTATTTCCTGGTATAGCTCTGCTTTTTATTTATCCTCGTTCAGCTATGGTGTTGCCTCAGGCGATTAAAAAAATCAATAAAAACTTGCTTTTTTATGGTTTGCTTTATTCTGTGGGAGTGGTGAGTTTCTATGGAGCTTTGGGTTTGGGTGCTATGCTCTCACAAGTTAGTGTGGTAGCGCGCACCAACATTATTTTGACTGTTCTTTTGGCTGCTGTTTTGCTGAAAGAACGTAGTCACTTGTGGCGTAAATTGCTCTCAGCTTTGCTTTGTACAGCTGGAGTGATTCTGGTGGCGCTCTAGCTTTGTGTTAAAATCTCCTCATGTCTTCTTTACAAATTGGGATAGTTGGTTTGCCAAACGTTGGCAAGTCAACTCTTTTTAATGCTTTACTCAAAAAACAAGTTGCTTTGGCAGCTAATTATCCTTTTGCCACTATTGAACCAAATGTTGGCGTGGTGGAGGTGCCAGACGAACGTCTCGCAGTTTTAGCTGAAGCAACCAAAGAAAGTGAGAAACTAAAAGCTTTACCACCTCTCAAATATGCTTTGGTGGAATTTGTGGACATCGCTGGTTTGGTGGCAGGAGCTTCCAAGGGAGAAGGCTTGGGCAATCAATTTTTGGCCAATATTCGTCAGACTGATGCCATTTGTCACGTCCTACGTCATTTTAGTGATCCCCAGGTTTTGCGCGAAGGTAGTGTTGACCCAATCCAAGATTTATCTATTATTCGCACAGAATTACAGCTAGCTGATTTAGAAACCCTACAAAAGCAAACTGCTCCTAAAGGTGCGGTTAGTAAGGATGAGCAGGCTAGGTGGGCCACCATCCAACACTTTCTCGCCCAAATTGAAGCTGGCCAAACTTTAAATTGCCAAACTGAAATAGAACATTTAGTGGCCTCGCAACTATGTCTTTTGTCTGCCAAAAAGGAAATTTTTGCCATCAACGTAGACGAGCAAGATTTAGCCAAAACCGAGGAAATCACTGCTTCTTTCGCCAAACAATTACAAGTGCCAGCAACACAGATTGTGCTAATTTCCGCCAAAATTGAAAGTGAATTGGCCACTTTGGCAGCAGAAGATCAAGAGCTTTACATGAATGAGTTGGGGATTAAGGCAAGTGGCCTATCTCGTTTGGCCAAAGTTGCTTATGAGACTTTGGGTTTGCAAAGCTTCTTAACCGCTGGTGAAATTGAAGTCAAAGCTTGGACGATCAGGCGTGGCGCCACCGCTCAGGAAGCAGCTGGAGTGATTCACACTGATTTTAGCAAAAAATTTATTAGTGCCCGCGTAGTGAGTTTTGAAGATTTTGTGAGCTTGGGTGGTTGGGTGGCCTGCAAGGAAGTCGGTAAAGTTCGCCAAGAGGGTCGTGATTATTTGATGCGCGATGGCGATATTGTTGAGTTTTTGATTGGCAAGTAGACATTTTTGCCTTTTATTTGTATAATTCACTTTGAATTAAAATTCGCTAGATTATTATCCAGAAGTCTTGACGGGGTCAAGGTTTGCGAATCTTAGAAAAAATATGAAATTAGCTAAAGAAATTATCACCAAGAACTACGAACTAACTTATTTGGTTCCAGGCGATCTATTAGACGCTGATGTTTCCAGACTCAAAAAAGAAATCATTGATTTAGTAGCCAAGAACAAGGGCACTATCGTCAAAGAAGATGACTGGGGTCGCAAGCATTTGGCTTATAATATTTCTCAAGCAGGCAAGACCTATGAAGAAGCTGTTTATGTGCACATGGTTTTGAATTTTCCAGTTTTGAAAGTCCAAAAATTTGATCAAGAATTGACTCTTCACCGTGAAATTATTCGCCATTTATTGGTGATTGCCGATGAAGTAGAAACTGCTGTTACAGAATAATTTATGTTGTTTGTCGTTTCTTTATTTTAAGTAAAAGGTGGTTGGTTACGCTTTTTGTAACCTTGCTGTTGCATAATGAACCAAGATCAATACAAAACAACTCTAATGAGAGAAAGGTGCAAATGTCAGTTCGTTCTTTAAACAAAGTCATGTTGATTGGTAATCTCACCAGAGATCCTAATGTCCGCTACACTCCAAATAGTACGGCAGTGGCTTCTTTTGGTTTGGCCACCAATCGTTCTTGGACTCCAGCTGATGGTGGTGACAAGCAAGAGCGTGTGGATTTTCACAACGTCGTCGCTTGGTCTAAGCTAGCTGAGATCTGTGGTCAATTACTGCACAAAGGCGATAAGGTTTTCGTTGAGGGTCGCATTCAGACCAGAGATTGGAAAACTGAGAGTGGAGAAATTAGAAAAGTTACTGAAATTGTCATCGACAACATGATGTTGTTGAGTAGCAGAGGTGGCAAATTTGGCGAGGAAGACATGCCAGAGTCTTCAGGCGGAAGTTCTTCTTCAAGTAGTGATAAAAATGTGGAAGAGAGTTTGCCAGCTGAATCAGCTCAAGTAGAAGATGTTTCTGACGACATCCCTTTTTAAAATCGATTAAAAATATAGAAAGTATTAAGGAAGAAAAATGAAGACTCACAACTTTAGCTACAAAAAAGCCGAAGAACTCAGAAGATTCGTCACTGCTCAGGGTGCTATTTTGCCTAGAGCCAAGACTGGTCTCTCCGCCAAATTTCAAAAGAAATTGGCTCGTGAAGTCAAAAGAGCTAGACATTTAGCGCTTTTGCCATTTACTCAAACTGTTTAAGACTTTACAATTGTCTTTCATGTTAAAAAGAAAACCTAGTTGGATCTTTTTGTTTTTGCGCAACTTAGTAGTTGTAATTTTACTTCTCACTTTAGGCATGATCATGGGCTTTCGCTATACTCAGGAAGGCTCTCTTTTTGGTTACCAGATTTCATTTTTTGATGAGTTAGCTCGTAAGACTAGTGCTACTAGTCTCTCTCAGCTGATGAGTAGCTCTCAAGATGCTCCAGTTAGCATGGATACTTTTTGGGAAGTTTGGCGACTTTTAGAGCGTGATTATTTGGAATCCAGTGAGATTGATCGCGCCAAAATGATGGAAGGGGCGATTTCTGGTATGGTTTGGGGTTTGGGTGATCCTTATACTACTTATTTACCAAAAGAAGAAAATACCAAAGCGGAAGAAGATCTGGCGGGTAGTTTTTATGGGGTAGGCATAGAGTTGACTTACATTGATGGTAATGTGGGTATTTTGGCCCCATTATCCAATGGCCCGGGAGAAAAAGCTGGTCTTTTGGCGGGTGATATTATCGTTCATGTCAAAGATGAACAAAAAGGAGTTGATGAGGACACAACCAAATGGACTCTTGATCAAGCAGTCAAAAATATTCGTGGTCCCAAAAATACCCCGGTGACCCTGACCGTTTATCGCAAGGGAGAAACTGCCACTAAGGAGATTACTGTTGTTCGTGATGAAATTATTGTTGAGAGTGTGGTTTTAGATTTTCAAGAAATTGATGGCAAACGTTTTGCCCATCTTAAATTGTCCAAGTTTGGAGAGAGAACCCTAAATGAGTGGAATAAAGCAGTGATGGAAATTCTGGCTCAGAAAAATCAAATTACTGGTTTAATTCTTGATCTGCGCAATAATCCTGGCGGTTTCTTTGATGTTTCAATTGATGTGGCTAGTGATTTTGTAAAAAGTGGAGTAGTAGTGAGTCAAAAATCTAAATACAGCACTAAAGACTACAATAGTACTGGTCAAGCACGCTTAGTGGGCATTCCTACCGTAGTTCTAGTCAATAAAGGCAGCGCTTCAGCTTCGGAAATTGTGGCCGGTGCTCTTAGAGATGACATGAAAATTAAACTAATTGGCGAACAGACTTTTGGCAAAGGAACAGTTCAAGATCGCCGAGAATTGCGCGATGGTAGTGGTCTACATATTACCGTTGGTCGTTGGTTAACCCCAAGCGGTAATTGGATTCATGAAGACGGTTTGCCAGTCGATGTGGAAGTGGCTCAGGATTACAACACCAAAGAAGATGAAGTTTTAATTCGAGCAGCCCAAGAATTTTAAATTGATTCTGTTGTTTCAGTGTTGGTTCCAGCCTCAATTAGTAGTTTGCTAGTAGCCAAAAGCTCGTCCAAATCTCCCTCTAAAATATCAAAAAGGTTGTGCCAAGATTGATGAATGCGATGATCAGTGACGCGACTTTGAGGGTAATTGTAGGTTTTAATTTTTTCAGCCCGCATATTTCTTCCAATATTGCTGCGAGCGGCGCCAATTTCTGCTTGTTTGCGATCTTCTTCAATTTGCCAGAGTTGAGCGCGTAAAAGTTCAAGGGCAATTTGGCGATTTTGAGCTTGTTTTCTTTCTGTACGAGAATTAACCACTAATCCACTGGGTTTGTGAACTAGGCGTACTGCTGAGTTGGTTTTATTAACTGATTGTCCACCAGCTCCACCAGCGCGCATAAAAGACCATTCTAGGTCTTCTTCCTTAATCTCAACTACACCAGCTGCTACTTCTGGCAAAACTGCCACTGAAGCGGTAGAAGTATGAATGCGACCAGCAGCTTCTGTGCTAGGCACTCTTTGGACACGATGAACGCCTGAATCATAACGGAAAAGCTTGTAAGCTCCAATTAGTTCAGTCACATCGCTTTTTGTAATCTTACCTTCCTCATCAATGCTGACAATAGGCAAGTTAACTCGTCCTTTGACTTTAAAAACTAATTCATCTATTAATTCAATCTTTAAACCCTTATTTTCGGCATAACGAGTGTACATGCGCATTAAATCATTGGCCCAAATTTTAGCTTCGTCACCACCAGCGCCACCGCGAATTTCAATAATGGCGTTGGCGTTCTCAGTCATTTGACCGTCATCAGCGCCTTCTTGATTTTGATTGGCCAAAAATTCATTGGCAGCTAGTTCCAGAGCTTTTTTTTCTTCTTCTAGACGAGCCAACTCTTCCAGAGCCAATTCCTTCATTTCCTCATCTTGGAGGAGAAGTTGATTGACACTAATTTCAGTGCTAATTTTTTCTAATTGAGCTTGATAGGGGTTAAAAATTTGATCCATATTTTTCTTCTTATTAATACATTATACAAAAACAAGAGCTTTTTTGCCCTTGATCAGAAAAATAGGAAAAACTAGTTTTCGGAAACTTGATCAGCAGTCTTTTGAGATTTGAGTTCTGCTTGTTGCTCAACCAAAATTTGTTTGTAGGATTTAACCTCAACTTTTTGCTTAACAGCTTTTTTGGCTTTATTGCTTGCAGCAGCGTTAGCAGCGGCAGCAGCTTGCATTTTCTTTTGAAATTTATCAACACGACCTTGACGATCAACAAATCTCATTTCTCCAGTGAAAAAAGGGTGACAAGCACTGCAAATGTCGACCTGAACTGTCTTTTTGGAGCCACCAGTTGTAAAACTATTGCCACAACTGCAGGTGACTACACAGTCATGTTGCCAATTGCTAGGATGTATACCTTGTTTCATAAGAGGTGACCATTATATCATAAATTTATAAAAGTGAAGCGGAGAAAGCAAGCAATTTTTGCTTAATTTCTTCAAGAGTGAGTAGTTCCTGTTCTCCAGAATTCATGTCTTTGAGAGTAAATTTATTGTTTTTGATTTCATCTTCTCCAACTACTACAACAAAAGGAATTTGCTTTTGCTCTGCGACTTTAAATTGCTTGCCTAGTTTATCGATGGTGGGGAAGAGTTCGGTTTTGATTCCAGCTTGTCGTAGCTCTTTGGCAATATTCATGGCTTTATTTTGGCAATTTTCATCTTCAAAAAAGCTCAACATGACTGTGGCACCAACTTGATTGTTCTTGATGAGACCCATTTGTAGGCAGGTTTCTACAATACGGTCAAAGCCAAGCCCAATACCCACTGCTGGCATTTTGTAGCCAGATAAATCTTCAATGAGTTGATCGTAACGACCGCCGCCACCGAGTGAAACGCGGTTAGTGCTGTCAAGTGCGCCAGCAAGTTTAACTTCAAAAATCAAACCAGTGTAATAATCCAAACCACGAGCAAGTTTTGGGTTAAAGACTAGGGTTTCAGCAGCAATACCTAGCTCCAAACTTTTTTGTACAATTTGTTTTAAATTTGTTGATATTTCAATCTTATTTATTTTGCTTAAAACAGCTTCAGCCTCCTGGCGTTTAAGGCCTTTATCGACTAATTCCTCAATTACTTGTTCGGGGCTTTGTTTATCCAATTTATCAATGCTTTGGATGATGGAGTAGACGTCTGCTTTTTCATTGGTAAAAGGACTCAAATTTTCGATCAGTAGAGCGCGATCATTTAA
>DYGL01000034.1:1586-6871 GCA_020724725.1 Candidatus Microgenomatus sp. | reverse complement strand
CTAGCAATTTTTTTCAAAAAAGCCCAATAGTTTTGCGGTGGCAACCAATAAACTATAGCTTGACTGGCAAAAGCCCAAATAATCTTTTGCTTCTTAATGCGAAGCATTAGGTCATAATCTTCACTCAAATTCAAGCGTTCATTCAAGCCACCAAGTTTCAACCAAAGTTTTTTTTCAATAAGTAATGATCTGGTGGTTGGCACAAAATTTTGCTTATTAACCTTCTTGTTTAGCTGTAAAAAGTAGGGGACTATCGCCTCTTGCAAACGACTTTTAGCTAAACCACGAAAATGTCCGCCCACCACTCTTTTTTTTGTTTTAACTTGCTCTTGGACCAAATTCTCCAACCAAAAACGATCTAAAACACAACCTGCATCAGTAAAAGCTAAATAGTCACCTGATGCCTTGGTCACAGCAAAATTTCTAGCTTGACTGCGATTGCTAGATTTTTTAAATAATTTAATCTTTAGCTGAGGCTGCTGTTCACTAAATTTTTTAATAATTTGGTAAGTTTGATCGGAAGAGAAAGCATCAACAATAATAAACTCTTTAGCTGAAAAAGACTGCTGACTATAACTTTGCAAAAACTGCTCAATACCTTGCTCTTCATTAAAAACTGTGGCTATCAAAGAGACCTCAATTTTTTTATAATCACTAGACATAACTACATTATAACTTAAGATGAGAGCTTTAATTATCACCGAGTCTTACTTGCCCAGTTTGGGAGGAGTAGAAAAACATATTGCCTCTGTTTTGCCTTATTTAAAAAAAGCTGGTTTTGAAATAGACATCCTTAACAAGAGGGAACTACTAAAAAATCAAAAACAAATTAAATACCTAACTTTATTAAAAATCTGGCATTTATTTTTTCAAAAAAGATCGCTAATCAAAAAAGCTGAAGTTATTTTTATCCATGATGTTTTTATTTACTATTTACCATTCAGGTTTATTTTTCCAAGAAAAAAAGTTATTACCACCTTTCATGGTTTTGAGAAAATCTACCCCATTCCACTTAAAAATATTTTCTACAAAAAATTAGCTCAAAAATTATCTTCACAAACCATTAGTATTGGCCAATACATCAATAAACACTACCATCTAACAGAAAAAAATAATCGTCTCAGTTATGGTGGAGTTGATTTGCCTAACAAAGAAATAAAAATTGCAAATAAAGAAAAGAATAGCTTTTTGTTTGTAGGCAGATTAGAAAAAGATACTGGCTTATCAATTTTTTTAGAATTTTTAGATATTTTAATTAATAAAAAAATTAATTTTTCTGTTAAATTCTGCGGCACTGGCCCACTAGAAAAAGAGTGTCAAAAATATGGCCAAACTCTAGGCATGGTAAAAGAAGTAGCTAATCATTTGAAAAAAAGCTCAACCTGCTTCGCCGGAGGCTATCTTTCGATCTTAGAAGCCATGGCTTACAAAAATTTTGTTCTCACTGCTTACGATAATCCACTTAAAAAAGATTATCTTCTAAACAGTCCTTTTGCCGATTCTATCGTCTGCGCTAATAAAGCCCAAGACTTATACCAAAACTACTTAAATCTTAAAAAACAAAAAAGTTTATTAGGAAAAAACTACGAATTAGTTAAAAAGCATAGCTTTGCCAAATTGGCCAAATTATACATAGAATTAGCAAAGCAAAAATAAATGAAAAAACCATTATTAATTGCTACCCTGCTCTCCAGTCTTTCTTTGTTTCTAGTTTGGTGGATCCTACAAAATTATTTGCTCTTCTCCAGATTAGAAAAAGATCTTAAAGAATATTTGACACAAACTTTAAGTGGTGAAGTAACTGATAAAGAATTACCAGAAAAAATTATTGCCAGCTTAGAAAAAATTAATCAAAAATTTGAAAAAATTAATTCAAAAAAAATTAAACCAATTAAATTGGCCGTAGCCGATTTACTTCTACTTAGTAAAAAATTTATCAGAGAAGATCGCAGCTATATCGTTCTACTGCAAAATAGCGATGAACTGAGAGCAACTGGAGGATTCATGGGCTCTTTCTTTGTCCTAGAGAGTCAAAATGGACAAATTCAAGCACCAATTATTCAAGACATCTATGTGGTAGATGGACAGTTTCAGGGCTTCGTTGAGGCTCCAACAGGCTTAAAAGAATATCTTAGCGCTGGCAAAGGCATGCGCTTGCCGGACGCCAATTGGTGGCCAGATTTTCCCAGTTCTGCAGAAGAAATTTTAAAATTTTTTGCCAAAGTAGAAGACAAAAAATACGAGGGGGTAATTATCATTAACCTGCAATTAGTGGAAAAGTTGTTGGCCATCACCGGCGATATTTATTTGCCAGACTACCAACAATACGTCAATCAAGATAATTTCGCCCAAATAGCCAGAGCTGATCGTGATAATTTTTTTCCAGGTTCACAAGAAAAAGCCAACTTTCTCAATCATTTCTTTAAAATTTTTAAGCTTGAACTAAGTCAAAAAATTAAAGAAAATCCACAAGCCTTTTTGAATTTAACTGAAGAGATAATTAGTAATAAAGATTTACAAGCCTACAGCATGGATAAAGAAATCCAAGAACTTATCAAGCGTAGAAAAATCGACCAAACCATGCAAAGTGATCAAAAAACACTCTATTATTTCCCAGTAGAAAGCAATGTTGGCATCAACAAAGCCAATAGACTAGTCGGTCGCCAACTAGAAATAAAGATTGAAGAAAATGGAGAAGAGCTGAGTTTGAATTTTCACAACAATAATCCTTTCCCATATATCAATTACCAAAGACTTTACACCAATCCTCAAACCACACTGCAGGAAATCAAAATCGATGGTCAAAAAATTGAAAAAATCGACCAAAGAATCATGCAAACTAGCAATGGTCAAAGCTTTCTAGAAATTGGCTTTCTAATAGCCGTTTTGGAAAATTCTTCCAGTCGGGTAGAGATCAATTTAAATAGTCAATTAAAAAAAGAAGATAAAAGGGATATTTTTGTTGCCAAACAAGCTGGTTTGCGAAGTAGTGGACTCACTGTCAATGAGCGAGAAATACAATTTACTGGCGATCAACTCATCAATTTGGATTAAAATATAAGCATATGGATCATCAAGAACTTATCAACAATTGCCAAAAACTCATAATTGACTCTGGGATAGATCAAAAAAGAGCAGAAATTACTGTAATTGAAAAAGAAAGTGAACAAGAAAATTTCTGGCAGAGAGAAGATGCTCAAAGCAAAATGCAATTACTTTCAGCCTTGCAAAAAGAAGTTAAAAGCTTAGAAAAAATAGAACAACTAAGCAACGACTTACAAGCAGCCCTTGATTTGGAACTCACAGAAGAAGCAGAGAAGATTGGTAAAGATTTGGAGAAGGTTTTTAAAGAAGCCGAACTCAAACAATACCTGAGCGGTAAATACGATCGCTCTCACGCCATTTTATCAATTCATTCTGGCCAAGGAGGCACTGAAGCCATGGATTGGGCAGAGATGATTAAGCGCATGTATCAACGCTATTTTGAGAGAAAAAATTGGAAATACAGATTTGTTGGTGAAACTAGAGGTGAAGATGCTGGTATCAAAGAAGCTATTTTTGAAATCGAAGAAGAGTATGCTTATGGCTACTTAAAAGGGGAGCAAGGCACCCACCGCCTGGTTAGACAAAGTCCCTTCAATGCAGATAACTTGAGACAAACTTCTTTTGCCTTGGTTGAAGTTTTGCCAATTCTAGATCAGCAAAATGATTTAGAGATTAAAGATGTTGACCTAGAATGGAATTTCACCAGAGCTGGTGGCGCTGGTGGACAATCAGTCAACAAAACCAATTCAGCAGTAGAGCTCACTCACTTGCCAAGTCAAATCACCGTTAAGTGTCGCGAAGAACGCAGTCAAATTCAAAATCGCGAACGTGCTCTTAAAATGCTGAAAGCTAAATTAGCCAAAATCGAAGAAGAAAAATTTGAAAACGAACTCCAAAAAGCCAAAGGTCAACATCAAAACGCCAGTTGGGGGACACAAATCCGCAACTATGTACTCCATCCTTATCAATTAGTCAAAGACACTCGCACTCAGGTAGAAACCAGCCAAAGTGCTGAAGTTTTAGATGGCGATCTTGATCAATTTGTCTTAAGTTTTATTCGCGATGGCAAAAAGTAAGACTTTTGGTTTAGAATGGAAAATATGTATAAAATCGACTTGCAAGACAACCAAGCTACCAACGCCTATAACGAAGAAATAGAAAATCAAGTTGACGAAAAAAGAGAATTGAGGCAAAATCAAGATCTTATGAGCAAGAAAACCAAAAAAACTTTCCTTATCATTTGCAGCATCGCTGTTTTGGCTGGTGTTTTGACTGGCTTTGGCGCTTTCAAGCTCAAAAACAAAAATTCTGGACAAGTAGTGCAAAATGTCACTATTGAAGATGCTAGCAAGGTTAAAAATGGCGATGTTTTCGGTGTAGCTGACAAAGATACCTTTGCTGATAGTGCCACTGGCTATATTGAAAAAGGTGGCGTTGAAGGCGAAGGCTCTCACAAATTACTAAGAGAGGGTGGAGAGAGTCAAACTGTAGCTCTCACCTCCTCCATTGTTGATTTAGACAAATTGGTTGGTACTGAAGTTAAGCTTTATGGTGAAACCCACAAGGCAGAAAAAGCCGGTTGGTTTATGGATGTAGGTCGAGTGGAAGTGCTCAATGTTGATGCACAAGCTCCCCTTCAAACTTTAGAGTAAACATGCTTAAATAGACTTCGTGCCCATGATAGTCTTTTCATCTGTCAGCAAGTCCTTTGCTGATACTCAAACCGCTATTTTCAACTTAAATTTGGAAATTAATCCTGGTGATTTACTAGTGATTACTGGCCCTTCTGGAGCTGGTAAGACCACTCTGATGAAGCTCTTGATTAGAGAATATTTGCCAAGTCAAGGAGAGATTACTTTTGAAGGCAAATCCTTAAGTAAATTTAAAAAATCAGAAATTCCAGAGTTGCGCCGTCAAATTGGAGTGGTTTTTCAAGACTACAAGCTCATTGAAGAAATGAATGTTTGGGAAAATATTGCTCTACCCCTCTATATTTGCAACAAAAAAGAAGCTGAGATTGAATCTAGAGTCACAGACCTGCTCAATTTAATTGGTTTAGCTGACAAAGCCCTCCAATTTCCCAGACAACTCTCTGGTGGTGAAGCTCAGCGAGTCAGCATTGCTCGTGCCTTAGCTACCGCCCCAAAAGTCATTTTTGCTGATGAACCCACTGGCAATCTTGATCCAGAAGCCAGCATTAGAATTGCCAAATTACTCAAAAAAATCAATGAACTTGGCAC
>DYGL01000034.1:0-1486 GCA_020724725.1 Candidatus Microgenomatus sp. | reverse complement strand
AAAGTAAAACAAAAACAAGAGAAATTAGCTAGAGAAGCCGTAGAAAAAGATCAAGAAAAGAAGGCTAAAGTTAAAGAAACCAAGAAAGATAAAGATTCAAAATGAAAGCACTCAACTCTGCCCTAGTCGCAATTCGTCGTTCACCATACCAAAGCATTTTGACTATTTTCATTTTGACCATTACTTTTTTTGTAGCCTACTGCTTCTCTCTTTTGAGTATCGGCAGTGCCAAAATCTTATCTTTTTTTGAAACTCAACCTCAAGTGATTGCTTTTATGAAGCTAGAGTCAAAAGCTG
Source organism: Candidatus Microgenomatus sp. (assembly GCA_020724725.1). Classification (GTDB taxonomy): domain Bacteria; phylum Patescibacteriota; class Microgenomatia; order UBA1400; family PJMF01; genus UBA1364. The sequence goes on along the minus strand of DYGL01000034.1, from coordinate 1,189 downwards.
AAGATCTGGAACGAATCGCAAGCAAAATGAAAGAAAAAGGCTATGTTAAAGATGTCAAAATTGTCAGCCAAAAGGAAGCTTTAGAAATTTATCAAAAAGAAAATCAAGACGACCCCTTGCTTTTAGAATTAGTCACTGAAGAAATTTTACCAGCTAGCCTTGAAGTAGCGGCAGTCGATGCTAAAAGCCTCGAAGCAGTTAAGAATGATTTATCTGCAGAAAACAGCGTAGAGGATGTGGCTCTCCAAGAAGACGTGGTTGGCAACTTAATCCGCTGGACCAATGCCATGCGTCTAGTCGGCCTGTTTTTACTCGCCACTCTCACTGTTACTTCATTTTTAATGATTATGACCACTATTTCAATGAAGATTTCAGCCAAGAGAAAAAATATTCAAATCATGCGCTTTGTCGGAGCCAACAACGCCTACATCAGCCGACCCTACTTGCTAGAAGCCTTGGTGCTCAGTAGTGTTGCCAGCATGCTCTCTTTTGCTATTTATTATGCTCTGCTTCTTTACCTCAATCCTTGGCTTAAGAGTTTCCTACTTGGCATTGTTGATTTCCCCATCGCTTGGCAATTTTTTGCCTATCAATTTGCCGGTGGTTTTGCTCTAGCAGTCATTCTTGGTCTCTTGGCTAGCTCTAGTGCGGTTTCTCGCATGCTCAAGAGATAAATAACAATCATGAGAAAAGCTCTATTCCTCCTCATCTCAACTCTAACTATTTTAGTGCTTAGTGTTGGTGTGGCGAGAGCTCAGAGTTGTGAAGAATATAAATGTAATGAAAATGAAGAAAATTACAAAGAATGTGTAGAGAAAGAAAAGAACTGCCTTCAAGCTCAAGTTGTCAAACTCCAATCAGAAGCCAACACTTTGCAATCAGCTATCAACATTATTAATGGTCAAATCAGAATTCAAGGCCTGCGTATTCAGCAAACAGTCGCTGAAATAGGACAATTAGAGAAAGAAATCATTAACCTATCAGAAAGAATTGAGGGCCTAGGTATTTCTCTTGATCGTCTAAGTGGCACTTTGATTAAAAGAATTAGAGAAAGCTATAAGCAAAGTCGCCTGCCTTACAAAAATAATCTCTTTGCTGCTGACTCTTTTAATAATTTCTTGAGTCAATATCGCTACATCAATCTAGCCCAAGAACAAACTTTAGAACTGATGAAGCGCACTGAACTACA
>DYGL01000033.1 GCA_020724725.1 Candidatus Microgenomatus sp. | reverse complement strand
GAGGATTCCAAAAAGACGAGAATTTTTTCTCCTCTTTTCAGAATACTCGGCTCTCCACTAAAGTTTTCAAAAACGCCCTCAATTTTTAATTAAAAAAAGGGCAAAGAAAGTAAAAATATGTCTTATCCAAAGTATGGAAATACTTATAAGAAAGATCTTTTAGTGGGTGACAAAGTCATTCATTTAGAGATCGGTAAATTTAGTGAGCAAGTCAGCGCCGCTGTCCTCGCTACTTGTGGTGAAACTATCGTTCACACCACTGTTGCTCTTGGCAGAAAAGTCAATCTTGGCTATTTTCCCTTATCAGTCGAATTCGTTGAAAAACTTTTCGCTGGCGGAATCATCAAAGGTTCTCGTTGGGTTAAGCGTGATGGTCGTCCAACTGATGATTCAGTTTTGCGTTCCAGAGTGATTGATCGCACTATGCGCCCACTTTTTCCAGATGGCATTACCAATGAAGTTCAAGTTATCAGCACCGTTTTATCTTATGACGGTGAAAACGAACCAGACATGATTGCTTTGGTGAGTGCTGGTTTGGCTTTGCAAATTTCTGACATTCCTTTTGATGGTCCAGTGGCCGGCATGCGTCTTGGTCTTGATGAAAATAAACAATTCATCATCAATCCACTTCGTAGTCAGATTAAAGATAATGATCTTGATTTAATCGTTTCTGCTTCTAAGAATTCCATTGTTATGGTTGAAGCTGGCGCCAATGAGGTTGCCGAAGAAATCATGATTGAAGCTTTGCTTCGTGCTCAAGATGAATCTAAAAAAGTTTGCGAACAAATTGAGGCCATTGCTGCTGAGGTTGGCAAAGAAAAAGTCAATTTACTTGATACCGAAGATCCAGAAAAAGTTGCTGCTAAGCAAGCCATTGTTGATCGCATGGCCAGCACTTACAAAAAAGAAATTAATGAGATGGTTAATAAAGAAGGTCGCTTGGAGCCAACTGGCTTAAGTGATTTAATTGCCAAAATTTTGGAAGAGGAACAGGCTAAATTAGCTGAAGGCGAAGTCAGTGAATTAAGTGAGGGCATGCTTAATGGCATTTTCCATGACTTAATGAAAGCCGAAGCTCGTCGCATGATTCTCGAAGATGGCATTCGTCCAGATGGTCGCAGCACCACCGAAATCAGACCAATTTGGTGCGAAGTTGATCTTCTCCCCAGAGTTCATGGTAGTGCCATGTTCAAACGTGGTGCCACTCAAGCTTTGACTGTTGTTACTCTTGGAGATCCCTCTCTTGGTCAATTAGTGGAAGATATGGCTGGTGAGCAAACTCATCACTATTTCCACCACTACGATATGCCTCCCTATGCCTCTGGTGAAGCTGGACGCATTGGTTACCCAAAGAGACGTGAAATTGGTCATGGTGCTCTTGCACAACGTGCTTTGTTGCCTATGGTGCCAAGTCAAGAAACTTTCCCTTATACCATTCATGTTGTCAGTCAAATCATGAGCTCTAATGGTTCTACTTCTCAAGCTTCAGTTTGTGGTTCCACCATGGCTTTGATGGCTGCTGGTGTGCCAATCAAGAAGCCAGTCGCAGGTATCGCCATGGGTTTGATGTCTGATGGTGAGAAATTTGTCGTTCTTTCAGATATTCAAGGTTTGGAAGATCATGTCGGTGATATGGACTTCAAAGTCGCTGGCACCAAAGAGGGTATTACTGCCATCCAGATGGATATCAAATTAAAAGGTATTCCCAAAGAAGTTTTAGTCAAAGCTCTTGGTCAAGCTCGTGAGGGCCGTTTACACATCATGGGTGAAATGCTCAAATGTATCGCAGAGCCAAGAACTTCTTTAAGTCCTTACGCTCCAAAAGTTGCTCAAGTCACTATTCCAGCTGAAAAGATTGGTGCAGTGATTGGTTCAGGCGGTAGCGTCATCAAAGACATCATTGAAAAATCTGGTGCAGAGGTGAATGTCGAAGAAGACAAAGAAAATAAGACCGGTGTTATCAACGTTTCTTCTCCAGATCAAGCTGCCATCGATCGTGCAGTCAAAATGATTGAAGACATCACTAGAGAAATCAACGTCGACGACGAATTTGACGGCACTATCACTCGTGTTGAAGGTTACGGCGCTTTTGTTGAATTCTTGCCAGGCCGTGAAGGTCTTGTTCACGTTTCCAACATGTCAACTGAATATGTCAAAGATGCCAATGATCTTTACAAAGTTGGCGATACTGTTCACGTTCGTGTCAAAGAGTACAACCCAGAGGGTAAGATTGCTTTGACCATGCTAAGCAAAGAACAGGAAGATGCCCAAAAAGCTGCCAAGGCTGCTCGTGGCGAAAGCGATGATAACGGTCGCGGTCGCGGCGGTGACAGAGGCGGGGATCGTTATGATAGACGCCCTTCTTTTGGTGGCCGAGGCGGTGGCCGTGGTGGCGACCGAGGTGGTAGAAGATATTAAAGCCTTTGTTTAGTAATTAAAAAAAAGCTCCAGTTTTAAGCTGGAGCTTTTTGGTTTTCTTGATTTTTCCGTTATACTAAACTCTATGCGTACTGCCCATTTGCAAAGTCCAGCTGGATTCTTGGCTATTTTGGAATTAGACAATAATCGTTTGTTGGCTGAAAGTTTGGGCTTGGATCTTTCCTTGACCGATAACCTAGAGCTTTTAAAGGAGATTAATCGTCGTTTATTGACTCTAAGCAAAGAGGTGACTGGAATTATTTTTGACCCAATTTATACTTTTGACTTGATGACTGAAGTGCAAAAAAATGTGGCAATTTTGCGCTTGGAGCAGGATAAAGAAAACTTAGAAGCCAGTCTTCCGCTTTTATTTCCCAACTTTAGTTTAGAAGAAATCAGCAATAATTATGCTTTGGCCAAATTGGAACTTTATTATCATCCAAGTGAGTCAAAAGCAGCTGAAAAAAAACAATTGTTGGCAGAAATTAGAGAGTATAGCCAAATTCTCAAGATTGATTTTTTGCTCAAGCTTAAAATTTTCGATCCAAAACAAGCTGACCAAGCTTTTTCTTTGGAAAGCGACCAATTAACTGCGATTCAAGAATTAAGGTCGCTGTCAGACGTTCTAATCATCCAAAATCCGCCTGATCCACTAGCTATGGCAACTATTATTAGTGAAGTGGATGTGCCCTGTTTAGTGATGGCTGATGGGCAAGATAATTACGAGCAATTTAAGGAAAAGTTTCGCATGGCGATGGAAAATGGAGCAAGAGGTTATTGTCTTGGTTCAGTTTTATGGCAAGAGATTGCCAACTTTAGACTTGAGGACCAAAGTTTTGACTTATCTGGCTTGGAAAGATATTTGGCTACTACAGTGCGCGATCGCCTAATCGAATTAAATCGCATTGCTTCAGAAAGTCTTGATCATTTGTCCTAAGAATTGATTTTTTTCTTTATATAGATTAGGATCTATATGTTATTACTAAGGAAAGATTTTTATGTACACTTTACCCAACTTACCCTATGCTTATGAAGCTTTAGAGCCCCACATTGATGCTTTGACCATGCAAATTCATCATGACAAGCATCACCAAGCTTACTTGGACAAACTCAATGCTGCTTTGACTAATTATCCAGAGTTGGCAGCTCTGAGCCCTGAAGACTTGTTGTGGCATTTTGAGGATCAGGTCAAAGCGCAAACTCCAGCAGATATCCAAACTGCAATTAGAAATCATGGCGGTGGTTTTGCCAATCATAATTTATTTTGGGAAATCCTTTCTCCAGAAGGCCCAAGAGAAGCTGTTGGTCAATTAGCGACTGCTATTTCCAATCAATTTGGCTCTTTTGCCAATTTCCGTAGCCAATTAATTGATGTTGCTATCAAGCAATTTGGTTCTGGTTGGGCTTGGTTGTCTTTGAACGAAAAGCACGAGTTGGTGCTTTCTTCTTCTGCTAATCAAGACTCTCCTTTGCTTGTCCATCATTACCCAGTTTTAGGAGTGGATGTTTGGGAGCATGCTTACTATCTCAAATACCAAAACCGCCGCCCAGACTATTTGGAAGCGATCTGGAATGTTTTGGATTGGCAAAAAATTGAAGAGAGATATCAAGCTGGTTTAAATAAATCATAGACATTCTCTTAAATTTGCTTTAGCATTGCTTTTTATGTTGGAAGTTATTTTGGATGTTGAAACCAAACAGATCTTTGATGATGTGGGTGGTTATTTTCCAGAGAAGCTAGGCATTTCTTTTGTCGGTGTCTGTGTTCGCGAGAGTCGTTTTTCCAAAGGCACCATGCAGTCTTATTTTGAAAAAGATTTACCCAAGCTTTTTCCTCTTTTGGAGCAAGCTGATGTGGTAGTTGGTTTTAATATTGATGGTTTTGATATGCCAACCTTTATTCCTTACTATCAGGCAGACATTAGTCGCATTCCAACTCTAGATGTCATGGATCGCATCAAAAAAAGCACTGGCCACAGAATTGGTCTAGACGCAGTTGCCAAAGAAACTTTAGGGGTTGGCAAATCTGGTGACGGCTTGGATGCTATCAAGTATTACAAATCTGGTAATTTTGAAGCTCTGGAGAAATATTGTTTGCAAGATGTGGCGGTGACCAGAGACGTTTATGATTATGGGCTTAAAAATGGTAAGATTATGTTTCGCAACAAGTGGAATCGCTTAATTGAAGCGCCAGTAGATTTTTCTTTTACTAGTCAAAAAGCCAGTGGTGTGCAAATGAGCTTAATATGAAGCCAAAAATTTGCTTGACTGCCTCAGCCTTTCTTTTTCATCAAGGTAAAGTTTTACTAGTCAAACATCAAAAACTTAAACAATGGCTTGGTCCGGGCGGTCACCTTGAGAAAAATGAATTGCCACACGAAGCAGCAGTGAGAGAGTTTTTGGAAGAAACTGGTCTTAAAATTAAGATTCAAAGTGCTTTAAAAGAAATAAAGACTGATGAAAAAAGTACTGATTATTTTCATCCAGTTCCAGTGGCGATTAATGAGCACTGGGTTTGTCAAGAAAATTATCAAGCTCGACTAAAAGCTGAACAACTCCAACAGGCTTTTATTCCTCATCCGAAATGGCCTAAAGGTTGTGAAAGACATTTTAATTTTGCCTATGTAGCTCAGCTAGCTGGCCCTTTAGAGATTAAGCCTCAGTCTGGTGAATCAGAAGAAATTGCTTGGTTTACCATTGAAGATTTACTCGGTCCTTATCGCCAAGAATTGGCTAGCTCGATCTTAACTGAAGTCACCAGAGCTTTTGAATATGCTAAAATCTTCTCATATGTCCCTCCCTCATCAACTGACTGATCAAGTTAAATTGCTGCAAAAAGTGGCTGTCCTTCGTTGGAATAAGACCGATTTGGAGGTTTTACTTTTGAAGCGTAGCGCCGAGGCTCTATCTAGACCCAACTGTTGGGATTTGCCAGGTGGCAATAGTGAGTGGCCAAGCTCATCTTCTCGAGCTAATCTTCATTTAGATGATTTAGTGAGAGAACTCAGCGAGGAAACATCTCTGCAAGTTTCAGCTAGGCATTTTGACAATCAATTACCAATTTATTTTTCTACTTATTTCGACAGTGAAAAACAAATTTTCACCGTTATTTGTGGTTGGTTGTTGGATTTTTCAGCTACCAGTCAAGAAGAAATTAAAGTATCTTTGGAACATCAGACTTATGCTTGGGTTAAAGCTCAGGCTTTGGCTGATTACGATTTTGGTGGTGAGCGAGGATCTTTTGTTTTAGAAATTATCCAAAAATCCCTGATTGCTTATAAGAATCAGAGATAGAATTAGATGAAATTTATTGTTGCCTCAGCCAATCCGGTTAAAATCAAAGCTGTTTCCTTGGCTATTGCAGACCATTTTCCCAAAGCTCGAGTCATTGGTTTGGAAGCTCCAAGCGGAGTGTCAGCTCAGCCAATGAGTGATGAAGAGACTAGACAAGGAGCTTTTAATCGAGCCAAGACAGTGAGAGCTTTGGCTTTAGAACGAAAGTTAATTGTTTCTGACGAGGAAGTTTTGTGTATTGGCTTAGAAGGTGGTGTTTTTCATCCGGCATTTAGTGAAGATGCTAGAGCTTTATGGTCAACAGTTTGGGTTGTGGTTCTTGACTACAAAGGTCGCTTTTATGAAAGCAACGGCGCTCGTTTTCCCTTGCCAGCGTTTTTGGCAGAAATGTTGCATGATGGACAAGAAATGGGTCCTAGCCTAGGTCATTATGTCAAAGACCCTGACTTGAGACAGAAAGAAGGGATGATCGGCTATTTGACTAAAAACTTCACTAACCGTACTCATGAATACTCAAGCATCGCCAAAGTTGCTCTTGGACTCTGGTATGGTGCCATCAATCATCAAGACAATACTTGACAAAATTTTTTTACACGGCAGAATGGGATCATAGTAATACTTAGTGCAAGGAAATATGTCAAAAAAACTCCAAAATTTGTTACCTTATCTTTTCCCCCTGATCGCCATTATTTTTGTAGTAATTATGTTTGCTCGTTGGTATAAAGGCAAAACGGCTGAAGCTCCGCTTAGTTTACTCGATTCTCAGCTTCAGGTAGAAACTTTGCCAGCCCAGTTGCAGGACAGCATTCTCAAGGGAGCTACTGATTACGAAATGCTTGACCTTAAAGGCGTTGAAGGTGCCATGGGTGAGCTACGTTATCAAATTAAAGATGATAAGTTGAGTTTCACAGTGACAACCAACCTGCCAGATTCGAAAGAAGATTATGCTGTCTGGTTAACTGATTTAAGCGGTGAAACCAAGAAAAGAGTTTTCAACTTGGTCTACTCTAAAGCTGGTTATGTCGGTAGCGCTATAGTGCCAGCTAACGTCTTGCCAGTCAAAGTAATAGTGGCCAAAGCTTCAGATTTGATGCTTGAAGATGCGCTCTTGGAGGCAGAATTAAGTGCTCCAGAGGCCAAATAACTGTTTGATTGAATCT
>DYGL01000032.1:1910-6940 GCA_020724725.1 Candidatus Microgenomatus sp. | reverse complement strand
AACCACATCAACATTAAAAGTCAAAACTGTTCTTTTGGCAGCGGAAGCACTTGCCTGAACCAATTCTTCTGGAACAGATGAAATGGTGACCCCTTGAATCACTAAGTCATTTTCGCTGGCTAATTTTTCGACAACTTTTAAACTTTCAACTAAGTTAGCAGTTTTAGGCATAGCCTCGTCTAATAAATAAAATTGTGAGCTAAAATTCTGATATTGGCTTTGAGCAGTATTTAAGCTGGCAATTTTTTGTCCCAACTGCTCGTCGAGAGTTCTTTTATCCTCAATTTCCTTAATCAACTCTGACATGGTTTGCAGGGTTGGCTTGATCGCAAAAACTGCAAAAAAGATCACTGCCAAAATCGAAAAAACCAGTTCCATAGAAACACGAGCTACTGGATTTTTGTAGAAATCAAAAAGTGCGTATTGAATTTGTTCTTGTCTACTTTTTGGCATTTAAGTTAACCTTGGCTCTCATGTCAAAATTGAAACCAGCGACTTTCTCACCTCTAGATTCAATTTTATTGACGCTCACTTCAGTGAAATAAGGACTAAGTTGGAGATTGTTGACTAGAACATTTAAAGAATTTTGTGACAGCGCATAACCTGTAAAATTAATCGAGTCAGGCTTGATCAATAAAGTTTCAAAAACCACGTTTTCTGGCACATTTTCATTGAGAATGGGAAAGATATCAACCAAGTTGGCTTCTTGTTTGAACTGTTGATAATCTTCAATTTGTTGTTGCACAAAACGAAAATTCTTCTCTAGATCGCCATAAGAAGCAATCACTCTTTCTTTCTGGTTGAGCGAACCGTTGAGGTCTGTCACCATGCGATCTAAAGTAAAACGTGAAGCAAAACTCAAAATCACAATTAGTTCGGTAAAAATTACGATATAGCGACCAACAGACAAAGCCCACTTCAAAAAACGACCCAAGGCCGTTTCGAAAAAGGGATCTTGAGGGACTAGATTAACAGTAATGTCCAATTTTTTACTGGCAGGCTTTTTTGGCATTGATAGTCTCAAGAATTCATTATAGAGGATTTGCTTGCTCTTTTACAATTCATCATTGTTGTTAGAACCACCAACCATAACCTCAGAAGAATCCTCAATTGCCTCTTTCCACTTGCCAAATTTCTTGAAAATGTTGCCGAAGTAAACCAATTCTTTGACGTCAAAAAGCACTGAAAAATAAAGATAGACTAAAGTCGCTACACTAGCAGTAGAAATAGTTAAAGCAATCAAATCAATAGTGCGAGAAGTATCAAAAACCACTTCGTCTAAAATCTTGAAAGGCAAGTAAAGAAAAACCGCCATCAAAAAACTGGCTGCCAAAATTTTGAGCTGTGGCAACCAAAAATCCTGAAAACTGAAGCAGGAAATTTTTTTGTTGAGCAAAAATAAAAACAAGGCCAATTCCAAAAAAGCCGCCAAAGAAATCGCCAAACCAAGGCCCAGAACATCCAGAGAAAAAACATAGACTGAAAAGTAAGAAACTAACAAATAAGCTAACACCGTGATTAAAGTGATAATAAAAGGCGTCTTAGTATCTTTGAGAGCATGAAAAGCTCTGAGCAGGAGCTGCACCATAGCCTGAGCAGTAATGGAAATAGCAATAATTGCCACTACTTTACCAGTCAAAACAGTAGTTTTCCATGGAAAGTTGTAGGTACCAAAAATCAAACGCACAATTGGCACTCTTAGAATTAATAATAAAACTGAAGCTGGCATAGCGAAAAAGGCAATTTGATTGAGAGATTGTAAAAGCAAACGATTAAATTTCTCACGATTCTGCCAAGCAGATTCCTCAGAAAGAAAAGATAAAGAAGCTTGAGAAATTGGCACCCCAAAGAAACGAATTGGCAAAGTCATCAATCTAGTAGCCAACTTGACGACTACAAAACTCAGGTCGCCAATCGTGGTAGCAAAGAAACCCATGGCTAAATTTTGAAACTCCGTCACGCCCACCGTCAAAAAACGAGGCGGCATGAGGGTAAAAAGTCTTTTAACCGAGGGAAATTTTAAATCAAAATCAAAGCGAAAACGAAAGCCCATTTTCCAAACCAAAGGAAATTGAATAGCCATGTGTAAAAAAGCTCCCAAAAGCACTCCCAAACCAGCCGCATAAATACCAAAATAATGAGATAAAAATACTGTGCCAAGCATGATGCCTAAGTTATAAAAAATCGGTGCTAAAGCTGGAGCTACGAAACGCTGATAAGCTTGCAGAATTCCAGTTAGAAAATTTGAAATTGCAAAGAAAATCTGGGCAAATAGCATCAGGCGAGTCAACTTAACCGCAATTTCGACTTGTTCCGGAGTAAATTTCAAACCAGTGCGAAATGAAGTGATTGGCTCAGCAAAGATAAAGGCCAAAACAGAAAAGAAGATAAAAAGCAAAAGCACCCAGTTCATCACAATTGAGGTAAAACGAAAAGCCTGGGCCTCATCTTTCTTTTTGAGCTCAGTAAAAAGAGGAATAAAAGAAGCTGCCAAAGCTCCCATAATAATTAGCTGAAACAACATATCTGGAATCTGGAAAGCCACCTGAAAAGCTTCGTAAGCTCGCTGTGAAGAATCAGTGCTAAAGAATTGATTGATCAAAACTCTCTCTCGCCACAAACCAAATACGGAAGAAAAAATATTAGCCAAAGTAATTACCAAAGCAGCTGAAAGAATAGAATTTTGCTTCTTTTCCAGCCACTTACCATTACTATTGAAGATTTTGACCAAAGAAATCACGATTCTTATTATAGTTTGAAAATTAAGAGAAGACTACAGGGTTATTTTACTTGCTTAATCAAAGCTACTCTAGTATAATTGTCGCCTATGCCGATACTCAAAAATGCTATTAAAGCTTTAAAAGTCAGTCAGAAAAAAACTATCGCCAACAGTCAGATCAAATCAAGAATCAAAACTGCTGTTGATGATATGAAAAAAAGTCCCACTGCTGAAAAACTCAGTACAGCTTTTTCTGCTCTTGATCGTGGCGTCAAAAGAAACATCTTACAAAAAAACAAGGCTGCCCGCACCAAAGCCTCTTTGAGCAAATTGCTCAAAAAATAAGTTGGGCCAAAAAACCCTTTCATGACTAACAGCGATTCAAAAGATCTTTCTTTGATTAGAAATTTTTCTATTATCGCTCACATTGATCACGGTAAAACCACCCTAACCGATGCTTTTTTGCGTCTTACTGGCACCGTCAACGATCTAAAATTTCATGAACGCATGATGGACAGCAATCCAATCGAACAAGAAAAAGGCGTTACCATCAAGCTCGCTCCTGTGCGTATGAATTACGAGTATCAAGGTCAATCATATATTCTCAATTTAATTGATACACCAGGACACGTTGATTTTGGCTATGAAGTAGATCGCTCACTTGCAGCTTGTGAGGGTGCGCTTTTATTGATTGATGCTACTCAAGGAGTGCAAGCTCAGACCCTAGCCAACTATCAAAAAGCCAAAAACCTTAATCTCAAAATTATTCCCGTCATCAATAAAATTGACTTGCCTTCAGCCAATGTTGAGCAAAGCATTTTAGAGATTATGGAGTTTTTCGAGCTAGACGAAAGTGAAGTTTTGTTGGTTTCAGCCAAAACTGGTCAAGGTATTGACTCAGTTTTACAAAGAGTTATTGAGCAAATTCCCCCTCCAGAACAAAAGCTTACCCAAGAAATAAGCAGTCAAGATGAAAAAAAACTAAGAGCTTTGATCATCACTTCCAAATTTGACAATCATCAGGGAGCAATTGCCTATGTGAGAGTGGTTAATGGCGAAATCAGAAGAAAAGATCTTTATATGAGCTTTAGCAAAAGCAAATTCAACCCAGTTGAAATTGGCATTTTCGCTCCTGATAAAGAAAAAAGAGAAGTGCTTAAAGCTGGTGAAGTCGGCTATGTGGCAACTGGTCTCAAAGACATTTCCTTACTAAAGGTTGGTGACACCATCACTAGTTTTGAGGATCGAGAAAATATCAGCGTCTTACCTGGATATAAAGAGCCCATTCCCATGGTTTTTATGGAGCTTTACCCTGTCGACAGTAAAGATTTTTCAAACCTCAAAGAAGCAATGGCCAAGTTAACCATGCACGATAGTGCTTTGCAATACCAAAGCACACATTCGATTGCCTTGGGCAACGGCTTACGTGTTGGCTTCTTGGGCATTTTTCATGCTGAAATTGTTAGAGAAAGACTAATGAGAGAGTTTGATTTAGATTTGATTGCCACTGCCCCATCAGTTACCTACCAAATTCTTAACACAAATGGCGAAACAACTGAAATCCACAGTCCGGCAGAAATGCCAGACCCAAGTAGAATTAAAGCCATTCTCGAACCAATTGCCAAATTAAGTATTTTTTGTCCAGAAAGTTATGTTTCAGCCGTCATGAAGCTTTGTCATGAAAAAAGAGCCACCTTGGAAAATAGTATTGGTTCTGGCAATCGCACCAGACTGGAATACTTAATTCCTTTGGCAGAATTAATCACTGATTTTCATGACAAGCTCAAATCGGTAACCTCTGGTTTTGCTTCAATGGAATATCTCTTGCATGAATTTAAAGAAGTTGATGCCGTTAAAGTAGAAATTCTAGTTAACGCTGAATCAGTGGAGGCTCTCAGTTTCATTACTGTCAAAGACAACGTTGATCTTAAAGCCAGAGCTATCGTCAAGAAACTCAAAGAAGTTATTCCCAAGCAATTGTTTGAAATTCCCATTCAAGCCAGTATTGGCGCTAAGATCATTGCCAGAGAAACCATTAAAGCCTGGCGCAAAGACGTAACAGCCAAACTCTATGGTGGTGACCGCACTAGAAGAATGAAACTACTTAACAAGCAAGCCAAAGGCAAGAAGAAGATGAAACAAATTGGTCGAGTTCAACTCAACCAAGATGCTTTTTTGGCTGTCCTTGAAAACTAGTTTCAAAGATTACTGCTTGGAGTAAATTTATAGTAATTGATTTTGGCTGATTTCTTGATTTCAGCAAACCATTTTTGCTGCTCAGCTACCAATTTCTCTTGTTGCAGTTGAGTTC
>DYGL01000032.1:0-1810 GCA_020724725.1 Candidatus Microgenomatus sp. | reverse complement strand
TCAGCAAACCATTTTTGCTGCTCAGCTACCAATTTCTCTTGTTGCAGTTGAGTTCTAATGTCCTCTTTGATATCTTCAAAGACCACATCATTGCCCATCATTTCTTTATTTTCATCGAAGTAAGCTCGAATTTCTTCATCACTAACACTCACTTTGTCAGCTAAAAGCTTCTCCAAGCCTTTACTAAGAGCTAATTGTTCTTTGACCTCAGCTCTCTTAAGACCCTGAGCTTCCAACAAATCATCTAAGTTTTGTCCTTGGGCAGCTAATTGCTCTTCAATCTTGGCAATTTCCGCGTCCATTTCTTCATCACTTACCTTGACACCGGCTTTTTTCAATTCTTGTTCAACCAAAAGCTTGAGGGTCATATTTTCTAAAGCTGTCGAGGCACTTTGCTGCTCCAAAGTGCGAATCAAAGCAAAACGAGTCACTGGCTGACCATTAACAGAAGCTACAATCACTTCATCTTTGAGTAAATAAACCAAAGCCAAAAGTAAAAGGACGACTAGAGGTTTGAATAATTTCTTGGATTCAAGCTTGGGCATGATTTGTTTTGGCATGGCCATAGTTGAAACAACTGGACTAGACTTACTCTCCACTGCTTTCTTGACAACTGGCTTGGCAACAGGGCTAGCTTTTGTGGTGACTTTCTTGGCAACACTGGTTTTTTTGGTGGTTTTTTTAGCTGGCATTTTTCCTCTCATCAAATAACAACTTAATCTGGATCATAACATAGCAAATTTTTGAGATAAATCAAAGTAGGAAACTAGAAGTGATATGCTGAGTATCTTTCGTCTGAAATATGCACAGCATCTTTCGTCTGAAATATGCACAGCATCTTTCATACCAGCTCTTTTTTTGCAATAAATTGCAAAAAAAGAGGGTCTGAAATATAATCAAGTCTAGATGACTGACAAAAAGAAGATCATTAGAAAAGTCGAAGACTACTCAGAGGTGATGAGACATGAGCACAGCACTAATAATTTCTTCAAGTCTTTCATTGCTAAGCCCAAAAATATCAAGGTTGACATCCAAGACAAGGATGAAAACATCATCTTGGTTTTAAGACAACATCTCATCACTCAAGTCAAAGACTTAGTTGTCCTTCTAGCGGCTATTTTAATTATTCCAGGTCTACTGAGTTTTTCTGGATTTTTATCAATTCTGCCAAATGAATTCATGAGTGCTTTTAATATCTTTTGGATAGTTTTATCTTTTGGATTGATGATTCAGTCTTTTTTGATGTGGTTTTTTAACGTTTATATCGTCACTGATGAGAGAGTGATTGATGTTGATTTTAAATCTATGATTTATAGAAACATTTCTAGTGCCAAAATTGAAAATATTGAGGATGTGACAGCCAAAACTACTGGCCCACTAGCAGCTATTTTTGATTACGGCACAATTCTAATTCAAACTGCTGGTGAAAAAACTCAATTTGAATTTGACCATGTTCCGCAACCAGCAAAAATCACCAAACTCATCAACGAACTTATTCTAGAGGAAGAAAGAGAAAAAATAGAAGGCAGGACCAACTAAATATGATAGACATTTTTAGCTTAGATTGGATCAGAATTATTTTAAAAATTGTCTTTGTTGTCAGTGCTGCTCTATATTTAGGCTACACCTTTATTGTTTTTAGACAAATTCAAGTGATGAAGAAAACTCTGATTACTAGCTTCTCACCAAGCATTAATTTACTTGGTTTAATCAATCTATTTTTGGCCGGTGGCCTCTTGGTTGGGTTTTGGATGTTCCTATAAGAACGCTTTATTCTGGCCTCGACCTATCTTCGCAAGGGGAGAACCCC
>DYGL01000031.1 GCA_020724725.1 Candidatus Microgenomatus sp. | reverse complement strand
AAATCATCACCTTGTGCTTTAAAAACTTCCGCTCTTAATTGAATCAGATCAGTTACCAAACGCCTTTGCTTGGCAGTCAAACCCAGATCACTTCTAATTTTGCCCAGTTCAACATCTCTAGCAGCCTGTAACTCTGCGGCCAGATTAGCTTTTGGCGTAGCTAAAAGCTTTTGCTTGAGAGGCGCATCGACCACATCCCTGAGTAAACTGGCTTCCAAAGTTGTGTTTCTCTGAGTAAGAGCGTTAATTTCCGCTGTCAGACGTTGAAATGCTCGAGCTTGATTTGCGTCAGTTAAGTCTTGGGGTAATTTTGCCAATTCAGCGTTAGCCTTGACCAAACGATCTTGATTATTCAGAAATTCGTTATAGTTATCTCGCAAAGTAGCAAATTGTTCACTGGTTGTAGCTAGAAGCTGAGTTTCAGTGGGCTTATTTAATGAGCTAGCCAAAACATGTTTTTGATCTAGAATTTGGCGATCAAGATCGGCTACTTGCCTACGAGCCGTCGCTGCCTCTGGACTATCTGGGTCTAAACCAGTCAGCTTAACTCGCATTGTTTCAGCCTCAGCACTAAGACTTAAAGCTTTGTAATAAGCAGTGCGACTAGCCTTGTCGCTGGCAAAAAGATCAGTGAAACGCTGCCACAGCGAAGGCGTGGCAGAATCAGTAATTTTCCTTAGTGAGGCAATTTGTGCTTCAACTGAAGCTAAAGCCTTTTGATTATCGCTAGAACTTTGATCAGCTTTAAGCAAAGCTTGACGATCCGCCTCCAACTTGGCTAATTTATTAGCACTCTCCTGCATAGCGGCAATGGAGAGCAAACGCTTACTATCCTCAGTTTCCAGTTGCACTTTGCCAGTTTTAAGAGTGTCAGCTTCGTATTTGGCCACATCCTCAGCCTTTGGAGCGTAAGCTTCCACTGTTGCCAATTTATTCAAAGCTTCTCTGTAAACATCGATCGCTTCGTTTTGCTTGGCCACTTGCAACATGGCTTCGTTTTGTAAACGCAGTGATTCGACCACCGACAAGTCCTTGATGGTGGTTTCCAAATCAGCCACCAAAGTGTTGCGCTCTCTCTGTAGGTCAGCCAATTCTTCCACTTTGAGACTTAAGCCGCCCTCTTGAACTTGGCGGTCAATGTTTTCAATCTGACTTCGTAAATTAATTACTTGATCGGTACTGCTTTCAAATAGCTGAATTTGGCGGCTAAGACTTTGCTCCAAATCACCGTTGCCAGCCTGACGCGCAGCAGTCAAGCGAGTATCTAGGTCACTGAGAATTTCAGCTCTAGTAGCACTGTAATTTTCAACCGAACCAGGGTTAGTAATTCTCAGGTTTGGATTAAGAGCCAAAATGTCTGCCGATAAATTAGCGTGCTGTGCATCTAATAATTCTAGTTGTCTAGTGATAACAGGGTCAGTATTGCCCAAAGCACGTAAAGAGAGAATTTCCACATCGACAGCATTAAGTTGTTTTTGTAAATCAGTTAGTTTGGCAGTGGTCACATCACCCATGTAGGCTCGGTGACTACTGGAAACTTGAGACACATTTTGTCCAGCACTCAAAGCCAAACCAATCCAAGCATTGGTACAATCCTTCTCTGAAAAAGCATCACTTGAGCCAAAACAAGCTAAAGAAACTTGTTGCGCATCAACCGCCACACCAGCTGGAATATTAAGACGATCTAAAGCAAAGTCAATTCTATTGGTGTAGGTGGTGGGACCAAGCAAACCAAAAGTATTGCCAGCCACACCAGAAGCAGCAATCAAAGAACTTAAACCACTCATTACTCCACCACCAATGTTTCCTTCACTGAAAGCATTGTAAGAAGCTACGCCAGAGTTATAGGCGTTGTAGCTATTCAAAGCAATGCCACCAATTTGACCAGTTTTAGTTAAAATTTGGCCAGAAGTCGCCAACAAATTACTGGCATTAGCTGCTGTGCCAGCATTAGCTAAACCAGTTAAAAAACCACCAGTGCTGGTGATAGCTGCCACCGCTGAATTGGCCAGCATTAGGTTACCCTGCTGATTAAGTTGGGAAACTTGCAAATCCAAACTCTCTCTCAGATCAGCAATTTCTTGCTCACTGGCACCATTTTCAATGTAGCTTTGAACAATAGCATTTTCTCTAGACTCAATGTCCATCCTTTGGATTTCTAAAGCCTGAGCTTTCATCCCAGCACCCTGATAGAGAGAAAAGGCCGAAGAAGACATACCTAACAGCAAAGGCACACCGGCACCACTAACAATCATGGCTGGCAAAACTACGGCAGCTGCTACAGGCGCCACCACTTTTTCCAAGCGCTCATAATTCAGCTCTTCCCTAGAACGTTGAATTTCTGGATCATTAATAAATTCTTCGAAAGTTACCTGACTAACAGGAGTAGCCCCATCAGCCTTGGTGCTTTCTAGATAAGTTTGATAAAGCTTAACCGCCTCTTCCTGAGAATGTTCCGCTCTAAATTCTGCTGTTGCTTCATTGGCATATTCAATTGGATCGATAATCGTCAAATTGTCTTCACCTAGATACAAACTTTGATTAATGGCTGCTTCATTCATTTGGCTGGCTGCATAAATCGAACCAGCATTAACCATAAAAGCACCAATTTCTTCACCAAAGTTATCCAGAGTTTTTTGAACATAATAGCCACCTGTGGCTGCTTGATAGTCATAATCCAGAACACCAAGATTATCTGCTCCTAGCAAAGCCACATTGGCAATGCCCGTATCAGCTGGACCAGTGTAATCGTAGTACTTACTAGTGGCATAGTTGGTCGCGATGTTTTGAGCCACATCCACGTTGGCCCACTGTGAACTCAATTGGTTGAAAGTAAGGTTAACAATATTGCCAATGTTATTAAGGGTGTTGGTTTTTGGGCTTAAACCCAATTCTTCTATAGTAAATTCACGATCAAAAACATTGTCGTCCATCAAGGCATTACCATAAGACAAGCCCCAAGTATAATCGCTTAAGTCTTGGCGATTGGTGGTGGCATAAGCAAAAGTTTGAGAAGCATTAAACACTTTGTGTGCATCAACTGCCGCTGAATAGTTATCCATGGATTGTTGGTAATAACTAACTTGTGGCGAATCCTCCATGTAGACGTAATTGCCACTACCAGCGTTGGACATGGCTACTGAAGCAATAAACAAATCCCAAAAACTATCATGTTTTTCATCTTTGGTGGTGGCATAAATTTGATTGGAATAAGTTACCGCCAAATCTGGGACATTGACTTCTGGATCATCACCGTACATCTTGTCCAACATTAGAGAGATGGTTGAGGTGGAATTGGAAGAATTAATATTACAGTCAGTAACCTTCAGTTCTCTACAAACTGAACTAAGCGAAGCTCCACCATCCAAAGTAAAATTTTCAACCGCTTGATTGAAACGCGAAGGCAAAACGATATCAGTGTAAAGCTCATTGCCAACAGCCGAGCCATAAATGCTAGAAAGTAAAAGTTTAGGATCGTCGGGAATCCAAGTGCCATAGCTATGAGCTGCGCTGCTGTTGGCATAGTAGTTTTTAAGATAAGAAGTATCTTGAGTTTGAGCAAACAAACTCAAGGCAACTTGAGAATTATGCTTGGCTACTTCAGCTTCCAAAAAAGCTTTTAGTGCCTCTCTATCATCTGGACCAACATTGATGTTAACACTTTTACCAGTGTATAGAGTGTAAAGTCCAGACAGATCACTCATGGTCGAATCTTGAGGACCTCGATCCATAAAGCTCTCTACCAAGGCCTCTTCTTGCACTGCAGTATTACGAGCCGTCACAATTTCAAGAGCATCTTGTCTGGCTTCAGTAATCGAGGTGTTGGAAAACTTAGTTAGCAAAATTGCTAAAGCTTCAGCTTCTGACAAACCTTTGAGTTGATCTGCAGTAACCACTCCGGCATCGATCGCAGCTTTTTTGAGATCTTCAATGTTGGCATCACTACTACTCATGTAGTTTTGATATTCTTGATTGAGGTTATCAATCTTTTGCTCTTGCGCAGCCACAGCATTGGAATACTTCAAGCGATCAGCATTTAACCTACTTGAATCAATTCCAAAAGCTCCCAAAATTCCATCAAGATTGCCATATTTTTCGCTTGGATCATAACCAAAGATATCGATAAACTTCTCCTTGGCTAAAGCATCTAATCCGCCAGCACCTTCAGCAGTCACCAAATCTTGGTACATGCGATTAACAGCCGTGCTGATGGTTAATTGCGTAGCAGTTGATTGATTGAGTTGGTCCAAAACCTGATAACGACCAGCTAAGCCAGCGTCATTGATAATTTGATTGTTAAAATCAAAAACTACCTGCTCATCAGCAGTTAAATTACCTTTCTTAGAAAGCTCTGCGTTTTCAGCAGCTGCTTGCTGTTGCAAAACAGAAGCGCTAGTTAAAGCCGATAAAATCGCTTGGGCTTTAAGCAAATCAGCATTGTTGGCGTTTGAGTTGTAAAGATTATTGGCGCTAAAACTCACTCCATAAGTTTCTTGATAAAGTTTTTCTAGAGCTTGAAGATTGCCATCTTTTTCATAAGCAGCAACCGCTGCTTGCCAATCCACATAAGGCACTTCGATTTTCTTGAGGAAAGCATAACAATAGTCACCAGTTGCATTGTTACAGTTATCAGTGCGAGGAGGCATTACTAAATAGCCATTAACTGTAGAGCCATAAGCATAACAGGTGCCATTGATTGGTAGACCCTGACCACCACAATTAGAACCAAGACTTTCAGTGGTGCCAACCACTTTTTTGACTGTCTCTGCTCCAAAATTAACGCTCTCATAAGTCTTTTTATCCTCGATATAAGGATAGTTATAACGGCCAGAAGACAAAATGACTTTGCCACCAGCCAGCTCATCGCCAGGCATATAACAAAAATCATTCATCCACACACCTTTACTGCCACAACCTGATTGAGAAGTGGGGCGGTTGCCAGTGTAACTAGTGCTAACTACACCTTTTTTGTTGAGATCGCTGCCAGGAGCAGTAGTAACCGTCGGAGTGGGACTAGAACTGGTTTGAGCGGCCGGAATAGCAAGATGAGGTTGGGCCACTTCCGAAGCCTGCTGACGATTGTCTTGGTTTCTTTTAAGCAAAATAAAACCAATTGCTGTGGCGAGACACAAAAAAAGAAACAAAAGGGTAGAAAAAAGATAGCGTTTCTTTGTGCTATTAAGCATGTGTTTGAGTGGGTAAAAATTGCCTTTTAAAACGCAAACTACCCTATTCTAATTTACTACAAAAAACATCTGGTAGAAAGAGACAAAAAAGGGAAAAATTAAGAATTTTTAGCGCTTATTTTGCAAAGCAAAAGAATTAGCCAAAAAGTAACTCCAAACACCGGCCAAAATGAAGAATAAACCGCCCAAAAGCAAAGCAATGGTGGTGCCAACCGAGCCAGCATTGTATTGACCGCTCGCAGTTGAAACAATCGCTGAATTACTACTAAGTGCAGGAGTTGCGCTGGCCGTTGGAGTAGGTGTACTAGTGACGGTTACAGTTGGAGTATAAGGATTGCCTGAACCATAAGGAATGCTTGGTACAGCCGTTGGAGTAGGTGTGGGTGTAGTAGCAGCTTGAGCTAATTGACGGGGCTCAGCTTCTGGAGCCACTACGAAGTTGTAAGTTTTAGTTACCTCTTTACCAGTCACTGGATCAATGTAGGTGTAAGTCGCTGAATGTTCTCCTGGCTCTAAATTTTGACCCAAACTAGCTACATCAAGCACTAAATTACCGTCAGCATCGGTCTGCATAGTTTCATCAATTTGAGTGTCAGAATGCACCACAATTCTAACCATGGTGTTGGCTGGCAGGGTTGCCTTAATTTGTGGCTGAGTGGTGGTAATAGTGGTGCTAGTAGCTTCCGCAGACTCTTCCAGTTCATCAAGATCGAGAACAACTGGCTCCTCTGCTGCTGGTGTTATTTGATTCTCAGCTGCCAAAAGATTGACATTCGCAGCTTCCGAACTTTCCTCCACTTGCTCTTGTTCTGCATCCAACATTTCACTAGACATACTTGAGTCAGTAGCTTCTTCACTACCCGACTCAAGATCAGCCAATAATTCGTCTTTATCTATTTCTAAAGCATCATCTGAAACAGTAGCTGCGCTACTAGCTCCTCCCTGACTAAGGTTTAAGTCTGGGACTGGCGCAGCGGCTGAAATCATACCTTGCCAGCTAGCCAATAAATTGGGTTGGGTGCCTTGAGCTTTAATATCAATTAGACTATCGTTCTCCAGTGGCAAGTAAGCAGTTTTCTCGGCATTAAAAGCATTTGACAAAGAAATTCCCCAACTGCCAGAAGCTTTAACTAGACTAGAAAGTGCTCCCATTCCTTCGCTATAAAGATAAACTACCGCTCCCTCTGCTGGAGAGGCAGCTGCATCCAAAACATTACCATAAACTGTCTGGTTATTGATTGGCGACTGATTTGGCTTGGTAGCCGTCGCTAAAGAATAGGGCTGACCATCATTATCAAAAGTATTGGAACCAGTGCCTAAAACATAATAATAAGTTTTGGCAGGATCAAGACCTCTGACTGTGATGTGGTGCAGGTTATAATCCTTGACCACACCTGAAAGTTGATCGCGATCATCGCTAGCCTGCCTACTTAAATCCTTGGGATCTTCTCCGTATTTGACAAAGGCAATTGTTCTCTCGCTGGTATAAAAAGAAATAGTAAAGGTTTTATCTGTGACATTGGTGATGCGAATATTTTGAGGAGAAGTTTCTGGCGTAGCACGAGGCGCAAAAACACCTGTACCCTGTCCAAAAAGTAAAACTCCAGATATCAAGGCAACAAACAAAACCAACAAACCAAGGACAGTAGGAATTTGCTTTTTAGAACGAGGTCTTTTGACCTTGCTTTGCAACTCAGCTTTTAATTCCGCCATCGAATCTGTTTCTGCAACTGGAGGGGTTAAATTCTGAACAGGAGTGGTTTGTCCAAGAGTTGGCGTGTGACTAAGGGCTGAAGGCGGAGTTACTCGAGTTGGATTTACTGCAGGACTAGAAGCTGTTGCCGGCTTTAAGCTTGGACTTGCTTGGCTAGTAGATTGATTGGCTTGTACCTGCATAAAAAACAAACAAGAGACAAAAATGTCCTTACATTAAATTTACATGATCTAGCTGGTCACAACAAGTACTAGACAGCTTGATCCTCAACCAAAGC
>DYGL01000030.1 GCA_020724725.1 Candidatus Microgenomatus sp. | reverse complement strand
CGCAAACGATCAACCACCATTAAAGCTGGATATAAAGAATGGTCAGGTAAAATTTCCTTGGCGATATAAAATTTATTGCTTACCAAAGAAGGGCTGTTAGCTGTTTTATTCTTGTTGGCTGACTGCAGAGAAACAAATAAAATAAAAAGTGAAAAAGCCACAGCCAAAAATAAAAATAGATAATTAATTCTTTTCATATAAATCAAGTAAAACTAAAAATTGAGCAACAAGACCATACCCCAAATTGCTTGCACCAAAATCAAAAGATAAGCGTTACGCCTCTGGTAAAAAAGTAAAGCTTGACCGCAAGCAAAAGCAAATAACAGCAAAATTTGTAAAATTACTTCTCTGATTTCAAAACGAGCGAAAGTATTGGGCAAATGAAAGATTAAAAAGATCAAAGCTACCAGACCAATCTGCTTGTAAAAAGAAAAATTGGTGAATTTCTGTTCTATGACCACCATCACAAAACTAAAGAAAAAAAGTGTCTCAAAGAAACCAGTTAAAATAGCTAGGAAAAATTCCCACCAAAACCAATCCGCAAGATAGTAAGGCATCAAAGTGACTGCTCCACCACGACTTAAAGCTCCCAAAAACAAACCAGTGAAACCAAAAAGGCCCCCAATTGCCAAACCAAGTAATAAGCCAGATTTAATCTTATTGAAAGAAAAACTCTCTAGAATTTCTTTGGTGCCAGAGATGGAGACATAGAGTAAAACTGGCAAAGCAAAAAAAACAAATTTACCAACACTCTCATCAAACCAAACCGGAAAATTAAAAATCGTCCTGTAGAAAAGCCAAAGTAGAAAAGTCAAAAAGAGAAGGGGCAAAAAAGCTTCGTGTTTCTTTTTGACTTTAGTTGTTTGGCTTTTTTTTGATGGCATCTAAAACTAATTGTAAGGTTTTTTCCTTATTATGTGAAAAAGTATCGATAACTAAATCGTAAAGCTCTGGACGCCAAAAATCAATTGGCTCTGTCTTAGCAACTTTACCGGTCTCGACTACCCACTCCTGCCATTCCTTAGCATACATCCTGCTCCACTTCTTGAGATTGCCTTCATAACGCTCATGAATGCTTTTTTTAGCCTCAAATACATCAACTTCGTCACGATTAACAATGCGATCAATTCTGACTGCATCATCGCTACAAATCATTAAAACTTTAAGGGTGTCTGGCACATTTTGAGCCATAAAGCCAGAGAGCCAAGACTCAATAATCCATTTCTCTTCGGTTGAAACTTTTTCACGAATCCCATAATCAACTTGGCGGTCGAAATCATCATTATAAACAGTCGCACTATGATGCACTGAAAGGCTAGGGTTAAAAAGACCTTTCTCGATGGCGTAAGAACGCATGAACTCACCACCAGAGAAAGCAATCCAAGCATCTTTTTCAAGCTCTTCTCTCAAGAGACTAAGCAAAGTAGTTGAGCCACAACCTGGTAAACCAGAAATAGTAATATTTTTATAATTGTATTGTGAAGACATGCTAACTCCTTAATAATTTTTAGAACTGATTTCTTCTGCTACTGACTGCATGGAATCTATCATCATTTCTATTCTCTTGACTGCCTCAGCAAAACTAAGGGCTTGTTTGCAGTCATTAAAATAATGAAAAACATGGTTACGACAAATCAGCCAAGTGTCCCAAAGCTGACGAGCTAGAGGCTCCCCAAAACGCCTAGCTACGTCATCAAAAAGCCAATCTTCATCACGTTGGTGGTTGCGAATATCTGGATTAAGCGCTCGACCAATACGAAAACGGCGGCCTTCATAAGTTTGCTTGCTAATGAGTTCTAAATCAAAAAAGACTTTCTTGAGAAAGCCTTCGTAAGTTTTGGCCATGGAGAAAACAATGAAAGAGAAATCCTGCAGATCACTAAGTTGTTCCTGTTTATTGATCAATCCCAAGCTGACATCAACTAAACCTTTTTGGCATTCATCTAGATATTGATACCAAAGAGCGTCTTTTTGAATTTCCATGGAATGATTATAACAGACAGATCTTTACAGTTTAATACTAGCCACGCTTCACTAAAAACAACATCCTTTCAAAGTTAACAATCTTTTTTCCGCTCAGTGAGCTCGCTGTCTAAACACAAAGTTGATTCTTGATGTATTTTCATCAGCTCGCTCAATGGACTAGCATTAAACTGTAAAGATCTGTCTAAAAGTAGCAAAGACAAAACCACGCTCTACTAAAATACCCCATCATCAAAAATATAGTAGAATAGAGATCACCAAAAAATATGCATCCGTTTCGCCTAGCTGAGAAAAAAAGAAACAAACTTAAAAAAATCAAAGGTCGATCTTGGAGTGCTCTTTGGAGTAGACTGCAAAAAAGTCGAAGCATGCAACTTGGCTTGGCTTCGTTGGTCTTGGCTATTTTGTTTGTCCTCGTCTATCTATATAAACAACTGCCTTCGCCAAGTAATCTGACTTCTAATGAAAATTTTCCAGTAAGTACTCAGATTTTCGATCGCAATGGACAATTGCTTTACGAGATTTACGGCAATGAAAATCGCATTCCGATTAAAATTTCAGATTTGCCAGATTACGTAATGGAAGCGACGGTGGCCATAGAAGATAAAAATTTCTACAAACATCATGGTCTAGACTTGCGTGGTCTAATCAGAGCTGGCTTCAACAACTTCAGTGGTGGTGAAATTCAAGGTGGCTCAACCATCACTCAGCAATTGGTCAAAAATGCCCTTCTCAGCAAGGAAAAAACCCTACAACGTAAAATCAAGGAGGCAGTTTTGGCAGTCATGACTGAGATTATTTATGACAAAAAAGAAATTTTGGAAATGTACCTCAATTACATCTCTTATGGCGGAACAGCAGTTGGCATCGAAGCCGCAGCCAATAAATACTTTGATAAAAGTGCTAAAGACCTGAGTTTGGCTGAAGCTTCACTGCTAGCCGGCTTACCTCAGTCTCCAACTACTTACTCGCCTTTTGGCTCCAATCCAGAAAGAGGTAAAAACCGCCAGAAAGAAGTTTTGCGTCGCATGGTTGAAGATAAATATTTAACTAAAGAAGAAGCTGCTCAAGCTGAAAATGAAACCTTAGCTTTTGCCATTAAAAGAACAGACATTAAAGCTCCACATTTTGTGTTCTACATCAAAGATTTGCTTTATGCTAAATATGGCGAAAAAATGGTTGAGACTGGTGGTCTTCGAGTTAAAACCACTCTTGATTTAGAGTTACAAGAAACCGCTCAAGCTTCTCTCTCGGCAGAAGTTAGTCAACTTGCCAGGATGAAGGTTGGTAACGGCGCCGGTCTAGTCACCAAGCCCAACACTGGTGAAATTTTAGCCATGATTGGCTCTAAAGATTACTTTGATAGTCAAGCAGATGGTCAAGTTAATGTTGTCTTATCCCAAAGACAACCTGGCTCATCAATTAAGCCACTGATGTACGCCACTGCTTTTGCCGAAAAAACTCTCAATCCTGGTTCAATGGTTTTGGATGTCCCTACTTGTTTTCGCGTGGCTGGTCAGAGAGATTATTGCCCCAAAAATTACACTGGTGGCTTTTCTGGACCAGTGACTATTCGCCACTCACTAGGCAACTCGCTAAATATTCCTGCTGTCAAAGCTCTAGCCACTATTGGGGTGGAAAAATTTATGCAACAAGCCAAAGCTATGGGCATTAACACTTGGACTGATCCAGCTAATTATGGTTTATCCCTTACTCTGGGTGGTGGTGAAGTCAAAATGATTGAACTAGCCGAAGCTTTTGGCGTTTTGGCCAACCAAGGGGTTAGAGTTCCTCTAACTGGCATTATAGAAATTACTAACTATAAGGGAGAAGTTTTAGAAACATATGATCCCGAACAAACTCGAGCTGATCTCGAATATCTAAACGAAAACGAGCTAGCTGCCGAGCAAAACCAGCTACAAAGAGTAATGAATCGAGCTCCAGCTTACCTGACTAGTCACATTTTGCAAGACAATAATGCTCGTTTGGCTGCTTTTGGTTCAAACTCTGAGTTACTGATCAAAAATAAAATTGTCTCCGCCAAAACCGGCACCACCAATGATCTCAAGGACAACTGGACAGTTGGCTACACACCAGAATTTTTGACCATTGTCTGGGTTGGTAATAACGATAGTAAATCGATGAGCTACCTAGCTTCAGGCATCACTGGGGCAGCTCCCATCTGGCACGACATTATGGAATTCATCCTCCAAGATCAAGAAACCATCTGGCCAGAAAAACCAGCCGATGTCAAAATCGCCAATGTTTGTCTCACCGGCATGCCAGCTTCAGCTGGTCTAGGCGCGCTCATGATCAGTAGTGGCGATGATGAGGCTAGCGTGGCAACTTTCAATACCGACACTGACCCAGCAGCCAGCTGTGAAGCTAAGGGTCAAGAATTATACTGGGAAGACTCTAAACCTAGCTATTCTGGCACTTTCCGCAAAGAATACTGGATCAGGGCTAGCACCGGCCTGCCTCCCAAAGAAGGTGAAGAAGCTGATGACTTGCAACTAGAAGAACACAGCTTCTACTATGATCCGCTTACAAAACTTTACTGCGGTGATTGTGTCAGACCTGTCGATGAAGAAGGCAAAGTCATTTATGAGCAAGAAATCGTCCAAATTTTTTAGTCTCTTTTTATTACTACTTCTTATTTTAGTCATTTTGCTGTCAATTAATGTCTTTTATGACGCTCCGCTTTCTTCTTCAATCAACGATAGTAGCCGTCTACGTTATTTGAAAGAGTTAATTATTCCCAAAAAAGAGCAAAAAATCATTTATGGCTTTTTACCTTATTGGAACATCAATCAATTCACTTTAGAAAAAGAATTGACTCACCTTGGCTTTTTTGGTTTAAACATTGCTGCCAACGGAGAAATCTCCACTAGAGATGAAGATGGCAATCTAGATCCCTCTTATCGCTTACTAAATAGCGAACAATTTTTAGAACTAAGTGAAGAACTTAAAGCACAAAATGGCCAAATGGAATTAGTGCTCAAACAGTTTAATGCTGATGATATTGCTGCTTTTCTAAGTAATGAAAAAGCTCATTTGAATTTTCTGCAAAGTCTAGATTCGATCCTTTTGGCTTATCCTATTACTGGCATCAATATTGACATTGAATACGCTGGAGAAAATCCACACGCTTTGCGCGAAGATTTTGTCAAATTTATGCGCAAGCTCGATTGGTATTTAGACAGCAAGTATAAAAATATCACTCTTAGTATCGACGTTTACGCCAGTGCAGCTAGCAACCCTCAAAGCATTTGGGATATTGCTAGCATCAGTCAATATGTGGACTATATTGTGGTTATGGCCTATGATTTTCACCAGCGAGGTAGTAGCCAAGCTGGACCGGTTGCTCCACTTTTTAGTGAAGATAATAAGTGGAATAAAGACATCAATCAAAACCTCAAGTATTTTCTCGACCAAGCTCCTAGAGAAAAAATTCTACTTGGCATTCCATTTTATGGTTACGGCTGGCAAACTGACTCTCACGACGCTAAGGCTAATACTTATGAAGACACTGGCTTTACAGTCAGTTATAAAAAAGCCAAAGAACTTCTAGCTCTCAGTCAAGGTGGCACTAGTAGCGAAAGTGCTTGGCTAGGAGCCACTTCGATCAAAAAAGCCTGGGACAACGATGCTCTTTCTCCCTACATCACCTATCAACAAAATGGCGAACTCTACACTATTTACTACGAGGATCCTCAATCAATCGCCTACAAACTGGAGTACGCCAGACAATTAGATTTGGCTGGAGTGGCCATCTGGGCACTAGGTTATGAAGATAAAGAAAGAGAAATCTGGCAGGCTATTGCTGACGGAATTTGAGTTACCAAATCTCGTAGGTAACTGAAACAACTTTACTAACTTCAATTTTTTCTGGAGCTTGAGCAAGAAAATCAAGCATTGGCATATCACTTGCACCTGATTGCTGAGAAGCCACTGTACCAGAAACTTCACTTAAATCGTCAGTGATGGTCACAATGCGCCCCACTCGTTTACCAGCAGCTTTGGCAATTTTTTTGGCTTGTTCTTTGGCATCTTTGAGAGCCAAACGACGCGCTTCTTGAGTAACATCAGCTTGCTCAGCGGGTAAAAAACTCACGTTGGCAATTGTCACTGCCCC
Organism: Candidatus Microgenomatus sp.; assembly: GCA_020724725.1. Lineage (GTDB taxonomy): Bacteria > Patescibacteriota > Microgenomatia > UBA1400 > PJMF01 > UBA1364. The sequence continues at coordinate 1,481 of DYGL01000030.1, read as the reverse complement.
CTTGGTGTAGAGGGTTTTGATTAGTTCGGAAGTTTTGGCTGGCTCATGACTGGTTAACTTAAAAACATTAACCACTTGATAAAGTTTATCGCCACCAATAATAGTAGGAGTGATTTGATAAAAAGCTCTTTGCACGTCTGGCTCAGTTAACATTTTCTTACTCTCATCAATCAAAAGCTGAGTGCTAGTTTCACCTTGGTTGACTGCTACCACTGGGTCGACACTAGAATCAACTCTGGAAACAGTCATTTCTACTTTAGCTGGGGCAATGGCAAGCTTACCCTGACCAACGACAGTGATAACAGCCGGCTTAAAAAATACTGGACGAAGCAAGAAAAAAGCAGCGACAACTGCTAGGACAACAAGCAATGGTTTTTTGTAATTAACTAGAGAAGTAGGTAAAGTCACAGGAATTTGCATCTTAACAATTAGTGTAACGCAAATCTTAGCGCGGTGAAAGGAGAAAAATGCTATACTTGTTTACAAGTTCACAAAGCAAGCTTGGTCACGTTCGACTAAAAAAACAATTAAAATCAGCAACAATCTTTGTCTCACTCAGTTAAAGTTGCTGAAACAAAAGATCAAGCATAAAATTAAACTAACAAACAGCAACTTTAAATGGACCGATCTCGCTTTGTGAGCTTGTAAAGATAGCTCTAAGGTATGCTTAAAAATATGCTCAAAACTAAAAATCTCTTCCAACAAACTTTTGCCAATGAGAAGGTAGCTGGCCTGATTGGCTCATTGGATCGTTTTTTTATTAAGTTGCCACATTTGCCCAAGAAAGTTCGTCTTTTAATCAACAAGGTTGTCCCTTTCTTGGCCTTGGCTTTTGGCCTAGTTGGCTTGATCGCGACTTTGATTACCGGATTCTTTTTGCTCTTAGCTTTAATGTCTTTAGACGTAGAAATTCTTTGGAGTATTAGCGGTAGCTTTATATTGGTGCTATTTAGCACACTCTTCTTATTAAAAGCCTTCAAACCTTTGCGTCAAGGCAATGCAGTAGGCTGGATTTACCTCTTTTGGGCACAAATTCTAGAAGTGGTCAACTTCGTTATCAACAGCTTCACTGTAGAAAATAATTTTTGGCTAGGTTTGGTAAGCTTGATTATCAGCTTCTATCTCTTGTTTGAGATTGGGCAGTTTTATGTGTATAAAAAAACTATGAGTTTAGAACAAAAAATTTAAGGTTGGATAAATTCGTAACTACCTTCATTGACATAATAGACAATTTCCTGCTTGTTTTCTAAAGCACCCTTAAACCCTGTTTGGGTTGAAGTGCCATCGTCAAAATTGAGATTTCCGGCCTGAGCTGAGCTAGGATAAAAAGTTTTCCCATCCTCACTCCATTCTCCAGATCCTGGAATGATCATAGCCATGTGACCAGAAACAGTTCCTCCAGACCCATCCTTATAGCTTGGAGTGGTTGCGATTGCAGGAATACCTTGATTGGCGTAAGCTTGAGCTTCTTCAGCCGTAAC
>DYGL01000029.1 GCA_020724725.1 Candidatus Microgenomatus sp. | reverse complement strand
CAAAAAAATCAGCTGCCTCTAGAGCTTGTTTTTCATCGTGGAGGTCTTTGGTGATGGTTAAAGCTAGCTTTTTCTTGAATTCCATGGGGTTGGTTCCGTTTCGCATAGCCTCATCCATGGCCTCAATTTCTGTCATCTCAGCATCAGTTAAAACTTCAAAATATTTGATGATCAATTCATCTTTAATGCTCATTAATTTACCATACATATCTCTGGCTGGATCGGTAAGAGCGACGTAGTTATTAAAAGACTTGCTCATTTTGCGTCCGTCCGTCCCTTCAATTAAAGGTGTACTGAGAACCCATTTTTCTTTTTGGTTGTATTGCTGCTGAAGCTGGCGACCCATTAACATATTAAAGGTCTGATCACTGCCGCCAATTTCCAAATCAACATCCATAGCTACGGAATCATAGCCTTGTAGTAATGGGTAGATAATTTCATGACCATGAATTGGCAATCCTTGCTGCATTCTCTTTTGGAACATGTCTCTTTCGAGTAGTTGCTGAACAGTGGTTTTGGCCAGCAATTTAACCATATCAGCATAGTTGAGTTTGTCCAACCAATCGCCGTTATATCTCACTTCAATGAGTGAAAAATCTAAGATTTTGCTAGCTTGAGCTTTCCAGTTTTGAAAGTTTTTTTCGATGGTGGCATCATCTAACACAGGACGGCTTTCATCTCGGCCAGTAGGATCGCCAATTTTGACAGTGCCATTGCCTACTAGCAAGATAACTTGATGACCAAGTTTAGCAAATTGCTGGAGCTTTCTGAGTCCAACTGCATGACCTAAATGCAAAAAAGAGCCGGTCGGATCAATTCCTAGGTATAGGCGAATTTTCTTTTGTTCCATCAATCTGGCCAAAGAATCTTTGCTTGGTAAAACTTCACTAACTCCGCGACTTAAAACATCTGGCATATATGGCATTATTCTAGACTAATACTGTAGTTTGGTAAACATTCGCTATAAGTCTATCCGAAACTTTGGTAGAATGGATGAGCCTTATGAACCAAAAGGATGTTTTTTTGTCTTTAAAAAGACTCAAAAGAAAAGTCAGTTTTTGGCTAAGCAATCTTATGCCTAAAAGAATTAGATCTCGTCGCTTGCGCAATCGCCACATCTTGTCAGAACAAGAAAAAAAACTGCTTAGAGCGAAGCGCTTGCGTCTTTTTGCCTTGGCTTTTTTTGGCTTGGTGATTTTAGGAATTTTCCTTTTTCTAGCCATGTTTGCTTGGTACTCTCGTGAATTGCCAAAGCCTGGAGAAGTAGTGCGTAAAGAAGGTTTTAGTTCCAAAATTTATGATCGCGACGGCAATTTGCTTTATGATCTTTTTCAGGAAGAGAGACGTAATCCAATTAGTATTGATCAGATTCCAAGCGATTTAAAAAATGCAACTGTGGCGATTGAAGATCGAGACTTTTACAAGCATAAAGGCTTTGATTTTTTGACGATTTTGCGTATTCCTTACAACTTTGTTTTTCGTCAAAGAGTGGTGGGTGGTTCTACCCTGACTCAGCAATTGGTCAAAAATGTTTTACTTAGTAACGAAAAAACAATTACTCGTAAATTTAAAGAGTTTGTCATTTCAGTCCAGATTGAAAGAAAATTTAGTAAAGATCAGATTCTAGAAATGTATCTCAATGAAGCTCCTTATGGAGGTAATAGTTGGGGTGTTGGTACGGCCGTAGAAATATATTTCAACAAACCAATTAACGAGTTAAACCTCTTAGAATCAGCTTTTTTGGCCGGCTTGCCACAGAGGCCTAGTGTTTACTCTCCATATTTCGGGGCTTTAGATGAGGACGGTAAGCCTTATTGGCAGATGCGCACTAGAGCAGTTCTGGCAGCGATGAGAGAAAATGACTACATTACTGAAGCAGCTTATCAGGATGCTTTGGCTAATATCGAAAATTTGAAATTTGAACGAGCCGCCGCCGAAATTAAGGCGCCTCACTTTGTTTTTTACGTGCGTTCACAGCTCACAGAAATGTTGGGTGAAGAACTTCTAAGTAGAGGTGGTCTTAAGGTGACTACAACTCTTGATTGGCGCTTGCAAGAAAAAGCTCAGCAAAGCGTAACTGAAGAAGTAGAAAGTGTGGCTAAGTACAATATTAGTAACGGTGCAGCTTTGGCGATGAATCCCAAAACTGGAGAAATTTTAGCCATGGTTGGCAGCAAAAACTATTTCGATACTGAAATTGGCGGACAATTTAATGTCACAGTCGATGCTCTGCGTCAACCTGGTTCTTCGATCAAGCCAATTACTTATCTTGGCATGATTCAGAAAGGCTACAATCCAGCTTCTATGTTGATGGATGTGCAAACTACTTTCAATCGCAACGATAAAGAAGAGCCTTATATCCCCAAGAACTATGACGGCACTTTTAGAGGACCAGTTAATTTACGTCAGTCTCTAGGTAGTTCTCTCAACATTCCAGCAGTTAAAGCTTTGGCTATTGTTGGTTTGGATAATTTTTTGAATCTAGCTTACACCATGGGCTTAGAAACCCTTGAACCCACTCCAGAGAATTTAAAGCGTTTTGGTTTGGCAGTGACTCTTGGTGGTGCTGAGGTGAAAATGATTGATTTGGTAGGAGCTTACAGTGCTTTTGCCAATGGTGGTCTAAAAATTGAGCCAGTTTCCATTTTAAAGGTTGAAGATAAAGATGGTCGAGTGCTTTATGAGCATCGTCAGGTAGAAGGTCCAAGAATTATTGACCAGGGAGAGACTTTTATTATTAATGATATTTTGTCTGATAATAATGCTCGCCTTTTGGCTTTTGGTGCCAATTCCCTTCTCAATACTGGCAAACCAATTGCTGTTAAAACTGGTACTACCAACAGTATGAAAGACAACTGGACAATCGGTTGGAGTCAAGACATCATTGTCGGTACCTAGGTAGGTAACAATGATGGAACGGCTATGAGTTATGTGGCATCTGGTATTACTGGTGCTTCCCCAATTTGGCGCAGGATTATTTTTGGTGCTCTGGATTTGGGCTATCAGGCTCCAGAATGGAAGATGCCAGAAAACGTGGAAAAAGTTGAACTAGACTCTATATCTGGTCATCGTAGTCACGATAATTTCCCCAGTCGTTTTGATTACATCATCAAAGGTACTCTAAGTAACGAGCTCGACCCTATTCATCGCCTACTAAAGGTTTGTAAAGGTGAAGAAAACAAATTGGCCACCGAAGCCAAAATTGCATTTGGAGACTTTACCGAGAAGGAATTCATCGTGCTGAAAGAAGATGATCCTTTCAGTGAAGATGGACGCAATCGTTGGCAAGAAGGCATTGATGCTTGGTTGGCCACGCAAACTGATTCTCGTTATGGAAATCCGACTGAGTATTGTGGTGAAGAAAGCGATATCAACGTCAGTTTAGAGCGCCCAAGAAATGAAGAAAATTTTGATGGCGAAGAGATTGATTTTCGCATCAAGGCTGGCAGTGATGCTGGTGTAGAAAAACTCGAGCTTTATGTCAAAAAAGAAGGTGAAGATTTTAAGTTAGAAAAAACTTTTGAAAATGAGCGCGAAGTAAGTGGCACCATCAAATTAAAGCGCGGCAAATATGAGCTTTACGCTAAAGCTTATTCTAGAAGTGGTAGTACCAAGGAAAGTTCAAAGATAAAAATTGGCACCGGCGGAATGGATTGGGATTTCAAGGAGCCGACTCCTACCCCCACCCCAACTCCTACACCATCAAAGAAACCAACGGTTATACCAGATCCAAATCCAACGGCGACACCAAGTGGATTATTGAATAATGATTGATCTATATTCTTTCTAAATCAAAAAATAGAAAATAGCTAGTAAACCTAAGCCTGAGAATTGACTGAATAAATAATGATCCAAACTGGCCAAAGCCAAGATAATCAGTGATTTTTGGTAGAATTTGTCAATCTTAAGTTGTCTAATCATTAGCCACACAAGCACTAAAAGTAGCAAGCCTCCTTCAGCTAAGAATAGAAATAAAAGGTTGTGAACTGGTTGTATAAAACGTACTACTTCCCTACTGTTTATTTGGGTGGAATATTTTTCCAAATTTAGAGTGAAGTTATTGATGCCAACACCAAAGAAAGTGTTTTCTTTAAACATCTCCAAAGCGGCTTGGTTGAGATAAACTCGACGCTCAATGGAATCATTTTCAAAACTAGTTTCAATAAGCTTGCTCAATAAATAGGGCAAGAAAAGGAGAAAAAAGTAGTAGATCAAGACTATTATGGTTTTTTTATCTTTAACTTTTTCTAAAAGTAAATAAACCCCAAACAAAATCAGAGTTATCAAAGCGCTGAGCGATTGGGTGAGAAAAACAATTAGTAAAGCGTTTGCTATCAACAAAAAACGCAACCACAAAACAGTGCTGGCTTTTTGAATCAACAAAATGCTTAAGATGACAACAATTCCAGCTAAAATATTTGGGTGAGCAGTGCTGCCGTAAGGCAGAATTTTTTCTCCAAAACTAAATTGAGCACGACTAATATTGGCTAGATCTCTCAAATTGGTTTCGCCTAAAAATTGATAAGCCAAGAGAGATTTTTGAAAAATAAATTGGTAAAAAGCTAAAAAGCTTTGCAAAACAATGATCATTAATAAAGCTGCTGCAGTGAATTTTTTGGCAAGTTTACTTTGAAAAAGCGCGTCGCGATTAATAACTTTAAAGAATAAAAAAAACTCTATTAGATGAAGTAAATGAGTAAAGGCTGCTAGTGCAGAATCACTCAGTAGCTGTCTAAGCAAAAACAAGATCACGAGAAAACAAAAGCCAGTTGGGAGTTTAATTTTGCCTAGTTGCGCCAAACTTAGGAGCAAAAAAGGGATTAAAAAAAATTCGGCGAGGTAAACTTTGGGAATTAAGTAGTCTACCAGTAAGCCATGGACATAAGCACCATCAAGGGAAATTTTGTAGAAAAGGTTGAGACTAAAAGTCAGGATGATGAAGAAAAAAAGCAAAAGCCTAATGACATCTAGGGTGTTTTTTTCGCTAAATCTTGCCAACCAAGTTAATTTTAAATTCATCTTGGCCTACTTTGACTAGTTTTTGCCTAATTGGCTCAACTTCCTCATTGCTTATATTAACCAAAGGATCTTGAAAAATAAAGCTGAAGCTGTAGTTTTGCTCGTAAATATCCAATAATTCAACTTTTTTAATTCGCTTATCCACTTTTTTCAAGGTTTGCATTAGTTCGCCAACTGCTACTCCTTTTGGCAAAGTGAAAGTTAATTCTTCAGCAATGGCTGCAGTTTTGACAAGTTTTTGATATTGAGGATATCTTCTGGCAACAGTCAAGAGCTTTTTGAGATCCAACTCTAGAGCGGTTAATTTTTGCTCCAATATTAGCAAGGAGCCTAATTTGGTTTTACTTTTGCCATCTTTGATAATTAGCTCTGCTTCTTGCTTGGCAATTGGCATCTGAATTTCTTTGCTAATTTTTTCTTCAAGCAAAAGTTCTTGGCCAGCAGAAAAAACGTAAAGGCGATCTAAAAGACTTAGCAAATCACCTTTCACCAACCTATATTCTCGGTTGGAAACCAGGCTTAGTTTAAGTGGTTGTTCTGGCAAATTATGATCTTTTGGATGATAAACACAAGCTAATTCAAAAACTGAGAGCTCTTTTTGTGTTTTATTGTTGGCCATAACTTCAAGTAAAGAAGGAATCAGGCTGCGACGTAGATAGGTGTTTTCTTCTTTGAGTGGGTTGGCAAGTTTGAGATGCTCTGCTATTTGATAACCAGAGTCGAGAGCTTGCTGTTCACTAACAAGCGAATAGCTGTAGATTTCTTGCCAGCCGATATCGGCCAAAAAATGTTTAATCAAATTCTCAAAATGATAATTGGTGTTTGGATCTGGGTTAACTGATAGTTCCCCATCCATGAGCTTGCTTGGTAAATTATGGTAGCCATAAATTCTGGCCAATTCTTCAACTACATCAGCCTCGATTTGAATATCTGGTCTAAAACTGGGTGGAGTAACTAGAACGCCGTTGTCTTTAATTTCTACTTTACAGTCCAAATCTTCTAGAATTTGGCAAATTTCTTGTTCTTTTAAGACTATTCCTAAATAATTACTAATCGTTTTAAATTTAACTTGAACAGCTTTGGTTGTTTGACGATCAGGAAAATAATCATAGAGCTCTGAGGCAACTTTGGCCTGACAGAGCTGAGTAAAAAGTTCTACTCCATATTCCATCACTTCTTTGCCAAGGTGAGGGTCAACATTTTTTTCATTTAGTTGCGCAGCAACTGTGCGAATGGCATGGCTCATCGAAGCTTGACGAACTTTTTTAGCATCCAAGGATTCAATCCAAAAAAGAATCGACTTAGTGTTTTTATCAACACCGGTGTTGAGCGTGCCCTTGATAGCTGGCAAATCAATAATTTCGCCACTTGAGGACTCAAAGACAATTTCGCCACCTAGAGTTTCATGCTCCACTTCATCTAAAGTGACAAATTTCTTGCCTTTATTGGCTTCTTTGATAATAATTTTGCCACCTCTTTGCATGATCTTATCGTAATCAAAAACATGGCAAGGATGACCCAATTCATGAGTCACATAGTTGCTAATATCGATCAGGGCTTCGTGCAAATTAACGCCAATGGCTTTCAGTCGAGCTTGCATTTTTTCTGGACTTGGTAAATGTTTGACATCGGTCATCACAACGGCCAGCACTCGGCGCACTTTGTCAGTTTCATAGATAATTTCCGGTAAAGGCAAGTTCTTATTGGGGTGTTTGACGATATTTTGTAATTTGAGTTTCTTCAAACTGGCAGCAATACCTGCTCTTTTGAGAATGGTAGCTGCCTCTCTAGCGATGCCACGCACCGACATGCTGTCAACACGATTAGTGGTGACTTCAATATCGTAAACCTCATCTTCGTAAATGCGTTCAACTGAGGGACCACTAAGAGATAGATATTTTTGAATATCTTGTTTGCTAGCCTTGCTTTGCAAGTGTTCGCGTAGCCATGAGTCAGGAATGAGGATGTTCATATTTAAAATTGCTCCAAAAATTCCAAATTTCCACTGTAAAAAAGCCTGATATCATCAATATTAAGTCCTTTTTTGAGGGTGTAGGTGCGCTCCACTCCCCAGCCAAAAGCAAAACCAGTGTAAATGTCTGAATCAATTCCGCCAGCCTTCAAGACATTAGGATGAACCATACCAGCCCCGCCAACTTCATGCCAGCCTGATTTGCAGAAACGACAGTTTTCTCCACTACCATCTTGTTTTTTGCCGGTACCGCCACAGATGTGGCAACTAAAATCTACCTCAAAAGATGGTTCAGTAAATTTAAAGTGAAAGGGACGAATGCGACTTTTGGTGCCAGGTCCATAGAAATTTTGGGCGAAATAATCCAAAGTTCCCTTGAGATGCTGAATATTGACGCCTTTATCGACTACCAAACCCTCAAACTGGTGAAACATTTGCGTGTGAGTGGCGTCGCTTTGGCGACGATAAGTGCGAGCCACGTTGATCATGCGAATTGGTGGTTTAGAGCCGAGACGCTCCATCTCTCTAACTTGTCCATTGGAAGTGTGAGTGGTTAGGACGACTTTGCCCATTTTTTCGTCCGGTTCTGCTTCAACAAAGAAAGTCTCCCATTCATCACGAGCAGGGTGATTTTTAGGCATATTAAGGGCTTCAAAGACATAATAATCGTAGTCAACTTCTGGATAGCGGA
>DYGL01000003.1 GCA_020724725.1 Candidatus Microgenomatus sp. | reverse complement strand
ATAAGTCAAAAAAACGTTTAAGTTTTAAAGATTTACAAAAAAATAAAAGCTTGAGACCTTTTTATGCTTTGGTTGTTGTTTTGTTTTTAATTGTGTTTTTTACATTTTTATCAATCTTTTTAAAGAAATCCCCAGATCCAGACCCAGTTTTTGAGCAGAAAGAGGAGAATGTGGAGTTGGGTCCACTTAATGAGCGAGTTTATGAGCTTCGAGAAACTCTGAAGGAAAACAATCCCACCAAGCAAAGCTTACCCTTTCCTCGGGTTGATTTGGAATTTAATATCAATTAGAATGCTCTCTTAAAATATGGCAATACACAAATCTTCTTATCTGGATAAATTTGAAAAAACTTTAAGTCACGCTCAAGATGACTTTTCTTCTTTACGCACTGGTAGGGCTAGTGCTCAACTTCTTGATGGAGTTTTTGTAGAAGCTTATGGCACCAGAATGGCTTTGCACGAAGTTGCTTCGATTTCTGCTCCAGACACACAACTTCTAACTGTTAAACCGTGGGACAAAAGTTTGTTATCAGAAATAGAAAAAGCCATTCAATTGGCTCAACTCAATTTAAATCCAATTGTGGATGGCGATTTGATTAGAATTGTAGTGCCAGCTCCCACTCAAGAGAGAAGACTAGAAATGGTTAAAATTTTGCATCAAAAAGAAGAGGAAGCCAAGGTGATGCTACGCAGTGTTCGTTCTGATTTGCGTCGAGATATTGAAAAACAAGAAGGTGGGGCTGGAATTAGTGAAGATGATATCAAAGCTGAAGTTGAAGAATTAGACAACACTGTCAAAGAATATATTTCCAAACTAGAAGAAATGAGTAAGAAAAAAGAACAAGAACTTTTGAGTCTTTAAAATATGGCAGCTTTGATTTTTATTCTCATCCTATCTATTTTGGTCATTATTCATGAAGCTGGTCATTTTTTGGCTGCTAGAAGAAATGGTATCAAAGTTAAAGAGTTTGGTTTAGGCTACCCACCTCGTCTTTTACAAATTTTTAAATCAAAAGAAACTATTTTTTCCCTAAACTTGATTCCTTTTGGTGGTTTTGTGCAAATGGAGGGTGAAAATGGTCCAGAAGAAAACCCAGATGACAAGGGCTCTTTTCACAATAAATCGATCAAAGCTCGCTTAGAAGTAGTTCTAGCAGGAGTTTTTTTTAATTTTGTTTTTGGTATTTTGGCTTTTGCAGCGGTTTTTTATCAACTAGGTATTCCTACCCCTCTTTATGGGCAAGCTAGAATTGGTCAGGTAGTGGAAAACTCTCCAGCCAAACAAGCTGGTTTGCAAGATAATACCAATATTTTAGCTTTTCAAGTTAATCAGGAATGGATTAAAGTTGATTCTCCAACACAAGTGCAAAGTTTTGTGCAAGCTCATCTAGGAGAAGCAGTCACAATTCGCACCTCTTTACCATGTGCAGAGGAAGCTTGCCCTAGTGATTATCAAGATTACAATATTTATTTGCGAACCAAGGCAGAAACTCCAGATGGAGAAGGCACAATGGGCATAACTTTTAGCGAAGTTATTTTCAAGAATTATCCTTGGTATCTTATGCCATTTAAGACCATTACTGAGGCTTTTAAGCAATCTCTTGCTTTGGCGATAATGATTCTTCAAGCTTTATGGCAAATGGTGCTTGATTTATTTGCTGGCCGTGGCCTGCAACAGGAAATTGCTGGTCCGATAGGTATCATTGATCAGGCCAATACTTATGGTTTTTTTGAAGGTGGCTTTTTAAATATTGTGAATTTTGCGGCTCTTCTATCAATCAATTTAGGCATTATGAATCTTTTACCGATTCCGGCTTTAGATGGTGGTCGAGCTGTTTTAATTGTTTTGGAAAAATTTTTCAAAAAAAGAAAAATTGATAAAGTTGCTGCCTACTTGAATTATTTTGGCTATATTTCTCTACTTGCTTTGATGATCATTGTTTCTTTTAATGATATTAGAAATATTTTTAGATAATATGGCAAAAAAAAGAACCAAAAAAGACCGTTTGCAGAGTGAATTGCGTCGTCAAAAAAAAGTCCTTCCTTTGAAACAAGAAATCAAGCAAGTGTCTAAACCAATTGAAAAAGAGGTAAAACAAGAAGTTAGCTATCTAAAGGAAATTTTTGCTTATGATCCTCAACTGATTATTAAGGATCTAAGAAAAACTTTTTTGGTTTTTATTTTTATTTTACTGGTTTTGTTAACTGTGGCTCTATTATATACTTGAAGTTTAAATGCAATTTAGAAAGGATTTATGCCTAAGAAGAATTTAATTGTTGTTTTGATTTTATATATATTGAGCTCCGGCTTATCTTTCTTGGCTTTTTCCTCCTTTTCTAAAGGCTCTGTGGCCAATACTACAAACAATAATCAAACCACAGACCCCGCCCAGACTTTACTTAGTAGTCTTTTGACAATTGATCCTAGTGAACCAAGAGATCAGGTCTGTCCTTTAAATGGTGTTTACTACACCAAAACCGAAAAGGATGCTTGGGATACCCGTCGTCCACTTTTTGTAATGATTGAAAATACTCCAGATTCTCGTCCTCAGGCAGGTTTGAGTCGAGCTGATTTGGTTTTTGAAGCAGTAGCTGAGGGTGGAGTGACTCGTTTTGGTGCTTTATTTTACTGTGCAGCTCAAGCCAACGATTTAACTCTAGCTCCAATTCGTTCGGCTAGAACTTATTATTTAGATTGGGCTTCTGGATTTAACTTGCCCATGTATGTTCATGTTGGTGGAGCAAATGTGCCTGGTCCAACAGATGCTCTTGGCCAAATTCGTGAATATGGTTGGGAAGGTGAGAATGATATTAATCAGTTTTCTGTTGGTTATCCAACTTTCTTCCGTAATTACAATCGTATTCCTGGCAAAGAGATTGCTACCGAGCACACCATGGAAACAACCACTGAAGCGTTATGGAAGGTTGCTGCTGATCGAGGTTGGACCAGTCTAACCCCAGAGAGAGTGGTCGCTAGAAAAACCATCGCTGCCGCTCCTTGGTCTAGCGCTTATAAGGGTTTTAGCTATGAAGAAGAAATTCCAGAAGCAGGTTCAACCACCAAAATTGCTTATGATTTTTGGAGTGGTTATAACCAATATTCAGTTGAGTGGAATTATGACAGCAACAGTGATTCTTATAAGAGAAATAATGCTGGGGAGGCTCATGTTGATATCAATAATGATGAGCAACTATCTAGTAAAAATGTTGTAATTCTCTTTGCTACCGAAAAAGGTCCCATTAATGAAAAGAAACATATGATGTATGGTACTGTTGGAAGAGGTAAAGCTTTGATTTTTAAACACGGTCAGGCTCCAATCGAAGCCAATTGGGTTAAAAAAGATCGTGAAGCTGAGTTGGAATTTGTCGACGTTAGAGGTAACGCTATCGAGTTAGCTAGGGGGCAAATTTGGATTTCAGTCTTGGCTACCGATTCGGATGTTAGCTATTGATTATGATAAAAACTCTGGTCACAACTTTGGTTTTACTTATTTTAAGTAATTCTGGAGTTTTGGCTTCAACTTCAACTTTAGGAGCAGATGCTCATTGCGATCAGCCTTGGTTCTACAAATTTAACTTTTCAGGTCAAGATGTTTCCATTGAGCATTGTGGCAGAAATGATTCTGGTAAGCTTGATTATACTTTTTCCAGTGTGGCTTCTGGAGAAGTTTTGATCTATTATAAAACAGGAATCAAAACTACTCTCAAGCTCAGAGTTAATGATCGCAGTTACAGTCAAACTGTAACTGGAAATGATGTTTGGCGCACGGGTGTTAGAGTTTCTTCTGGAGATAAAATTTCTTTTTTAGCAGACATGAAAGACACGCCTTACTCTGGTTGGATAAGTCCTAAAAACAACATCTGCAATGGTTTTTCTGGTGCTGGTTCAGCTGATGTGAGCGATTTATATAGCAAAATCAGCAGTGACGGCAATAAACTTTTATCTGCTCAATGCTGGGGAGATGGTTATGCTTATGAAAAATTTTTAAAAGAAAGTTATAGCAAGCCAAACGTCAGCCTTAGTTGCAATGGCTCAGATAAAGATTGTCATGATGTTTTAATTGAAGATATGGATTTTAATGACGGAGCTTTCTTTTTGGTAGTTGATGAACGTATCCCTCATGTCAGCTCCTGTGATGATTTGTTGATTCTAAGTGGTAATAACGATCAAGTGCCTGCAAAAATTACTTTTGAAGCTAAAGCAAGCGACAACTTAGGAGAAATCAAAGCCTATCGTTTTCTTTTTGGTGATGGGACTGATTTGGAAACCAGTCATAGCAAGGTTGATCATACCTACGAAAGTTCTGGTAGATTTAGTGCTGCAGTTGAGGTTAAAGATAGTCAAGGTAACTGGCTCAAAGATCGTCAATGTCAGGTGGTAGCTAGAGTTAGCCCTGTTAAAATTGAAAGTCATCGTAGTGCTTGTTCTTATTTGCAGATTGTTTCAGGTCAAAACAACCAAGCTCCAGCTCTAGTGAATTTTAAAGTTGCCGGCTATGACAATAAAGGTGATCTTAAAAACTACAAAATTGATTACGGCGATGGTAATCAGGTTGAAGCCAATCAAGAAGAATTTGAGCATCAATATGCTAGTCCGGGCACCTATAAGGTTAAAGCTTCTGTGCAAGACTCAACTGGTGAATGGAGGAGAAGTAGTGCTTGTGAACAAACTGTTTATGTTAGCACCAAACCAATTACTAAGCAGCCTTCAACTGGCACTCCAACTTGGTTCTCAATTCTAGGTTTGACTAGTGGTGCTTTAGCTTTCAGTTACCCCTTTATTCAAGGAACCAAAAAGATGAATCATAATCTTAATAAGCGTTCGTTGAAAAAAAGGAAATAAGCTATTGAAAATTCGTCAAATTTTCCCTGTTCTAATTCTCTTGGCCTTTTTAACCTTTTTGTTTTGGTTAATTTTGGTTTTTTTGCCGGTGCTTTGGATAGAATTTAAATATCAATTCAAATCATTTTTTCAAAATAGAGGGATTGAGAATCCTCAAGCCTTATTTTTTCCTGATTTTTCAGGAATGACTATTGTTGGCAATGCTTCTAAAAATAAAGATTATGGCATAGTCATTCCTAGCCTAGGTCTAGACGAAAGAGTGGTCTTTAATGTTGATCCAAATGATGAAGAGCAGTATAAAGCAGCCCTAAAGCAAGGCATTGCTCATGCCTCAAGCACCAATTACCCGGATGAAAAAGGCCTAGGATATTACTTTGCTCACTCTTCTAGTCCAGGTTTTCAAGTCCAATACAATGCTGTTTTTTATTTGCTCAACAAATTAGAAACTGGCGATGAGATTTACATTTGGCATGAAAGAAAAAGATATCGCTACTTGGTCACCGAAAAGAAAATTAGTCAACCCACAGACACAAGCTTTCTTTATCAGTCTTATGAGGGAGAAAACATAGTTCTGCAAACCTGTTGGCCTCCTGGAACAACCAAAGAAAGACTTTTGATTTTTGCCAAAAGAGCTAATTAAGTTTTGCTTTTCTATTATTTTTTGTTAAGATTGAAATTGAGTAAAAATTGCATTCAATTGCAGATTTTCAAGAAAGATTTAACATGGCAGATTTAAATGATTTATTGGTTTCCAAAGTCAGAGTCAAAATGTTGACTCTCTTTTTTGAAAAACCAAACGAGATGTTTTATGTTCGTGAAATTACACGCTTAGTTAAAGAAGAAATTAATGCCGTGCGTCGAGAACTGGACAGAATGTTGGAGGCAGGTTTGCTTAAAAGTGAACAAAGGTCCAATCGTCTTTACTACACTCTCAACAAGAAATATCTCTTTTTTCAAGAATTACAGCGCATTGTGATTAAAACTTCTGGCATTGGTAAGAAAATTAGGAAGCTAAGAAGAAAATTAGGTAATGTCGACTATGTTGTGTTTACCGGAGCTTTCATCAATCAAGCAAAATTAGATCGAGATCAATTAGATATTTTAATTGTAGGTGAAGTGGTGTTGCCAGAAATTGAAGCCTTAATTAAGGCTGAAGAAAAAGATTTTGGGCGAGAAATTAACTATGCTGTTTTAGAAACTGAGGAATTTGAGTTTCGTAAAGCTCGTCGCGACCCATTTATCATGGAAGTGATGTATGGGGTTAGAGTAATGGTTATTGGCGATGAAATAGAATTTTGCCATAGAGAGTTGCCCACTATCTAATTTAAATTTATGAAAAAAAAGTCTTTAACTAAGTCTCTATTTTTAATTTTTTTCTTGACTTTTGTGGCAGCATTTATTGCTTTGCCAGATCAAATTGGCAATTTTCAAAAGCCAAAATTAGATTTTTATTTTTTTGGTAAACACATTCAAAAAGACTATCAATTGCGCAAAGGTTTAGATTTGCAGGGTGGCATGCAAGTTACTTTGGAAGCAGAAATGGGTGAGATTACTGTAGAAGATAGAGAAGTAGCCCTAGAATCAGCTAGAGAAATTATTGCCAGAAGAGTTGACCTCTATGGTATTAGCGAATCTTCAATTCAAACTTCTAAAAAAGATGATAGCTATCGCTTGATTATTGAATTACCAGGCATTTCAGATCCACAGGAGGCTTTAAATTTAGTTGGACAAACAGCTCAGCTAGAATTTAAATTACAACGACAACTTACTGAAGAAGAATTTAATGAAGCAACTATTTCTCCCCAAATTTGGCTTGATTCTTTTGCAGAAACTGGTTTAACTGGTAAACAACTCAAGCGCTCCTTGGCCCAAATTGACCCGCAAACTGGCAAGCCAGTGATTTCTTTGGAAATGAATGAGGAGGGCAGAGACTTATTTGCCAAGGTAACCAAAGAAAACGTTAATGAGGTCTTAGCAATTTTTGTTGATGGAATGCCAATTATGAGTCCAGTTATTTCTACCCCAATTCTTGATGGCCGAGCTGTAATCAGTGGAGATTTTGATACCAAGGAAGCCAAAAATTTAGCGATTCAGCTTAATGCAGGAGCCTTGCCGGTTAATATCAAAGTTTTGGAACAAAGAACGATCGGAGCTAGTTTGGGTGATGAGTCTGTTGGTAAAAGTGTTTTGGCTGGCTTGCTTGGTTTAGGCTTGGTGTTACTTTTTATGATTGTTTACTATGGTTGGTTGGGTTTTGTTGCCAGCATTTCTCTTCTGATTTATGCTACTTTAACCATTGCCATTTATAAAGTTTTGGGAGTAGTACTTACTTTGCCTGGAATTGCCGGATTAATTTTGACTATTGGTATGGCTGTTGATGCTAATATTTTGATTTTTGAAAGAATGAAGGAAGAAGTAAGAAGCGGTCAGCCTTACGCTAGAGCTATGGAATTGGGTTTTGGTCGGGCTTGGGACAGTATTAAAGACGCCAACTTGGCTTCAATTATGACTGCCTTGGTTTTAATTAATCCACTTAATTTTTCTTTCTTAAATACTAGCGGTTTAGTTAAAGGTTTTGGTCTAACTTTTTTGATTGGTACTTTAATGAGTCTTTTTACGGGAGTTGTGGTTAGCCGTTTACTACTTAGAGCTTTTTTGCCAATTTTTAATCGAGAAAAGAGGAATAAATCATGAATCTAATGAAATTTAAAAAATTTTACTTTTTGATTTCTTTATCATTTTTATTACCAGGAATATTTTCTTTGTTTCTTTTTGGTCTTAAGCCAGCCATAGATTTTACTGGTGGCTCTTTGATGGAATTACATTTTCAAGATACAGAAAAATTTGCCAATTATTCACAAGAGAAATTGAAAGAGAGCTTGGACGGTTTATATGAGCCAGAAGTAATACAAAGTGCTGGCGAGCAAAGAATTCTAATTAAAGGCAAAGAAATTGATAACCAAAACAAAGATCAGTTGGTTTCCAAGCTTAGCCAAACTTATGGACAAATTGAAGTTTTGCGTTTTGAAACCGTTGGGCCAGTTTTGGGAGCAGAATTGCTTCGCAAAACATTGATTGCAATTATTATTGTGGCTTCTATCATTACTTTTCATATTTGGAGGGCTTTCGATGAGCTCAAATACGGTCTTTGTGCTGTTTTGGCAATGTTACACGATTCACTAATCTTAATTGGCGCTTTTAGTTTATTGGGACATTTTATGCAGGTGGAGGTGGACGTTTTATTTGTAACTGCTTTATTAACGACTTTATCCTTTTCTGTTCATGACACCATTGTGGTTTACGATCGTATTCGTGAGTTAAAACGCAAAAACCCTCGTTATCCTTTCGAACAAATTGCTAATGCTGCAGTCTTGGAAACACTTGGTCGTTCAATCAACAACTCTCTAACCATCATCATTATGCTTTTAACCTTAGCAATTTTGGGGGGCAGCACCATTCATTGGTTTGTAATTGCTCTTTTAATTGGCGCAATTACTGGCACTTACTCGAGTACTTTTACTGCTGTACCTTTACTTTTGGTCTTTGATAATTGGAAAAAGAATAAAAAGAATTAATTTTCTAGAATCTTTTTTGCTTCTTGTATTAGTTTATCTTTTTCGTTTAGTTGTGGATTTTCTAAAACTTTTTCTAAAAGTTTGTCCAAGATTTCGCCCAAAATTGGACTAGGCTTGATTGAAAGCTCTCGCATCAAATCATGACCATTAACTACTAAATCATCCAAACCCATTGGTTGATTGAGTTGTTCAATGATTCTTTGCTTCATTTCTTCTAAGCGCCAGCTAGTTTTTTTGGCCCCACTACCGAGACGATCACCTTCTCGCAAATCAAGAATATCATCAATGTTTTCAAAGCCAACTCGTCTAATAAAACGACGAATCGAGGCGTCACTATGGTGTTCTTGATAGTGAAACATATGATATCGAACGAGAATAAAAATTCTTTGAATTTCTTTTTTACTCAGTTTGAGCCTGTTAGCAATCTTACTGGCAATACGAGAACCTAGGACATCATGGCTGTAGAAAGTAATTTCACCATTTTCTTCTTTGTAGGTAACTGGCTTGCCGATGTCATGCAATAAAGTAGCCAAGCGAACAATTGGGTCATGAGATGGACAGTAGCGCAAAGCATCAAGACTATGAGTCCAAACATCAGTGGTGTGATGGCCTCTTTGTTGCATATCCACACCTCGGTAAAGTTCTGGAATGATATGAACCAAGAGTCCTGTTTCATCAAGTAATTCAATTCCTTTGGCTGGTTGGTCGCTAGCCAAAATTTTCATGAATTCATCTCTAATTCTTTCAAAGCTAACAAATTTGAGCAGATCTTTATGATATTTAATGGCGTAATAAGTGTCAGTTTCAATATCCATGTTTAATTGCACCGCTAAGCGTATTGCCCTTAACATGCGCAAAGCATCTTCAGCGAATCTTTGATCGGCTTGACCAACAGTGCGGATGATTCTTTTATCCAAATCTTCTTGACCATGGTGAAGGTCAATTAGTTTAAAATTTTCTTTCTCAATTGTGTAGGATTTTTCTAGTTTTTTTTTGGAAAAAATTTCTTGCAAGTATTGCTCTTCAACAGTGATGGCCAGAGCATTGATGGTAAAATCTCTTCTTTTCAAATCTTCTTCTAAGTTTGTGCCAAAAACAACCTCGTCTGGTCTGCGGTGGTCTAAATATTCACCATCACTGCGGAAGGTGGTCATTTCAAAAGGTGGCACTTGATTGTCTTTTTCTAGAGAATCTTTATCTTGTGAGTTGAGTTGATCTTTGAGTGAAAAATGAACCTTTTTGGCTTTTTTGAGGTCAATAATACGATTGTTTTTTATTTCCTCTTTTGCTAATAGGTTGGCCAAATTTTTACTTGGCAGTTGGTAATTTTTGGCTAGTTCTTCTAGTAAATTTTCATGAGTAAAACTAACTGTCCCAAATTTATTTTCATAGAAACTCTGCGGAAAGATTTTCTGAATTTCTGATGGAGAGGCATCAGTGGTTAGATCAAAATCTTTAATTAGTTCTGGAGCGAAATTCATGGTTAAATCTCTCACTGCGCCACCAACTAGATAAGCTTCAAATTTATGTTGTTTAAATTGGTAGATGAGATATAGTACTTCAAATGGTAAATTGAGAGTCATAGTTTTATTATAAGGCTATAAATCATGAAATGGCACATCCAATCTACTTATATTCCAGGAAATCTTGAAGAGTTAAAAGAAATTCTTCTCAAAAATCGAAACATTGAAGATGCTCAAGATTTTTTTCGTGGCTTTTCACCCTTCAAAATTTCTTTAAATGATTTGGGTATTAAAGCTCAAGAATTACAAAAAATTCAAGATCGTTTGGCTATAGCCAAAGAAAAAAATGAGAAAATTATTGTTTTTGGTGATTATGATGCTGATGGAATTACAGCCACAGCTGTTTTGTGGCAATTCTTGCATGCCAAAGGCTACAATGTTTTTCCATTTATACCTCATCGTCTAAAGCATGGTTATGGACTTTCAGTTAAAGCTTTAAATGATTTATTAATTGACCATTCAGATACCGGCCTTATTATTACCGTGGACAATGGTATTGTAGCTCACGAGGCTTTAGGATTTCTTCAAGATAAAAAAATTGATGTGATCATCAGCGATCATCATCAAAAGGATGAGCAGAAATTAAATGCTCTGGCGGTTTTTCACACCAGTCAAGTTTGTGGTTGTGCGGTAGCTTGGTTTTTGGCTAAGGAATTGTCTGATGATGGTGACCGAGAGCTTTTAACAAGGCTATTGGCTTTGGTAGCAATTGCGACAGTCACTGATCTAATGCCTCTCTTATCAATCAATCGTTTTTTATTAATGTATGGATTGGCTGTTTTAAGAACTAATGTAAATCTTGGCTTAAAACATCTTTTTTCTTTAGCCAAAATAGATCCAAGCAAAATTGATACCTACACACTTGGTTTTCAAATTGGGCCACGTATTAATGCCATGGGACGTTTGGCTGATGGCATGGACGCTCTGCGCTTACTTTGCACTAAAGATGAAAATAAAGCAATTCAATTAAGCAACTTACTCAAGAATACTAATGAAGATAGGCAAAATTTAACTATCTCTTTAACCAAGCAGGCTGAAGAAATAGTTATTAAAGAAACCGAAGAAAAAATTATCTTCTTAGATTCTTTCGAATATCACGAAGGGATTATTGGTTTGATTGCTGGCAAAATGACGGAAAAATTTGCCAAACCAAGTATCGTAATTAGTGTTGGTGAAGAGATTTCTAAAGCTTCAGCTCGCTCTCTAGATGGTTTTAATATTACTGAATTTATTCGTCTCTTTAGAAAAGATTTGCTAGAAGTTGGTGGACATCCATTGGCAGCTGGTTTTGCTTTGCGTAGCGAAAAAATTGCTACTTTAAAAAAAGCCATGCAAAAAAAAGCCAAAGAACTATTGGCAGATAAGAATTTAGAGAAAACTCTTCAGGTTGACGCTGTCTTACCTTTCAATCTCCTCAACTTAGAAACTATGGAATTGATTGAAGAATTTTCTCCATTTGGTTTGGCCAACCCAAAGCCGATTTTTGTTTTGCAAAAAGTTTTGTTGAAAAATTATAAGTTAATGGGTAGAGAACAAGAGCATCTTAAGCTGATAATTAATTTTCCAAATCATGATGGAGAATATGAGGTTTTAGCTTGGCACAGAGCTGATTTAGTTGATAAATTATCCATTGCAACAGAGTTTGATCTTGCAGTTTCTTTAGATATTAATTCATATCGTGGAGTTGACAAACTGCAATTGATTTTTAGAGACTTTCAAACTAATGGTAAATAAAAAACCGCGAGTTTTTGGCTCGCGGTTTAATAATTTTTTAACTTAGAGTTTAAAGGTGTTCTCCTAACATGACCTCAACTTGTTCGAAGGGTAAAGCTCCTGGAACTAGATCAAAACCACCTTTTTTACTAACAATGATGGTGCCTGGAGTGCCAGTTACACCAGCTTTGCTACCACCAGCTTGAGAGTCTTTGACTTTTTGACTCATTTCTTTGCTGTCAATGCAAGCTTTGACTTGAGCACCATTGGCTCCGGCTGCAGTGGCTAAAGAAACCATCATCTCAGTGCTGACTTTTTTGGCTTCAGGATTGCTACCATAAATGGTGCCGTCACCCATTTTTTCGTAAACACTGTCTGAAAACTTCCAGAAAGCATCGCTACCACCATAAGTAGCCACACATTCACTAGCTTCGGCCAAAGGCTGAGCATTAGGATGAAAGGAAAGTGGGAAATGTCTATAGACCCAAGCTACTTTGTCGCCATACTCTTCCATTACCTGAAGCATGGTGGGGTGGAAACGATTACAATATGGACACTCAAAATCTGAGTATTCAATCATAACAACCTCAGCATCTTTATTACCTCTAAAATGATCGGTTTTTGGATCGAAAGCTGGAACTTGCTCAAGTTTTTTTGCAGCAGCCTCGGCAGCAGCAGCTTCCGCTGCAGAAGTGTCATTTAAAGCAACACCTCCGCCACTTTTTAAAATTCTATTTTCAGTCCAAAGCGAACCACTTAAAAAGCCTAAAACAAAGGCCATTACCAAAATAATAATTAGAGAGAAGTTGGTGTTGACGAAGCTACTAAAAGCTTGAAAAGAAAACCTGTCTGCAACCTGCGCAACTTCCTTTGCTTGGGTTTTTTTTGCCATCTTTCGGTCGTAATTTAGTTTTATTTCGCTTAAAAAACTAAATTATTCCTTTCTTTGAATATTTATACTTTATATGGATTACAATATGCATTAATAATAGAAATTTTACAAGTCACAATTTTCATGAATAAATCTAGAAAACTAAGTATTTACGAGCGTAACCAGTTACTTAAGTATAGCTTGCAAGAAGCAGACCTACTTACAAAAGGTGACTTACCAGTTGAATATTTAACTGGTTTTGTGGAGTTTAAAAATCTTGAGTTTAAAATAAATCGAAATGTTTTGATACCTAGAGTAGAAACAGAAGAGTTGGTTGATCTAATGAAGAATTTTGTCAATTCTTTAGAAGAAAAAATATCATATTTAGAAGTTGGTGTTGGGAGTGGAGTAATCAGTCTATCTTTTTTGGATTTTTTACTAAAATCTCATAAAAAAAATTTTTTGGTAGAAAAATTCTTGCTTGCTGACATCTCAAGTGAAGCATTGTCTGTAGCTAAAGAAAATTTATTTAGATTGTTTCCTAAAAAATTACCTTTTTTAGTTGAATTTTTAATTAGTGATTTATTGAATGATCTGTCAAAACAAAAATTCAATCTAATTGCGGCCAATTTGCCATATATTCCTTCTAGTTTAATGATGAATTTGGACAAGAGCGTTAAAGATTATGAGCCCAACTTAGCTTTGGACGGCGGAGAAGATGGCTTTGTTTTAATTGCTGAGTTGATTGATCAGATAATAGATGGAGACTTTTTAAGTCAAAACGGTAAAATTTTCTTAGAAGTTCATGAATCACACACGATAGATTTTTTGAAAAAAAAATATCCACAAATTTTGCAAAAGTTTTTAATCAAAGAAATAAAAGACCAATTCAGGAGACATAGATTTTTAATCCTCCAAAAGCTTTAAGTATTGTTTAGCAATTTGTGAAATTTGGTATTTTTTTTGAAAGTCTAAATAGGCTTGTTTAGCCAATTTATTTTGCCAATCTTTATTTTTCATCAGAAAAATAATTTTTTTGGCCAAATCATTAATATCGTTGTCTTTAGCCAACAGTGAGTTTTTTTTGTTTTCTAAAATTTCATTATATGGAGCTCGATCGAAGGCCACGATTGGCTTGCCAAGAGCCATGGCTTCAATTACAACTAAGCCGAAACCCTCTAATGGCCACACGGAAGGGCAAAGGATAATTTCGCTTTTTTTAATTAGTGATTCTGGTTTTTCCACATATTTTAAAAATTTGATGCGAGGATTGTTTTGGCTTTGTTTTTTGAGTTCTGTGTAAAAGTTGCCGGTACCAATAATTTGTAACTTAGCTTTAGGAAATTCTCTTTCTACTTGTTTAAAAGCGCTGATTGCCAAATCTTGCCCTTTACCTTTTTCTAGTCTAGAAATTACGCTGATAACTCCATCTTCAATCTGATTTGGTCTAAAGTGATTACTTCGAATTAAACTGCCACAAGGAATAAAAATCATTTTTTTTTGAGGAAAAATATTTTTTAAAACTTCTAGGGTGTTTTTTGAAGAAACAATGATTTTTTCTGCTTGGTTTTTGGCAAAAAGATAATAAAGAATTTTTGGGATGCCATAAAGTTTTTTAAAAAGTGGTTCAAGCGGTCCATATTCTATGAAAAAAATTTTTAAAGAAAAAAATTTACTCAGTGGGCCAAGAATGATTTTTTCACTAAACCCAGAACAAAAAATAAATTGTTTTTCCTGACGACTTTTAATTTCCAAAAAAGTTTTTAAATAATAAATTCCCGCCAAGGGAGTGAGTAAAAAACTTTTTAACAATCCTTTATGATTTGAAGCATAATCTAGGTAAAAGGGAATTCTTTTTACAACAATATTTTTTTGTTCAGCAATTGTCTTAATTAAATTTAGATTTGTTGTGTAGAGAAAAACTTTTTGTTTTTGTTTGCTCAATTCAATTAATAAATCTTGAGCGAATTTTTCAGCTCCGCCAAAATCTTTACTTTGGAGAAAAAAATTAATTGCCATTTTTTTCGATTTGGATGACGATGTCATTTAGGTTCTTTGGTATTTTGTTGCTCAATTCATTCATGAAAGAACCAAAAACTGGAATCAAGATGTAAGCTAAAACCAGCAAGACGAGAATGTTAAAAAACCATGAGCCAGCGCTACGGGCAATGCCAGCTAAAAAATTTTTCTTAAAAACTAGCCAATTACTAACGTCATAGATGGTGTCATGGTTTTCTAGGACTAGTTTGTGCTTGTTTTTCATAGTAACAATTCTATCTTTTATCTTTCTTTTTAGCTACAATCTTTTTTGTAACATATGAGTTTAGATGCTCTTTTTCAACCACGAGCAATTGCGATTATTGGAGCCTCAAGCAAAGAGAGATCTGTTGGCAATGATATTGTTGAAAATTTGGTCAAACAAGGTTTTGCTGGACAAATTTATCCTATCAATCCCAAAATTGATTCTCTTCATGGTTTACGTGCTTATCACAGCGTAGCAGAATTACCAGGTCAGATTGATTTGGCAATTTTAGCTATTCCGGCTAATTTAGTTGGCCAAGAAATTGAAAAAGCCGCTCTTAAGGGGGCTAAAGCAGCTTTGGTAATTTCTGCTGGCTTTAAAGAAGTTGGTCAGAATGAATTGGAGCAGGAATTAATTGCAACCTGCCAGAAACTGAAGATAACTTTAGCTGGGCCAAATTGTTTAGGAGTCATCAATCCCTCATGGAAAATGAATGCTTCTTTTGCTGGGATTATGCCTCCGGTTGGAGATATTGCTTTTCTTTCGCAAAGTGGAGCTTTGTGTACCGCCGTTTTGGATTATGCCCAGAATCTGGGAATTGGTTTTTCTAAATTTTTAAGTACAGGCAATAAAGCTTTGCTCAAAGAATTAGAGCTAATTAAATATCTACATAATGATCCAAAGACTAAAGTTATTTGCATTTATGCAGAATCTTTGGAAAATGCTCCAGAAATTATTAAAACTTTACGTGATTTGAATCGAGGAGATAATCCAAAGCCAATTATTGTTCTTAAATCTGGCAAAACTAATGCTGGCGCTAAGGCCGTGGCTTCTCATACTGGTTCTCTTAGCAGCGATGACAGTGCTTATCAGGCTTTATTTGATCAAGCTGGTATTATTCGTGCTTCTAGCGTGAGTGAGCTTTTTGATTTGGCCCAAGTTTTCTCTCTCAATCAGATTCAAGAAGTTAAGAAAGTGGCCATTGTTACAAATGCTGGTGGGCCTGGGGTTTTGACTACTGATGCGGTCATAGAAAATGGTTTGGAGTTGGCAAAACTAACTGATTCAACAACCCAAAAACTAAAATCTTTTCTTCCTTCTTCAGCTAGTGTTCACAACCCAATTGATGTTTTGGGTGATGCGATGGGTGAAGTTTATGAACAGGCAATTCGAATTTTAATGCAAGCAGAGGAGGTTGAGGCTTTAATTGTGCTACTCACTCCACAATCAATGACTGAGCCAGCCAAGGTAGCTGAAGCAGTTGTTAAAATACGCGCCATTAGTCAAAAGCCAATTGTAGTTAGTTTAATGGGTAGAGAATTAGTGGCAGAAGGTGTGCAAATTTTGCGTCAAAATAAAATTGCTAATCTTACTTTTCCAGAACCAACTGCTAAGGCTTTGGCCAAATTTGCCAAGTTTCATGATTGGATTAAAACCAATAATGAGGCAGACTTAAACTACAAAGAAGTAAATAAAGACAGGGTCGCAGAAATTTTCGCTAATTTAGAAAGAGAAGGTAGGAAGAGCCTGATTGAGATAGAGGCGCTGGAGGTGATGCGTGCTTATGGTTTTCCTCTTTTAAAATCATTTATAGCTAATTCTGCTTTAGAAATAATCAACGGAGTAAAGGAATTTGATAAACCGGTGGCAATTAAGGTCGTTTCTAAAGATATTTTACACAAAAGTGATGTTGGAGGAGTTGCTTTAAATATTGATCAAAAAAATATTATCAGTGAGACAAAAATGATGCTTAAAAGGGTCAAAAAAAATCAGCCTCAAGCCAAAATCGATGGTATTTTAATGATGGAGATGGCGGATAAAGGTACAGAATTGATTTTGGGTATCAATAAAAATTCTTTAGGTACGATGATAATGTTCGGCTTGGGTGGAATTTACGTTGAAGTTTTAAAAGATGTTGCTTTTGCTTTTGCTCCGCTTCAAAAAATTGATGCTACTAATTTAATTCAAAAGCTAAGAGCCTACAAAATTTTAACTGGAGTAAGAGGTTTGCCAGCAGTCAATCAGGAAGCAATTGTTGATGCTTTGGGTCGTTTATCGCAGTTAGTGAGTGATTTCCCTCAAATCAAAGAGCTGGACATCAACCCTCTATTAGCAAATGAAGATGGGGTTAAAATTCTAGATGCGCGCATTATTTTGGATTAGTTTACCAATGTTATAATTTAGGTGATGAAATCAGCTATTTACGCTTTTTCTGGTGATCCGATTACTTATGGTCATCTCGACATTATTGAACGAGCAGCCAAGATTTTTGATCGTTTGGTGGTGGCAATTGGTGTCAATCCAGCCAAAAGTTATCTCTTTTCCTTGGAGGAAAGAACTCAGATGGCGAAAAAATCTTTATTATTTCTTAAAAATGTAGAAGTGATGTCTTTTACCGGCATGTTGGTTGACTTTGCTTATGAAAACAACATTGACGTTATAGTCAAAGGAGTGCGCAGTAGCAAGGATTTTGAATACGAAATGAGTTTACATAGTTTAGGCGAAAGTCAGCAATTAGGAATTGATACCTTTATTTTATTTGCTAAACCTTCGTTAGCTCACATTAGCTCTAGTGCAGTCAAAGACATTCAACGTGAACAAGGCTTGATCCAAGATTACGTGCCAGCTTACGTTAAACAGTGTGTTGAAGCCAAAATTAGTGGTCAATATCTTGTAGGTTTGACTGGTGAAATTGGTTCAGGCAAGTCTTATGTGGGAGAAAAAATGCTTGAGTTGGCCAGAAAAAAAGGACTTGAAGCCTACAATATTGAGCTCGATCATTTGTCTTGGCAAATTCAAGAAGATTTGCAGGAAGAAAAATACGCCTTAGTGCGCAAACAAATCACTGATCTTTTTGGAGCTGAAGTAGCCAAGGCCGATGGTAGTATTAATCGTAAGGTTTTGGGAGAAATTGTTTTTGCTGATCAAGAAAAGTTGAAAAAACTTAACGAAATCATGGCTACTCCAATTCTGGTGCGTTTGCGTCGCGAACTTAAAGATAAAAAAGGTTTGATTTTTCTTAATGCCGCTTTGCTGGTTGAAGCTTCAATGAGTCAGTTGGTGAACTACAACATGCTTCTTTTATCGGTTAGTGAAAAAGTTCAACAAGAACGCCTGCTTGGTAGAGGCTTAAATCAAGAACAAATTCAAAGAAGATTGCAAAGTCAATATAATTTTCTTAATAAGAAAAAACATTTGGAAGATGACATTGCTAAATATGGTCAGGGTAAACTTTGGATTTTAGAAAATGACTCAGCCAAAGAACAGGATATTCAAAAAACTTTAGATTCAATTTTACTTTACTTCGGCCTTTAGTCTCACACCCCATTTAAATTTCACCAAGCTATAAATCAAAGCACAAAGTAAAAAGATATAAGCAGGGAAGCTGTAGTGAGCAAAAGTCCAGTCTTTAATGGTGAGTAGGGCAATGCCAGCATTAATCATAGCAAATAGATAAATATTGCTACTTTCTGTTTCTGGTTGACGATAAGATTTGATGACTGTTGGGATAGAAGCAAAACCATCAGCCAAAATGGAAAAAAGAATGGCAAGGTTACCTTCGCCAGTGATCTTCCAGATGATAATTGCAAAAATAGAAATAGAACCATAAACATAATCCATTTTATTTAGTTTCCAGTAGGATTGTTTGTTTACAAAAGAGGCGATTAAAATCATCAGAGGATTGAAGCCAGCCATAAAAGTCATCAGAGCTGTCAAACCAACTCCTTTTTCTAACTCAGCGCTAAAGGCAATGAGGGGAGCTAAGGCCCACAAAAACCAAGTTACACGGTTGGGTTTGTTTTTACCTTTGATAGTATCAAGAAGGTAACTAAGGCCACCATAAAAGGAAATTAAAGCTCCTAAAATTACAAATCTCTCATCTAGCATAATGGCCTGATTTTATCAGAATTCAAGTTCGATGGAAATTGGGCAATGGTCAGAACCCATGACTTGTTCATGAATTTCTGCTTGGCGCAGATGGGGTAATAAATTTTGACTAATAAAGAAATAATCAATTCTCCAGCCAACATTTCTGGCTCTAGCTCCTGATCTCTGACTCCACCAAGTGTAGCGATTGCTTGTTTCTTGATTTAAGTGACGAAAGGTATCAATAAAACCAAGTTCCAGCAACTGATCAATCCAAGCTCTTTCTTCTTTAAGAAAACCAGAAATTTGCTCATTTTCCTTTGGTCTAGCCAAGTCAATGGCTTGGTGAGCAGTGTTGACGTCGCCACAGATGACGATGTTTTTTTCAGTTTTTAATAATTCCTTTAGATAGTTTAATAAGAAATCATAATAGGCCATTTTGTAAGCGAGTCTTTCTGGTGAGGCTTTGCCATTGGGAAAATAGATGTTAAAGAGAACGAAGTTTTTGTAATAAGTAATAACAGTGCGACCTTCGCGGTCAAACTTGTCTTCTAAGAGGCCAATTTGCACTTTTTGAGGTTCTTTTTTGCTGTAAGTAACTACTCCACTGTAACCTTTTTTCTCTGCCCAAGCAAAATAACTTTGGTAGTCGGCAATTTGAGTCAAATCAAAAGAAAGTTGGTCGGGTGAAGCCTTGGTTTCTTGTAAGCAGACGATGTCGGCTTCAGTCTTTTCCATCCAAGATAGAAAGCCTTTTTTTAAAACTGCTCGAATACCATTAACATTCCAAGAATAAATCTTCATATATTGGAGATTATAGCGTATATTTAGGAGCGTAATGAATGAACAAGATCGCTTAGTATTTTTAACTTTGGCTTACAGCAGTTGTTTTTCTTTCGCTTTGAGTAAAAAGGAAATTTTTGAGCGTCTCGCTAAGGGTCAAGAAAAAATTTTCATTTCTTCAAAAAAAATAGAAAATTCATTAAGAAAATTGATTAGCCAATCTTTAATTCAAAGTGATGGACAATATTTTTTCTTAAAAAAAAGAGATTTAGAAAATCGTCTGCAAAGAGCTAAATTCATTTCGATCAAAAAGAAAGAAATTCAAAACTTTGTTGATTTGATCAAAAAAGTGCCTTTTGTTAAAGCTGTGGTTCTGACTGGCTCTACAGCCGTTGATAATGCTCAAAAAGACGATGATTTAGATTTTATGATCATTTGTCAACACAATACTTTGTGGTTAACTCGCTTTATTTTGATTTTACTGACTAAATTAAAGGATAAGAGACCAGAAAAGGAAAACAGTAATGCTTGGTGCCTCAACTTGTGGCTGGATGAGAATGATTTAGTAATCAGCGAAGAGAGAAGAAGCTTGTATGAGGCTTATGAGATTTTGCAAATGAATTTTGTTTATGACGTGGCCGATTTTAAAAAACAATTTTTAAATGCTAATCCTTGGTTGAAAAATTATTTGTTTTTTTATGATAATTATAAATTCGGACGATACAGAGTTAAAAAATCATTTTCTCTTTTAAATCAATTATTTTTTGTTTTGCAAAAGAAATATCGTCAATTAGTTTTTGGTCAGGAAAATTTTTCCTTGAGCCTTACTCAAGCTTTTTTCAATAGCATTTCTTTTAGAGATAAAGTTTTTTCCAGGTTAAAGGAGAAGATGAAGGGGTTTGAGTTTTAATTTTAATGATTGATTCTATAATTTTTTTCTGTTAACTTGTTATTTGCTGTGGAACGCAGTGAAAATCTGCGACTGTGCCGCAACGGTGATTTCCTTTTTGGATTTAGTCCGATCTTCAGCAAAAGAGACATTCTTGACGAGCATCGAGTTAATTTTTTTGACGCAATTTTAAACGATGCTCCCTACGAAGGGAGCTTTTTTGTACCAAGAAGCCACGGCAATTAATAATTTAAGGACTCTTTTTTAGAGTCAAGAAAGGATTAAAATGCCGGAAAAACAAAGTCGCAATGCTTTGGAAATGGCTTCAAGTATTGGAGTTGATCCAGTTGGGATGAATCAAGACTGGACTGCTTTAAATAAAATTGATCTCCAATCAGCACTAGATAGCCTCGGTTTTGAGTTGAAGGAAGAATTTGGTTTAGAAGCTTTTCAATGGCAGCAAATTATCACTCAGGCCGGTTCTTGGTTGATTGATGGTTTAGACCAAAAGATTGCTTCTATTCAAGAAAAAGTGGTGGAAGAAAACACTGCAACCGAACTTAGAAGAATGTTTGGTCTGCCTCTATCTCTTTTGGCTATGCCAGTTTTTGTGGAGTTAGAAAAAATGGAATTATTAGCCAAAATGGAGCTTAAACAAGAAGCCGTGGAGCTCACAGAATTTTGGGAACAAATAAACTATAGAGTTTTGTATTATGTGCAGCTTTTTTTGGCTGAACAACTTAACAAAATTGAAGAAGAGCGTCTAGCTCACGAAGCAGCTCTAAATGAGTCCAAAGCTGAAGCAGAAGGAATTGGTTTATTGGGAAGCACCATGCAAGGAATAGAAATAAAATTTAAAAGTAAAATTGCAGAGCTAGATAAAAATAAAAATAGCTTATTGGATTCATTTGAAAGTTTAAGAAAAAATGCGGTCTTAAAAGTGCAAAGAGCTTTCGAAACAACTATTTTTAGTGCCGGTAAAATGCAAATATCTGCAACTCCTGTTTGAAAATGATCCCGGGCCAGGATTCGAACCTAGAATAACTGATTCAGAGTCAGTGGTGATGCCATTTCACTACCCGGGATTTTAAATACTTTGCAATTATATAACAAAAAAATATTTTTAATCCTCTTTTATCTCCCACACTTCCAAGCAAGGTGCTTGGTTGGGGCGACAGAAGCTTGCTAGAAGCTGTGATTGGGGCAATTTCAGTTGCAGGCGATGAGAATTGACTATGAGTAATTGACGATCAAATTCGCGGGCTTTAAGCCAAAAGCTTTCAGGAATGTTTCTCACAGGTTGACCAATGCCTTCGACGTAAATGTTTTCGACATTTTGATTATGTAAGTTGAGTAAGATGCCGTCAGGTAAGGTGCCGAAATAGCCTTCAGTGGCGACGGCTACTTTTTGTTCTTTGGCTAATTCTTTGATCAAATCAACCGCTTCTTTAATGCCATGGCCAGAAGACCATTCTTCCAAGAATTGTTCGCGATCAGCCTTACTAAGCGACAACTGGTCTACATTGAAGTAAGCTTTGTAGAGGAAATTTGAGCTTGGCAAAATAATTAAAAATACCACTAGAGCTTGTAATAGCTTGTGTTTGCCAAGGTTTTGTAGAGAAATAGCTGCTGAACTTAGAAAAAACAAGCTGCTGGGCAAAATGTAGCGAGGATAGACGATTTTACCAAGCAAGATCAAGGGGGCTAGAAATACTAAAGCTGATAAAAATAGAACTGTTTGCTGTTTTCGACTTTGTTTGAAGAGTGGTAAGGCCAAAATTAAAACTACTGGGCCCAAGTATTGCAAAAGTTGAGCTGAGAAAAAAGAGCTATTTCTAAGAATCACTTGCCAAATTTCAGCAGAAAGAAGAGTGGATCGATCTTGTAGGAAGTTACCTCCGACCGCAAAAAGTTGGGTAAAAAGTGGTATTACCCTCAGACTGTAAAAAGCTAAACCAGCTAGCAATAAAGCCAAACTAATCCTAAGCCCTTTTTGCCACAGCAATTTAAGACTGATTTTATCTTCAAAAAAGATACTTAGATAAAAAATTGGCATAAAAAGCAAAGCAGGAGTCTTACTTAGAATAGCCAAGAAAAAAAATAGAGCTGCACCTAAGATTGGCCAAAACTGTTTTTTTTGATTAATTTTTAAAACAAAAAAATAAGTCAAACTAAGATTAAGTAGCAAAAGAGCATCAGTTAAAGCGAGACGATGATAAAAAAAGGTAAATGGGCTAATAATGACCAAAAACATGCCGAAGTAAGCCGCTTTTTTAAATTTTAGTTGTCTTAGAATCAGAAAAATACTCAAAACACTTAAAGAACCAATTAAAACGGAAACTAATCTAGCAGCATAAAGTTGATCATTAAAAATCTTTAGAAACGGCACTGTCAGCCACATCAACAAGGGCGTCTTACCATCATTCATTGGATAGAAGAGATAACGAGCAAAGTCATCAATAATCAGTTGTGACCAACGAATATAGATTGATTCATCAGCAAAAACTGGCAAAGAGTTCAGCTTAAACAAATGAAGAACAAAGTAAAGCACTAAAAGCATTAAAAACAAAATCAAACCTTTATTTTTCACGCTTTCTATTAAATATGAAAAGCAAGCTGCTAAGCAAGAGGTAGAAAGCTGGAATCAGCCAAGTAATGCCTTTTTGCCAGAGTAAAGTTTGACTGGTGTCCAAATGAAAGCTCATCCATGGTAGATAATAGAGCCAAGGCAAATAGCGCAAAAGGGCTGATAAGGAAAAAACTAGTAGTAAATTGCGCCACAATTTGTTTTTAACCAAAGGAACAAAAATTAGTGACCAGAGTAAATACCAAGGTAGAAAGTGTTTGGAGCGCTCAGTGAGTAAAGGCAAAAACATGGTGATGCTCATCAAATCAAAAATAGGCAAATTAGACAATTTCTTAAATTTTTCTTTGAAAATAAAATAAAACAAAAAAGGCAAAAGTGCTAAAGTGGCGAATTTAATAGAAATGGAGATTGCCATTAAAATAATAATTAATATTGTTTTTAGTAAAGTTGATTTGCGAAGATCCAAAGTCAAGTAAATTGCCAATAAAGCAGGTGCTAGCATCCACAGATCGTTGTGGGCGCTACTTAGAACCTCAATGAGTAATAAGGGATTTAAAAAAAACAAAGCTAATTGGCGATAATTTACTTTTTTAAAGAATTTCTCAAGAATGAGTAGGCTAAGCACTAAGGATAAGAAAGAAAATATTTTAAAAACTGCAAAAGTACTCAAAAACTTTCCAAAACCAGCTAGATAGGGCAATAGAGATAAGGCTGTCCAACCATAGCCATAAGGCGCTACGGTGTGAACATTATTCATAAAACGCAGCATTGGTTCGTCTGGAAAATCTAGAGCTGTTTTAAGGTGAGGATTGGCGCCAAATTCAACAACCATTTTGGCGTTAAAAATATAATTAAAAAGATCATGAGAAAGAGCGTTGTAAGAAATAACTAAAGGCAAACTAATCAAAATTAAAAAACGCCAAAAATTTTGACGAGAGTCTAAGTTTAGTTTTGACCAATTTTTTAAAATTAGTAAATAATTAAGAAAAATTAAAATTAGCAAAACGAAAAAGAAAACAGTACGCAAGTTTTGCAGTGGCAAAATATTGCGCCATAGAAAAGTTTGAAAGTTAAGAAACCAATCTGCTTTTAAAAGAATTAAATTGGGATCAGTCAAAACAAAAGAGAAGATGGCAAAAACTAAATATAAAATAAAGTAACTTTTAAGCAAGTAACTTTTCATTTTTTTGGATATTTATTACTTAAATCAGCGGCTTTGATTCTTAAAATGTCAGCAAACATTAAAAAGGAGTCCTTGAGGGGATTGACGCGATCAGTTTGAAAATGTTTCCAGAGAATAGGCACTTCTTTGAGGGCAAAATCGTATTTTTTGGCCAAGTAAAGCAGTTCTACGTCAAATGCTCCAGTAAAAGCATCCTGTCTCTCGTTTTCACCAGAATAAACATAAAGACTCTGGAAAAGTTTAAGAGCTGCTCTTTCAGAAAAAAGCTTAAAACCACACTGACTGTCTTGAGTGCCTGGCACAGCTAAAAGTTGTACTACAAAGTTGAAGCCTCTGCCCATCAAATGCCTGTAAAAAGGCTCTTTTTCCCTTTTGGCACCAACTATTTCTCTAGAACCAAAAATAACCTCATATTCTCCAGTATATTTAAGCAATTTACGAATTTCTCTAAGTGGAGTCGATTGGTCAAAATCAGTAAATAGTCTCCAAGAACCATTGGCTTTAAGCATGCCAGCTTTAACAGTTGGACCTTTGCCTCTGTGTTGATTGAGAATCACTTTGATTCTTGAATCTTTTTGACTAAATTCCTGCAATTTATCAGCTGTACCATCGCTACTGCCGTCGTCAGACAAAATTAACTCCCATGTTTTTTCATAATCTTTCAAGAATTGATAGACTTCCTCCAAAACACCACGAGCAATGTTTTTACTTTCGTTGTAAGAAGGTAGAATGACTGATAAATAAGGTTTAGTCATAATTTTTATTTATTATAGCTAGATAAGACAGTAATTTCTGGACCATTTTCTATTTGAAAAACTTCAGTGACATTTTTACTTGGGAAAACTACTATTTCATAAATGAGAGAATCTAATACATTTTTTTCAACTTTTTCTTCATTAATGATGAAAAGCTTTTGAGCCAAGTGATGATCTTCAATTTTAACCGGTTCGTTTTCCTTAGTGCTTAGGAAATAACGATAATTCATGCCATATAAATCCTTAGATTCTGAAAGCAGAACGATATTGTATTTTTCACCAGGGAGAACTCTTTGATAAATTGCTTGACTCGTTTTTTCAAGATCACTTAATTTCCAGCCATTATCTTTTAAATTATATCTTGACCAGTTATTGAATATGTAAAAAGTTAGAAATGGCAACAGCATAGCCAGCATCAGCCATTTATTTTTGAATTTAGCAAAAAATAAACCATAAAAAATATAAACAAAAGGAAAAAGATAAGCGATGTAATGTTCATAAACTTGATGTTGATACAAACTTACTCCAACAATTCCTGGCAAAAGAAAAGCTAATAGAACGATTTCTCCTTTTTCAAGTTTGAATTTTTTTCTAACAAGATAAATCAAGCTGATCAGCAAAGCAAAAAACAAAAATGGATGATTAAACTTATTCACTCCAAAACTTGGTTCAAAAATTATTTTGGAGGCCTTGTCTTTGAGGTCTAAAGTAAAGAATTTATAGACAACTGAAGTTTTTTGTCTACTTGCTTTTTTCTCTAAATTAAAACTTTCTTCTTTGGTGAAAATATTGGCAAAGGATTTGGCATTGAGAAAATCATGTTTGTAGTCAAAAAGCATGAGTGGAGCAAGAGTTAGGATGAAGACGCTAATAGCCAATAAAACATGCTTAAGCAGTTTTTGTTTATTTTTATCTTTTTCAAATATTTGTATAAGCAAGACTAGGCCAGCTCCAGACAAAGCCAATAAAGTAACATAATGCAATTGAATCAAAATACCAAAACAAAGTGCTGTTAAAATCCAGTATTTAGAGTTTTTCTGCCAAGCCAAATAAGTAAAATAAAACATTAGCAGAGAGAAAAATGGAGCTAAATTAGGGTTCCAACTAAAGCGAGCCAAATTGACTACTCCAGCTGAGAAAGTGAAAAAAATTGTGGCAAGGTAAGCAGTCTTGGATTTAAAGATTTTTTCAACAATTTTGAAAAATAAGAAAACTGTCAGAACTGAGACTGCTGCCACCCCATAAACAGGGCCCATTGGGCTTGGATAAGATAAAAATAAAAAGGGCAACATAAAATAATAATAAAATGGACCCAAATACATGTTGCCAATACTAGTCACTGGACCAATAAAAACAGGATCCAAATCTTTGAAAATGGAGCTAACCACCATAGCATCTCTGCCCTGATCTCCTTGAAACATTAGTGAGTTTTCAAGATTGTAAAAACGTAAAAAAATAGCACTAAGTAGAATTAGACCCAAAAAAAGATTTTTCATTTGTAGCGTTAATTTACTTCTTTTTCTTCCAGATAAAAGTATTGTAGGCAAAAAAGTTCCAAAACATGCCTAGCAATATGCCAACAACAGCGGAAATGACTCCTGTATCAACAATGTAGTTGATGACTGGAACGGTGAAAACTGGTACTAAACCAACTGTGTGAGCCGTAATGTAAGCATTCACACTTTGAATCAAAATCGAGCCAGCCGAAGATAGATTAAAAGTAATAAAGCTTAGAGGAATTTGAGCTGGAGTTAGCTTACGATCTTTAAAAGTCCAGAGGTTGCTCCAGATAAAATTGGAGACGATAGCCGTTTCAATGGAGAGAAAATTGGCAATGACAAAAGTTTTTTCAGTAGTAAAAACCATTCTCCAGAGTTGCAAAGCAATCAATTGAACCAAGGCGCCAAAAGCTCCTACCATGGCAAATCTCACCACTCTCATTGCTAAAATTTCTTTAATTCTCACTCTCATAAGATATAACAGAGTGTTTTTGATGTACTCTGGCCCAATTTTACTATTACCTAATACGCGATCTTTAAAATGAAAAGGCACTTCGGCGATTTTGAAATTTTTGCGCAAGGCTTTGTGCAAAAAACCAATCTGGAAAGTATATCCAGAGAATCTTTCACCATGAAGTTCCTTTTCTATAGCTTCATAAACTTCTTTTTTGATAGCTCTAAAGCCAGTTGTCCAGTCTCTAATTGAAAAATCTAACATTAAAAAATTAATGAAAAGATTGCCAAAGACACTTAGGAATTTACGATGAGTACCCCAGTTTTTGGGAATGGACCCGCCTTCAATGTATCTTGAACCCAAGACAAAATCATAACCTTGATCGATTTTAGTCAAAAATTGAGGGATTTTTTGCGGATCGTGAGACAGGTCAGCATCAAATTCAAAAATTAAGTCAGCTCCTAATTTATTAAAAGCTTGATTCATGCCACTTAAATAGGCGCCACCTAGACCAGATTTTTTTTGATTAACCAAAAGATGGATAAAGTTAAATCTCTTTTGCAAATTTTGCACTACTTGTGTAGTGCCGTCTGGAGAGCTGTCATCAACCACCAATACTTCTACTTTCCAATTTTTTTGATTTTTAATGACTTTGGATAGAGCTTCTACAGTCTGGACAATATTGTCTTTTTCATTATAAGTAGGGATGATGACAATAGCTTTCTTCATTTTTAACTGGCGCTTTTACTTTCAACTTCTAAATCTTTTTCTACCATTAAGGTTACTAGCTGTTCAAAATTAACTGTTGGTTTCCAACCCAA
Source organism: Candidatus Microgenomatus sp. (assembly GCA_020724725.1). Taxonomy (GTDB): domain Bacteria; phylum Patescibacteriota; class Microgenomatia; order UBA1400; family PJMF01; genus UBA1364. The sequence goes on along the minus strand of DYGL01000003.1, from coordinate 23,504 downwards.
TTCTTTTTGAGCCTTTTCTGGAGTGCCAATTAGTAAATCAACCTCAGCTGGACGATCATATTTTTTGTTATGTTTGTAATACTTTTCATAATTGCCTAAACCAGCGGCTTTGCAGGCAATTTCTAAAAATTCTCTAACACTGTGAGTTTCGCCAGTAGCGACAACGTAATCATCGGCTTTGTCTTGTTGCAACATCAACCACATGGCTTCCACGTAATCTTTAGCGTAGCCCCAGTCTCTTTTGGCATCCAAATTGCCTAATTCAATGAAGTCTTGCTTGCCAAGTTTAATGCGAGCAACAGCATTACTAATTTTTCTAGTTACAAACTCTAGTCCACGTCGAGGCGATTCGTGATTAAATAAAATACCAGAAACAGCAAACATGTCATAAGATTCACGATAATTAACCGTTATCCAATGACCATAAACTTTGGCTACTCCATAAGGGGAGCGGGGATAAAAAGGAGTGTTTTCATTTTGAGGCACTTCTCTAACTTTGCCAAACATTTCGCTAGAGCTAGCTTGATAAAATTTAGCTTTAGGACAAGCGAGGCGCATAGCTTCCAGAACTCTGGTCACGCCCATAGCCGTGAACTCACCAGTTAAGACTGGTTGCTCCCAAGAAGCTTTGACAAACGATTGGGCAGCTAGATTATAAATTTCATCTGGCTGAATATCTTGCAAAGCGAAAGTTAGAGAATGTTGGTCAATTAGGTCACCAGAAATGAGCTCTAAATTTTCATGATGGATAATGTCTTTGATGCGATCAAAATTTTGAGTGCTGGTGCGACGAGTTAAACCATAAACTTTATAGCCTTTTTCTAATAAGAGTTCTGCTAGGTATGAGCCATCTTGGCCGGTAATGCCGGTAATAAAAGCCTTTTTCATATATTTTCTCTCCAGTAATTTAGGATTCTTTCTAAGGTGTTGCTTAATTGATATTTTGCTTGATAGCCAAGCTTAACAATCTTCTCATTGTCGCAAACAAGGTAGGGAAGGTCAACAGGTCGAATTTTCTGAGGATCAACTTCAACCATAACTTCTTTTTTGGCGAGAGAAACAAGTTTGTTTAGAATTTCCTGAACGGTTGTGCCTTTTCCAGATCCAATATTGTAAACTTCTCCACTTTGTCCTTTTTCCATCAGTAGAATATAAGCATCAACCATATCTTTGACATCTGAGAAATCCCTAACGCTACTTAAATTGCCCACTTTAACGCTGTCTAATTCTCCTTTTTCAACTTTGGCTACTGCTGCTGCCAGATCAGCCACGACAAAACCCAGAGTTTGGCGTTCACCAATGTGATTGAAAGGTCTAGCTCTGACAATATCTAGTTTTTCACTGCGAGTAAAAGAGTGGACCATCATGTCTTGAATTAATTTAGACAAAGCATAGGGGTTGTCTGGACCCAAGGCAGATTCCTCATTGATAGCTTGATTGCTTGGCGCATAAACTAAAGCGGTACTAATGTGCAACATTCTGCTTGATGGGGCCTGATCTCTCATTGCCTCCAAAAGATTAAGTTGTAAAGCAGTGTTCATTTCCAAGATGAATTTGCGCTTTTCAAAACTGTCGCCAACATTAGCCAAAGATGCTAAGTGATAGATTTGATCTGGTTTAATTTCCTTTAATAGTTCTTGAGTGGCTTGATAATCAGCTAAATTAATTTGGTGAATATTTTCTGCTTTAACAAATTGTTTAACAAATTGTCCCTCATCTTTATAAGAGGTTAGGTGAATATCACTCCCGCCTTTTTGAGAAAGTGCTTCCACCAAATGAGAAGCTGCGAAACCAGTACCACCCGTAATAAGAATTTTTTTCATAATTTATCTTTTACCAATACCTAGATATTCAAAGCCCCATTTTTTGACCAAATCAGCAGAGAATTGATTGCGAGCATCGATAAAGAATTGCTTTTTGTCATTTTTGACTTTAGAAAAATCAAAACCAGTAATTTCTGGCCACTCAACTACAGCCATAATGATATCGGCATCCTGACAAGCTTCTTCGATAGAATCGACTTGTTGGTGGTGATCATTTGAATTATTGAAATATTTAGCCATTGGATCATAGCCCTTGACCATGGCACCATGATTGCTTAAAAAAGGAATGATTTTGGTTGAGGGAGCTTCGCGCATATCATCAGTGTTTGGTTTAAAAGATAAGCCAAGCAAAGCAACGGTTTTATTTTCAAAACCACCCACTTCTCTTGAGAAATTATTGAGAAGCCTGAAAATACGATCCTTATTGATTTCGTTAATTTTGTTAAGAAGATTGCCATCTTCACCCACACTACGTGAATAGGCGGCCAATTCTTTAACATCCTTGGGGAAACAAGAACCGCCATAACCAAGACCTGGATACCAATAATGCTGACCAATTCTTTTATCGTAACCAATCGCTTCAATAACTTCGTTGATGTCAGCACCATTTTTTTCGCACAAATTGGCAATTTCATTAATGAAAGTAATGCGGGTGGCTAAATAAGAATTAGCGGTATACTTGGCCATTTGGGCAGAAGCAACTTTGCAACGCACAACTGGCACTTGCAGTTTTTCATGTAATTTTTCTAATTGAGAGAAAACATAGTCTTCATCAGCACCAATCACCAATCTATCTGGATTTAGAGTGTCATAAACTGCTGAGCCTTCGCGTAAAAATTCTGGTAAAGAAGCGCCGTAAAACTTAGTTTGAGTAATTTCTTTGATAATTTCACTAGTTTTTTCTAAAGTGCCTGGAGGAACGGTGGATTTAATCACTACAATGGCGTTTTCTTTGAGATATGGAGCCAAAGATCTGGCACTGGCGAAAATATAGCGCAAATCTGCTGTCTCATCTGCTGCTGAAGGTGTGCCGACAGCGATAATGATAATTTCTGCTTCTTTAATAGCTTCTTCGTAGGAAGTAGTGAAATTAAGTTGGGTGGTTTGCTGTTGTTGAAGCAAAAGCTCTTGCAAGCCTGGCTCATAAAAAGGCACCTTCCCTTGTTTCAAGAGGTTAATTTTGTTTTCGTCAATATCTAGACCTACAACCTGATGGCCAAATGAGGCATAAACGGCCGCTGAAACGACCCCTACAAAACCAGTTCCAATTACTGCAACTTTCATAAGCAACTTTCTGTTTACCGCTCTAGTATAATAGACAATAGCCTATCATAAAATATGAAAATAAATATTCTGACTATTTTTCCAGATTTTTTTAAGACTCCTTTGCAAACTTCAATTATCAAAAGGGCTCTAGCTAAAAAATTATTAGAGATTAGTATTCTTAATTTACGTGATTTTGCTAGCGATAAACATCAAACCACTGACCTTCGACCTTATGGTGGCGGACCAGGAATGGTAATGATGGTTGAGCCGATTGATAAGGCTCTTCAATCTTTGGGTTTGAGCAAAGGACAGGAGGGGAAAAAAATTATTTTGACCTCTGCCAAAGGTCAGCTTTTTACCCAAGAGGTAGCCAAAAAACAAGCTAAACTAAAAGAACTGACCATTATTTGCGGTCATTATGAGGGAGTTGACGAGCGTGTAGCTCTATATTTGATTGATGAAGAAATTCGCATTGGCGATTATGTTTTAACTGGAGGGGAAGTTGCTTCTTTGGTCATGACTGATGCAGTGACCCGTTTGATCCCTGAAGTTCTGGGCAATGAATTGAGCAACCAAGATGAGTCTCATAGCCAGCCTGGTAAATTTGCTCATCCTCAGTACACCAAGCCAGCTAGCTATAAAGGCTGGGAAGTGCCAGAGGTTTTGCTTTCAGGAGATCATGCCAAAATTGAAGCTTGGCGTAAAAAAACTTCTTAAACTACTTGTTTTTGAGATAGGTAGCTGCTGCTTCTAGAAAGTCAATGAATTCTATATCGTTAGCCCAAGTTGTTTTAAGAGCTGTTAATGCCTCATCAACTGAGCATTCATTTTTTTTCATGTAGCTCTCAATTTCAAAAGTAGCTGATTCAATTCCAGTTGGTTCGTTGCCAGTATATTCTCCTGCCATATACTCCTATTATATCAAATTGGATCAAAAATCTAAATTAAAGTTTGCTTTCCAACTCAGCTAATTGATTTTTTAATCTTTCCAATTCTGAAAGCTGTGTGGCACTTGGTTCTTTGATCTTTTTTAAATCAGAAATAGCGTCTCTGATTATTTGGCATCTTTTTCTAATTATTTTCGGATCGTCTTCATTCATCTTTTCAGATAAATCTACAATTTTTCCAGCGACTTCTAATCCCATAAAATGGTCTCCTTCACAGCTTCCCTAATACTCTTGAGTTGAAAATCAAGGCTAGCTTTAATTTTATCGATGTTTAAAGCAGTGTTTTTTTGATAAGGTCGATTATTGCTTTCTAAGTATTTAGCCAGAGAACCTTCTTGAACATTGAAGTTGAGGTTTAAAGTTTCGTTAATCATTTTAGCAAACTCGAAATCTGTCCAAGTTTCGCCTGAAGAAGCATGGAAAAGTCCAGTCATTTCTTGACGTAAGATGAAATCAATAATTTTGACAAAGTCATTGATATAAGTTGGGCCAAAGTGATGGTCGCCAAATTGTGGGTAAAGTTTGCCACTTTTCATTCCTTCAATCACGCGATGTAAGGTGTCTATTTTTTCAAAACGATCATTACGAAAAGGCATGTCGATGCGCAAGATAGTCCAATTGAGATTGCTTTTTTGCACGACTTCTTCTGCCATTGCCTTAGTTTGACCATACCATTCAATGGGATTGGTTGCGTCTGTTTCTAAATAAGGTTCTGTTTTTTCACCATCAAAAACATAAGCAGTCGAAAGGTAGATCAAGTGTTTGCCAGTAGCTTCACAAGCTTTAACTAGGTTTTCTGTACCCTTGACGTTGACAGCGTAGCAAAGTCCGTTTTTATCGCCACTTTGTTGCCATGCACCAGTCACATCGGTGTAAGCAGCCATATGCACCAAAAATTTAGCTGGAGACTGGCTGACAACTGCCATGACTTGCTTTTCATTGGTGATATCAACTGGACGAAGCGGATTTCTTAGATCTAGATTATCAAAATCGTACTTATCAGCAAAATCTACTACAAATTTGGAACCAATCAGACCATTGAGTCCAGTACCTAAAAGAGGAATTTTATTCATAATTTATTTTCTTTCTTGATATTGTTTCTTAAAGTAGGCTTGGTTTTTTTCTTTAAGTGGTCTCCACCAGGCTTGGTTTTCTTGATACCAAGTAATGGTTTTATGTAAACCTTCTTCCAAGCTAACACTTGGTTGCCAACCTAGCTTCATGCTAGTTTGGGAAAAGTCTACACTGTAGCGACGGTCATGTCCGGGGCGATCTGTGACATGTTCGATGTAGCTTTCATCTTTATCCATAATTTTAAGAATCATTTTGACTAATTCAAGATTATTCACATCTTTATACAAACCTCCAAAGAGATAAGTTTGCCCAACTTCTCCATTTTCCAAAATTAGCTCAATGCCTTTGGCGTGATCCTGTACATAGAGCCAATCACGTACATAAAGACCATCTCCGTAAACAGGAACTTTTTGATCATCAATCAGATTGGTAATAGCGAGCGGAATCATTTTTTCTGGAAAATGAAATTCACCATAATTATTGGAACAATTGCTTAGAGTGTATGGTAAACCATAAGTATCACCATAAGCTCTGACCAGATGATCTGAAGCTGCTTTAGAGGCAGAGTAGGGACTATGAGGATCGTAAGGAGTGTTTTCGTTAAATTTTTCTGTTGAGTTGAGTGGTAAAGCACCAAAAACTTCATCAGTGGAAATATGATGGAAGCGCTTGATTTTGTGGCGCAGGGCTGCGTCAAGTAAAACCTGAGTGCCGATAATGTTGGTTTCTAGAAAAATGGCTGGCTCCATGATAGAGCGATCAACGTGAGTTTCAGCTGCAAAGTGTACAACCATGTCTACCTCAGCCACAATTTGGTCGACTAGCTTAGCGTCTCTGATATCTCCATGTACAAATTTATGATTACCATATCCCTCTAAGCCCTCTAAAGTACTCAAATTACCAGCGTAAGTGAGAAGGTCTAGATTGATAATTTTGTCATTTGGGTGGTTGGTTAAGTAATGATAAACAAAGTTTGACCCAATAAAGCCAGCTCCGCCAGTAACTAAAATTGTTTTTTTATTTTGCATATTCTAAAAGTTGATTTTTCCTTTTTTCTACTTCAAGAGACGATTGATAAAATCCAGCCACAAAAGATAAGACTACTACGCTGGCAAATAATAAGCGAATCAAATTTTTAGTTGAAAATAGCTTGAATGTTTTCATGAAACTTATTTTCATCCTTTATCTTATAAAGCCATTGCTGTTTGGTTTGCCAAAGTGGTGGGTTAAAAATCACACCCTCTTCATTTTCTGGATAGATAGGCAACTGATGTTTTTCAAAACTAAGTTGGCCATTTGGATTTTTTTCTAAATAAAGTAAATATCTGGCAGCGATAGGATTAATTTCATCAAGGGAAATATATTTCTCAAAACGGTCTAAATAAAAACGATAAAGTTGGCCGAATTTCTCTGGACTTCTAATGGACAAGATTTTTTGAAATAAAGCTTCTAAAACAAGCTGCTGACGTATTGCTCTGGCCTCATCAGTACCTTCATTTCCAGAGCTATAACGACTGCGCACATACTCCAAGGCTCTGTTAGCATCCATATGTTGTTTACCCGTTTCGAAACTAATTTCTTTATAAAGGATCTTCGGATCTTTGACTTCACTTACGTCAATTCCAGGAACGGGGAAAGTCGAATCAGTAAAAGCAGTGGGCACATCAAGCTCTATGCCATCAACTAAATTGATGAGATCAGCTAGATCTTCAATACTTAAAACCAAACTTTGATCTATTTTAAGATTTGTCATTTCTGATAAAACTTCTCTTGGAAATCTGTCTGGCTCATCTTTATACTTTTCTTGGCCATAGAAATAAAGAGCATTGATTTTAGTTTGATAGTCTTCATGATACAAATCTCTAGGCAAGGAAAGAGTTTTGATTAAGCCGGTTTCAAAATCTATTTGAGCTAAGAGGATTGTGTCGGTTAACTCAGGGTCGCCATCTCTACCACTTAATTTATCTGTGCCTAGTAGTAAAAAATTGTATTTTTGAGGTAGATTTGGTGCTTGTTCATAATTTTGTTGTAACTGGTTGAAAAAGTTAGTGCCAGTAGTTAAAAATTCTTCTTTTGTGACTTCCGCTCCCTTGACGAATGCTTTGATAAAGCGATTACTTAAGACGTTCAAGTAAACAAATAATGCAATTAAGGAAAGGAAAAGAAGGCCTAAAATCCAAAGAACCACTTTCAGGAAAATTCCTGGCTTACGATATTCAAGAGTAAAAACCAAATTTGAGCTCATTGATTTCGAGTATATTGTAAAAGCCGCTTATTTTCAAAGAGAAAAAAGTCGCATAGAATGAACAATATATGGTTGATCAGGAAATTTCCCTCGCTTCAGAAGAATTGAGTGTTGAAGAGATTGATAAAATTAAGAAAAAATCGGTGCGTGGAGTTTTGTCGTTTTTTTTACGCACCTTACTTTTACAGGGAATTGGCTTAGCTTCAGCTTTTGTTTTGAGTGCCTTTCTTTCTCCTGAAGACTTCGGTATTTTCGGCATTGTGACTCAAATCATTGCTCTTTTGGTTTTCTTTTCTGATATTGGCTTAGCAGCTTCTTTAATTCAGAAAAAAGATGAACCAACTCAAGATGATTTAAAAACAGCTTTCACAGTGCAACTTATTTTATCTTTGCTAATTTTCTTTTTAGTTTATCTGATCATTCATTTTGGTTTTTTAAATGCCAAGATAGGCTCTGCTGGCAACTTGGTTTTACTGGCTTTAGCTATTTCTTTTCCTTTGGCCACCTTCAAAACTATTCCTTCGATTATTTTGGAACGTAAACTTGATTTTAATAAGTTAATTTTGCCTCAAATTTTTGAGCAATTAATTTTTCATTTGATTTTGATTGTTTTAGCCTGGAAAGGTTATGGGGTAACTGCTTATTTTTATGCCATTTTGTCTCGATCTGTACTCGGTTTAATTGTAATGCAAATTATTCAACCTTGGCGACCCAGCCTAAAAATTGCTAAAAAATCTCTTAAAGGCCTGCTTGGCTTCGGTTTGAAATTTCAAATTAATGATTTTTTGGCTCGTATTAAAGATCAGCTTTATTTTTTAGCTTTGGGAGCTTTTTTGCCTCTTAAAGATTTCGGCTACTTACAATGGTCAAAAAATTGGTCTATGTATCCATATAATTTGACTGTACAAAATGTTATGGCCATTACTTTCCCAACTTTTTCTAGACTACAGTCTCACAAGGATTTGCTTAAAAAAGCTATTGAGAAATCTATTTTTTTCATTGCTTTGTTTATTTTTCCAATTCTAGTAGGCATGTCGATTTTTATTTATCCTCTTACTGAACTCGTCGATAAGTATGTCAAGTGGCAGCCAGCTATTTTTAGTTTTATTTTATTTTCTTTAAGTGTAGCCTGGTCAGCCATTTCCACACCTTTAATAAATAGTCTTAATGCGATTGGCAAGATTGATCAAACTCTCAAATTGATGGTTTTGTGGACAGTTTTAACTTGGGTTCTCACTCCAATTTTAGTTTGGAAATTTGCTTTTAACGGCGTGGCTATCGCGGCTTTTTTAATTTCTTTTACTTCTATTTTTTCAGTTTTTATGGCCAAAAAATATATAGACTTGGAAATTATAAAGAATATCTGGCCTCAATTATTGGCAAGTTTAGCTATGGCAATTTTCGGATTTTTGGGAATTAAGTGGTGGGCTGAAAGTTATTTCTTATTCTTTAGCGGTGGCTTTGCCTCACTTTTGGTTTATATCGTAGTTTTTCTATTACTTTCTAAAGAAAAATTTTGGCAAGAAATCAAAAGTTTGAAAAAAAATATATGAAAAAAGTTCTTTGGCCTTTAGTTATACTGTTACTTTTGGCTTTAGCGGTTTTTACTAGACTTTACAAGTTGTCAGAAGCTCCATCTACATTAATCATAGATGAGGCGCATTATGCTTATATTTCTTATTCTTTGCTTAAAACTGGCAAGGACGAACACGGTTTAAGTTACCCTGTGGTTTTTAAGGGTTTTGGCGATTATAAATTACCAGCACAAGTTTACGCTTTATTGCCGTTTGTCAGTTTTTTTGACCTAAATAATTTGGCGGCAAGATTGCCAGCGGCTATCAGTGGAATTTTACTAGTTTTCGTTGTTTACCTGCTCTTTTTGGAATGGAAGTTTAGTAAAAAAGCTGCTTTTTTAGCTGCTTTACTAACCCTGATTTCTCCTTGGACTTTCATCTTGAGCCGCTTTGCCTATGAAGCCAATCTCGGCCTTTTATTTTTTAGTTTAGCTTTGCTTTTTATTTTTAAAGCTCGTTTAAAACCAAATTTACTTTTCTTTTTATTGTCAGCTTTATTTTTTGCTTTAAGTATTTATGCCTACGTGATTTATAAATTTATAGCAGTTTTTTTTGTTTTATTTTTTGCCGTTTATTTTTTCTTTTTTAGCAAAAAAAACAAGTTAAAAACTGGAATGTTTTTAACACTCTTTTCTTTGCTGATAGTGCCTTTTTTCTTTGGTCAAGCTGCCAACTCAAATTTGGCTAGATTTAAACAAGTTGGTGTTTTTAGCAACGAACAATTAATAGCCACCGTTAACGAAAATAGACATTTTTGTTTGCAAAATTACCCAAAATTGCTTTGTTATGGAATTTTCAATAAGCCGATTGTTTACTCCAAAGAATTAATTAATGATTTTATTAAAAGCTATTCTCCAGAGTATCTTTTTATTAAAGGTGATGAAAATTTAACCTACATGAATGTTGATGACACTGGTTTATTTGCCACCTTTTTATTGCCTTTGTATTTAATTGGTTTGGCTATTTTTGTTTATAAATTTTTTAATAAAAAAAACAAAGAATCAAAATTATTTTTATTTTTTTTACTGAGTGGATTATTGATAGTTCCAATTCCAGCCATTTTATCTGGTGTACAAAAAATTAGAATCTCAGCTTTATTTATTTTTATTTTGCCAATTTTTACTATGGCTTATGAATTTTTAAATGAAAAACTGACTAAAAAAATTTACTTTGATTTATTGCTTTTGATTTTATGTCTAACTTCTTTATCAACTTACTTCGTAAATTTTATTAGCGTACACGCTAGCAAAAAGGATTTTTATTATGATTCCTTTGCCAAAGATATTTTTGCTTTTACCGATGACTATGTGAAGAAAAATGAAGTCGATGAAGTGATAATTCAAAGCTTTTTTTCTGACCCTTTGATGTACTACGCTTATTATCAGAAAATTGAACCAATTTACTATCAAAGTAAAATTGTTTTAGATCAAAGCGAAGGTTCTGGTTTCCAACACGCCTTGTCTTTAGGCAAATATAGAGTAGCCAAAAATGAAGAACCAAACACCTTAGCTTGCGCTGCCCATTTAAAAGGACTAAGAGTTATTTACGTAGATAATCATTGGCTTAGCAAGGATCATATTTTAACTCGAATTAAATCAAGATCTGGAGCCTTGACCTATGCCTTTATTATTGACTTAAGTTCTTTTGGTGAAGAGCTGACAAGGACTGGTAAATGCAAATGATTAAAGACAAAAAATGGTGGAAAATTGCTTGCTTAATTTTTCTTTTGACTTTAATTTTGTTTACTCGTTTTGCTTACCTCAATGTTTCTCCACCAAGTCCTTATTGGGAAGAGGTTGCCCTGGGCTATGATGCTTATAGTATCTCCAAAACTTTAAGAGATCATCATGGACACTTTTTACCTCTTATTGCTTTCGAATCTTTTGGTGACTTTAAACCTAGTTTATATTTTTATGTTTTAGTGCCCTTCATCAAGGCAATGGGCTTAAGTGTTTTAGCAGTTCGCTTGCCAACAATTTTGGCTTCTATTTTAATTATTTTTGGTTCAGCCTTTTTAGCTAGAACTGTTTTTCTGTATTTTTATTATAAAAATCAATCCAAATTAGCCAATTATATTTTTTATTTAGCCTTATTTTTAAGCTCTGTTTCACCATGGCTTCTCACTTTTTCTAGATCGGCCTGGGAAAGCACGCTGGCTACTGCTTTGGTGGTTTGGGGAGTAAATTTTTGGTTGTTTTTTGTAGTGACAAACCTTGGCAAATGGGCTGTTTTGTCAACTTTACTGCTTAGTCTCTCAACTTATGCTTACCACGCCAATCGAGTCAGTGCTCCTTTGCTGGGAATTGCCTTACTTGTTTTTTACTTTTGGCGTAAAAAATCAAAATTGAACTACAAAGCTTTAATAATATCTGGCTTGACTGCTTTTTTTGTTTTTTCTCCCATAGCATTGGCGCTTTTTGATAAATCAGGTCAACAAAGAATAGCTGAGACTAGCATTTTTAATGATTTGTCTATTATTCAAGAAAGCAACCAACAAATTGAAATTCACGGTGAAACTTTTTGGTCGAAGATTCTTTATCATCGTTATTTGTTTTTTACTAGAGAAGTGTTGGAAAACTTTATAAGTCATTTTCGATTTGATTATTTGTTTGTAAATGGTGATGCTAATCCTAGACACAGCATTCAAACTTTTGGTCAGTTTTATTATTTAGATGCGATTTTCTTTATTTTTGCCCTAATCTTTTTGTTTAGACAAAAAAAGTCAATTAACTTGTTACTGATCTTTTATTTGATTTGCATGATCCTGCCAGCGGCTTTTACAAAAGCGGTGCCTCATGCGCTAAGAACTTTATCTGCTTTACCAGTTTTTATTATTTTTTTAAGCTTTGGAATCTGGCAAGTTTTAAGCCTAATTAAAAAACAACACTTAAAAGTTTATTTAATTGGAACAATTATTTTTATTTATTCTCTTTATTTTTCTAAATTTTTCTATCAATTGATTTTTGTTTATCCAGAAAAGTACAAGCAAGAATGGCAGTTTGGTTATGAAGAAATGGTCAAAAAGGTATTTGCAGTGCGCAATAATTATGAAAAAATTTATATAAGCAGAGAGCAGGGTAGACCAGCCATGTATTATTTCTTTTACAATCAAATAGACCCCAGTACTGTCCAAAGTTTTGCTAAAATTGCTAAAAAAGATCAAGGTGAATTTCTCAATTTTGATAATTTAGAATTCGTAAATAAATTTGATCAACTCACTGATCAAAAAAACAGCCTGCTTGTTCGTTTAAATAAAGATAAGACTTGGGAATTTTATGAAGTTAAATAAAATCTTATTAGCTCTATTTTTCTTACTTGGATTTAGTTTAAGAGTGATTAGATTAGACGACTTGCCATCAATTTTAAATCGAGATGAAGCAGCCTTGGCCTACAACGCCTTCTTGATAAAAGAAACAGGCATGGATGAATGGCAAGCGAAGTTACCGCTAACGTTTAAGTCTTTTGGTGATTATAAATTACCAGGTTATCCATATCTTTTAGCTTTTTTATTTAACTTTTTACCAAGCAATGATTTTGTGACGAGATTGCCATCTGCTTTAGCCGGCAGTTTATTAATAGTTTTAGCGTTCTATTTCGCTAAAGAAGTTCTAAAAATCAAAAATTCATCTGCCTTGCTATTGTCTTTACTAATAGCTTTAAATCCAGTCTTTTTCTTTTATTCTAGAATTGCTTTTGAGGCAAACTTAGCTCTTTTGCTTTTTGTAGCTAGTTTATTTTTTTCTCTAAGAACTAAAAAAAATTACTACTTGGCCGCAATTTTAATGTTTCTGGCAATTTTAACCTACAACACTCCCTTGTTGCTTTTGCCATTTATTTTGCCGCTTATTGTTTGGCAGGAGGGTTTAAGAAAATACAAATCATGGTTGTTGCCATTTACTTTGTTTGTGGCAATTTTTTTGTTTGGCTTTTTTAATTTCTATGCTTTGGTTAATCAAAAAAGTGGCATTACTGTTTTTAATGATCAAAGTCTTTGGCAAGACTTTGCCTTTTATAGACAAAGTGTTCCAGAAAATTTGCGAACAGTTTTTGCTAATAAATATTTATTTTATGGAAAAGAAATTGGTAAAAACTTTTTAGAAAGCTTCTCTTTGGATTTCTTGGTGACAAAAGGTGGTACTCATCCGTGGCATAGCTTACCAGCTACTGGACACTTGTTTTATTTAACTTATTTTTTGGCTATTTTAATGATGATAGATTTACTAGGAGAGTTATTAATTTCTTCAAATGATAAAAAATTACGTAAAAGAAATTTACTTTGTTTATACCTGGCAATTATTGCCTTAGCTCCTTCAGTAGTGACGGTAGATAGTCCTCACGCAACTCGCAGTTTGTTTTTCTTTTTTATGCTTGCTTGTTTAGCAGCAATTTTTACAGATAAGTTGACCACATTTTTTTTAAGACAAAAAAATATTATTTTAATTTTAATCTTTTCTATTTTAGCCATAGAGAGTTATATTTATTGCAATAAATATTTTTTGAGTTACCCAAAGAATCAGCCAATTTCTCTTTTTAGCGAATATAAAAACTTGCTCTTTGAAGCAGAAAAGGATTATCCCAATCAAGAAATTGCTGTAATTGATGAAGGTGGATATCAATACATTTTAACTGCCTGGTATTTGAAGCTACCAAGTAGTGATTTTTTCTCTACAATTAAGTATCAGGATGCTGATGCTATTAATTTTTATTATGGAGAGCGCCTCTTAAATTATCATTTCATTAAAAGTTTGGCAGATAGAAGTAGCGAAGAAAAAATTATTTTAGATCAAAAATTAGGATTAATTAAATATGAATAAAAACAAAGAAAGATTTTTTTTAGTAATCATTTTTGTTTTAGCAGCTTTTTTACGCTTCTTTCAGCTAGGTAATAATCCAGCATCATTGTATTGGGATGAGGCTGCCATTGGTTTGGATGCTTTAAGCATTAGTCAAACTGGTAAAGACATGAATAACATGTTTTGGCTTCAACCAGTTTTGGGCTCTTATGGTGATTTTAAAGCTCCAGTATTAATTTGGGCAACTAGCCTGTCAGTTAAATTTTTAGGCATGAATCCTTTTGCTATTCGTTTGCCTGTAGCTATTTTTTCTTTATTGCTGATTTATTTAAGCTACCTTTTAGTCAAAGAACTATTAAATTTTGACCATACTTTGGCCAAGAGATATGGATTAATGCCGATTTTGACGGCTTTTATCTTGTCGATTTCTCCTTGGTCTACCCATTTTGCTCGTATTGCTTTTGAATCTAGCTTTTCGGTTAGTTTCTTGTTGCTAGCAATTTTATTTTTTCTCAAAGCTCTCAAGCACAAAAATTTTTACTTTTTAATTAGCACTTTTTTTGCTGTGCTCGCTGTTTATTCTTACTATTCTTTAAGAATCATTGTGCCTTTACTTTTTGTGGCTCTAGTCTTGATTTTCTTTGCAAAAATAAAAAACAAGAAAGCTTGGCTGTTCTCATCAATCATAGTTTTTGTTTTAAGCATGTTGCCAATGTTGAACTCTCCTTATTACGAAAGAAGTCAAGATTATCGTCTCAACAATGACAACTTAATTCGTCGTCAAAGAGTAATTGCTGAATCCAGTCAATACTTGGAAACATACGGTTCAAATCTTTATTCTAAATTGGTTTATCATCGTCATCTTTTAGCTTTGAGAGACTTTATTCATAACATGTTGACTCATTTCAGTCCTAATTTTTTATTTCTAAAAGGAGACTCTAACTTGCGCCAACACTCAGGTTACTTTGGTGAATTTCTTTTAGTTAGTTTGCCTTTTTATTATTTAGGTCTTTTTATAATGATTAGAAATTGGAAAAGTAAAATTTCACAACTACTCTTGGCTTTTTTATTGATTTCACCTATTCCAGCAGCGATGGTTTATGAGGTTCCTCACGCTTCTCGAGCAATTTATTTATTTATACCAATGGCGACCTTAATTGCTTGGGGTTTAAATGAAGCTTGGCATATGGGTAAAAGGCTGTTTTTCGGACTCATTGTTGTATTGTTCTTAGTCAATGCGGTTTTTTATTACAGTGACTACTTTATTGATTATCCAAAAAGATCGAGTGAGGCTTGGCTCTACAGCTATAACCAAGTTGGACAATATCTTAGAGATCACCATAAAGATTTCTACAGCGTTGAAATTGACGAGCGTTACTGGTTACCTAGAATTTTTGTTTATTATTATTTTCCAGAACTAATAGGGCAGACTAGAGAATTAAAAAATGCTCTACTAAATAATCCAATTAATAGTTTTGGTCTGGCAGATCCATTTGATTACATTTACAAAGAAAAGGATTTCAACAAAAAACAAGCTAAGTTTATTTATTATGAAAGTGAGATTCCCGATGGTTTCACTGTTGTAGAAAAATTTAATTTTCTAAATGGTGATCCTAGTTTGGTTTTAGTGACTAAATAAATCTAAATTATGCAAAAAATTTATTCTTTTTTATTTTTTTTGGTTTTAACTCTAATTAGCACTAGATACTTTTTTCACCAAGGTGTGCCAGTAACTCATGATGGAAATAATCATCTGATTCGTTTTGCCAACTACAAGATAGCTGTCAGAGAACTACAAGTTCCGCCTCGTCTAGCACCAAATTTAGTAAATGGCTACGGATATCCGGTTTTTAATTATAATTATCCTTTGGCAAACATCTTATCTCTACCTTTTTCCATTCTCAACTTTCATTATGAGTTAACTTTCAAATTACTAATTTTTACTTCAGTTTCTTTTGCTTTACTTGGAGCAAATTCGTTTTTAAGAATTAAAAAATTTGGTAAAAATGCTAGGATTTTTGCCTTAACCATTTTTGCTCTCAATCCTTATATTTACACTAGCATCATTTTTAGAGGTAACATTGGTGAAGTAATGGCTTGGAGTATTTTGCCATGGATTTTTTACTTTTTAGAAAAAATGAGAAATGATTCAAAATTTTTGGATTTGAATTTTGTTTATTTGAATTTACTAGTTACATCACTTTTTCTATCTCACAATATTACTGCTTTTTTTGCCAGTCTTTTGTTGGTTTTTTATATTATTGTAACTTCTTGGAAAAATATTTTTTATTTAAAAAAAACAGCTTTAGTTTTTGTTTGGGCTTTTATAAACGCTCTTTGGTTTTGGTTGCCAGCTCTTTTGGAGAAGAATTTAATTATTCTGGATGACGTTGATCTATCAATTAATTATTACAGACACTTTCCAACCCTAACTCAACTTTTAACTTGGCCAATTCATTTTGGCTATTCTTATTTTGGTAGTGTTGACTCTATGAGTTATGGTCTTGGAGCTTTGCAAGTGATCTTGTTTATCTTGGCTTTGGTTTTTTTCTTGCAAAAGAAAAGTAGAGGGAATGCGGTTTTTTTCATTGCTTTGTTTGTGCTTTTTTTCGCTCAGTTATCTGCCAGTCGTCCTCTTTATGATCTTTTACCTCTGGCAAGCTTCATTCAGTTTCCTTGGCGCTTAGCTTTATTATTTTCAATTGTTTTATTGCCAGTTTCTGCTTTGATTTTTGGTCAGCTTCATAAGCCACTTAAAAATATTTTGCTAGCTGTAGTAATTCTACAAATTATCCAATTTTGGCAAGTTAAGCCTATTGATTATCACCATAAAAACATCATTGATTATGATGCTGATGCAGGCACAACTTCTGTTAATCAGGAAAACATGCCCAAAACTTTTCAGTTTGCCTTTTTTGAAAGTAAAAAAGAACCAGTTTTTTTACTATCTGGACAGGGTGAGATTAAAGTCAGCAAGTTTTATGGTTCTTTCAGAGAATATTCATTGAATCTCAAAGAGAAATCAACAATAATTGAATCGACAGCCTATTTCCCAGGGTGGGAAACCAAAGTTGATGGACAAAAAGTTAACTACATTGACAATGAAACTATTCAAGGACGTTTGGCCTACGAATTAGATGCTGGAGAATATCAAGTAAAGACTAGATTTACTCAGAACACTTGGCCTAGAATAATAGGTAACAGTCTAAGCTTTTTTAGTTTGCTAGCTTGTCTTTTACTTTGGCAAAAGGTGAGAAAAAATAAAGAGTAACAATCAGAGCCAATATAGACAATCCATCACCCATTTTTCTAGCCAAAGTGTTTTCGCTAAAAAAGATGGCTACTTTATGGCTGCCGGCTGGAACTAAAACTTGAATGTTACCTAAACTTTGATTGACAATGATTTCTCTAACTTCGCCGTCAACTTCTGCTTGCCAACCAGGAAAATAAGCAACTTTGAAGTTAACCAAGCTCTCTTCTTTCAACTCAACTGCCAGCATTTGCCTAAAACTATTAGCAAACATTAGTTCTAATTTGTCATTATTTTTTTGATCGTCTAACCAAAATTTAGGCAATGCACTAGCTTGATTTTTTAAGAGCTTGAGTGAAGGCATCTGAGCAGGAATATAATCTGGTAGAATCTCACTCATTTCTGAGCTAATTCTAGAAGCATCTTCATAATATAAGCTGTTTGCATCATCCAAATACTCTTTTGGTCTAAAGAAAGTCAAATTGAAAAAAAGCACAATTAGTAGCAAGAAAGAATAAGTATAACGATAATAATTATTTCTGATTAAATAGCTGGAAGCACCAATTAAAAGAGCAATAAAAAAAGTAGCAACCGTCAGAAATCTCCAAGGAAATTGCATGTATTGTAAAAATTTAAGTTGTTCCCAAATTGGTAAACTTCTTTGTAAGCTTAAAAACAAAGCCAGAATGCTTGCTAAAGAAAAAAATGCCAAGAAAAAAAATGCTTTGCTCTGAGTAAAAATTCTAGCTTTTTGCCACAACACTTTAATACTTAAGTAAGCAAGACCCAACAAACCCAAAAGCTGGCCCTGTCCTAAAAAGAAAGAGATACCATCGTCTGGCCCCCAAGCTGAACCACCATATTGCCAATTATTTTGAAAAAATTGACGAATATACAAAAAATGATTGCTGTAATGGAAATAACCAGAGAAAATTTGCTCAATCATCGTTAGATTCTTTTCAAATAAGGCTGGCAAGATGTAAAAAGCAGTTAAAGCAAAGGCTAGAAAATAAATAAGAATAAACTGCCAAAGTAATTTGATTTGCTTTTCTCTGAGCAAATATAGAAAAACAAACAAAGCGCTCAGTGGAATAAACATTAAAGCTGTTAAATTATGGGAAAGAACAATCGCCGCCAAGCTCAGAAGCAAGACTAAAAGATATTTTCTTTGCTTAGTTTGAATAAAAGAAATAATGCCCCACAAAACAAAGGGTAAAAATGCCATAGCCCATGCTTCGCTCAAAGCACCTCTCACAAAAAGATTGACCGCTCTGTAAGGAGCTAGGGTGTAAGCTGCAGATAAAATTAAGGCTCCGCCTCGACCAAAAAGTCTTTTACCTAGCAAATAAGCTCCCCACATAGTTAAGAAATTACTTAGAAAGTAAAGCAATTTAAGACTAGTGACGACTGAGAAACCCATTTGTAAAAAAATGGCTCCCACAAAATATGGCAGTGGGGCATAAAAATTAAACAAAGGCATGCCAAAACCAAAACCAAAATTTTCACTCCATCTCACTGGTAGTTGGCCATCGACTAAAGCTCTAGCCATTTCAGCAATTCTGGCAGCATGAGTAAAATCATGAACATGAAAAAAACCACGATGCAAAAGAGAATAGCTGCTAGCTAAAAAAATTAAAAACAGAAAAAAAGTGGTTAAAAATTTCTTAATCATGAGCTTGCCTTAGATTTTAGAGAAGAAAGCTTAATCTTTAAATAGGTAGTCAAAGCCTCTAAACAAGCTTTGGCAATAACACTAAAATTGGCGCCAGTAGCTTGACCATAGAGTCGAGGATAATGAGTAACGGGAATTTCTTTAAATTTGATTCCTTTTTTCTTGAGCAAGTAGAGAATCTCAGCGCTAGTAAAGGCACTACCAGAACTTAATTTCAATTTTTTTAGTAAATCAGCCCTAAAAAGTTTGAAGGCGCAATCAATATCTTTAACCTGAATTCTGAAAAGCAGATCAATGTAGAGTTTGAATAAATTGGCATTAAAATGTCTAAAAATTCCTTCTACTCTTTTTTTGCGATAGCCAATGATTGCTTGGTGCTTTTGACTTTCTTTGATTAAATTGGCAAGTTCGGCCAAATCAAACTGCAAATCGCTATCAGTCCAAAAAATCCATTCACACTGACTTTGTTTGATGCCGGTTTTGAGCACTTCGCCATAACCCAAATTGTTCGGATGAGAAATAACCCTAACTTCTGGATGTTTTTTTGCTATTTTTTGGGCAATTTTAAGGCTATCGTCGGTGCTGCCATCATTTATGATTAGCAACTCGTATTGTTTGGCAAGTTCTGGAGTGATGCGTAAAGCTTGATTTAGCAAAACTTCTAAATTAGCCTCTTCATTAAAAACAGGAAAAAAAATCGATAGAGACTTAAGTTTTTTCATGACAACTGCTATCATACTATCAATACATCTCTAACGAAACCAAGAAATGGCTCTTTATGTCAATTTCAGCAGTAGTGATTGCCAAAAACTCAGCATCCACCATCGTCAAAACTTTAAGTTCTGTTCAATTTGCTGATGAGGTGATTCTGGTAGATATCAAAAGCACTGATCAGACCAAAGAAAAGGCTAGCAAATATTGCTCCAAAATTCTTGACTACAAAGAAGATTCTCTTTTTGTCGAACCAGTGCGTAAATTTGCTTTAGCTCAGGCGACTAAAGATTGGATTTTAGTTTTGGATGCTGATGAAGAAGTAGTGCCTAGCCTAGCCAAAGAATTGCAAAGAATTGATCAAAAAGATCTAGGAGATGTTTATTATTTGCCTCGTAAAAATATTTTTAGCGGATATTGGATGCAACACACAGGTTGGTGGCCAGATTATCAACTGCGCTTTTTTAAAAACGGCTTGGTAAGTTGGGGCGAGCAAATTCATGCTCAGCCAGTGATTGAAAATGGCTACAAAGCCCAAGTTTTACCAGCAAAAGAAAACTTGGCTCTTTTGCATCACAACTATGTGGATACTAAAGATTATTTAGCGCGTTTTGATCGATATACCGACATTGAAGCGCTGCAAAAAGCTAAACAAAAATATTTTTCTATTTCAGAGTCAAGTCTTTTGCAAGTTTTTAGCGATGATTTTTTGCGCAGATTTTTTGCCAAAGAAGGTTATAAAGATGGAGTTAGAGGCTTGTACCTAAGCTTAATGCAAGCTGTTTATCAAATGACCGTCCAAATGAAGATTTTTGACCGCTTAGAAAATCAAAAAAGTTTAGAAAAAAACCAAACGAGCGAATTACTCAAAGATTTGCGTCATTTCCAAAAAGAGTTAAACTACTGGGTAAGAGGTTTGGAAATTAAAGAAAAGAAGGGTTTGGCTAAGTTTCTGGCATTTTGCAAAAGAAAATTTAATCTATGAAAAATCACATTTCAATTATCATTGTTAACTACAACACTCCAGATGACACTAAAGCTACCATAGATTCTCTAAGTCAAATTGAGCACCTTGGTTTCGATTACCGAATTGTAGTAGTCGACAATGGTTCTAAAGATTTATTGACATTTACCAAGCCTTTTCTCAAAAAAAATACCAAAGTCGATCTTTTACGCAGTGAAAGCAATCTTGGTTTTTCAGGTGGCAATAATTTAGGCATTCAGCACGCTATTGACCATTATGACAGCGATTATTATTTGCTACTCAATTCTGACACTATCGTCACCAAGGATTTCTTACAAGAGCTCTACAAAATGATGAAACGTGATCCAAAAATTGGTTTAGCTGCTTCCAAAATTTATTTCTATAAAAATTACGAATACTTTGAAAATTCTTATAGTGAACAAGAGAAAGGCAAAGTTATCTGGTATGTTGGTGGAGAGGTAGACTGGACCAACTTACTTTCTTATCACATTGGCATAGATGAAGTGGATCGCGGTCAATTTGAAGAGGAAAAAGAAACTGATTTTGCGACTGGTTGTGTAATGATGATCAGTAGAGAAGTAATTGAAAGGGTAGGCCCTCTAGACGATCGCTTTTTTCTTTATAGTGAAGATGTTGACTATAGTTTGAGAGTGCGGGAAGCTGGTCTTAAAGTCATGTATTGTCCAAGCTCCGTGGTCTATCATAAAATTGGTCGTTCAACTGGTGGAGCTGGCTCACCGCTACAACAATATTATCAAACCAGAAACAGACTATTTTTAGCGATGAGGTATGCTCCCTTGCGTAGCAAACTAACCGCCTTACACTTGGCTTTTAACATCTTAATGAGAGGCAACAAAAGTGAACGTAAAGCTGTTTTTGATGTTTTTATTGGTCGTATGGGTAAACAAGCCTTTATCTAAAATATGCAATCAAATCTAACTGCCATTATTATTAGCAAAAATGAAGAAAAAATGATTCAAGCTTGCTTGGAAACTTTATCTTTTTGCGAAAAAATTATTGTTCTAGATACCGGTTCAACCGATCAAACCATTAAAATTGCCGAAAACTACAACTGCAAGGTCGTTAATTTTGCTCATGAATCCTTTGCCAAATTGAGAGAGAAAGGACATAGTCTAGTCGAGACGGAATGGCTATTTTATGTAGATGCTGACGAAAGAGTTACTCCAGCTCTAGCTAAAGAGATTCTGCTTCATATCGAGCAAAATGACTGCCAAGCCATGACCATTCGTCGCAGTAATGTTTGCTATGGTCAGCGTTTTAAATTTGGAAATTGGCAGAATGATTTGGTAACTAGAGTTTTTCAAAAAGACAGCTTACTGTCTTGGGAGGGAGACATTCACGAGAGCCCTATTTTTAAGGGTCAAGCTCATCAACTACAACATGAGATGATACATCTCACTCACCGCAACACTCAAGACAACTTATATAAAAGTGCTCAGTGGACAATCAAAGAAGCTAGCGCTTTGGCCGCTGCTTTGGTCAAAAAAGTTAACTTTCTAACAATCATTCGCAAAGGAGTGATGGAATTTTATCGTCGAGCGATAAGAAATCAGGGTTACAAAGACGGCATGCCTGGCTTAATTGAAGCTTTAGTACAAGGTATGAATCGCATGATGGTTTATATTCAGGTTTGGGAACTACAACAAAAACCTAGTTTAAAAAGTAAATACGACAAAGAAGAACAAGAAATTAAGAATTTGTGGCAGCGAGAGGGTAAAATTAAATTATGAAGGTTGCCTTCTACTCTCCCTACCTTCCAAAACATACTGGTGGCGGTGAAAAATATCTTTTTGATTGTGCCAAAATTCTCCAAGAAGAAGGTCATGAGGTTTCAATGTCTATTAGTAGCTTAGAGCCATTAGATGAAGTCGAAATTGAAGCAATCAGAAAAAAATATGAAGAATTTCTCAATTACTCTTTAGTTGGAATTAAATTTGTTGCTAGTCCAATTTTTACCAAGGCCAATTTTTTGAAAAAAATTTTCTGGACAGCACAATTCGATGTGCTTTATTATCAAACAGACGGCAGTCTTTTTTTCTCATTGGCCAACAAAAATATTCTTCATATTCAAATTCCCTTGCCTTTGAACAAATCTTCTTATCTGGAAAAATTGAAATTAGCTAACTGGCAAATTAAGAATACTAATTCAGAATTTACCAAAAAATATGTTGAAAAATTTTGGCAAACCAAAATCGATTTTGTCCACCAACCTTATGTTGATCAACAAGAATTTGTTCAAAATAAAACAAGCAAACAAAAAATTATCTTGTCAGTAGGAAGATTTTTTTGTCAGTTGCACAGTAAACGTCAGGATATTTTAATTAAATTTTTCAAAGATTTGCGAACTCTAGATCCTAAAAGTTTGCAAAACTGGCAATTAATTTTACTTGGCAAAAAAGAGGATGAGGAATTCGCCAAAGAGGTCAAAAAAGCGAGTCAAAATTTACCAATCAAAATTATTCATGATGCCAAGCGTGATGAGCTCATCAAACTTTATCAGCAAGCTTCAATTTATTGGCATGCTTCTGGTTTTGAAGTAGACGAAAAAATCAATCCAGAAAAAGCCGAGCACTTTGGCATTTCTACTCTGGAGGCCATGGCAGCTGGTGCTGTGCCAGTGGTGATCAATAAGGGTGGTCAGAAAGAAATTCTGGGTAGAGTTTTACTTGAATGCTTGTGGAATGATGAAGATGATTGTCTTGTCAAAACTTTAGAATTGATTAAAAATAAAACAACACGAGAAAAGTTAGCTGAGTTAGCCAAACAAAGAAGCCAGATTTTCTCCAAAGAGAAATTTAAAAAAATACTCTTAGAAATGGTCAATAATTAATGCCAAATGTTTCAATCGTTATTCCCAGTTACAAAGGAGTTCATCTTTATGAAAAGAATCTGCAAGCGGTTTTGGACTGTATGCGTGATGGCGATGAGCTAATTGTGGTCGATGATGCTAGCGGCCCAGAAGATGACACTATTGCT
The DNA here is from genome assembly GCA_020724725.1 of Candidatus Microgenomatus sp. Taxonomy (GTDB): domain Bacteria; phylum Patescibacteriota; class Microgenomatia; order UBA1400; family PJMF01; genus UBA1364. Next base: position 167 of record DYGL01000003.1, on the reverse strand, counting down.
TGGTTTGAGAAAAAATTTCAAATCAAACAACAAGAATTTAGTGAATTTGCAGCAGATTATTATCTGGGAAAATACAAAAAATTACGCATTGTTTTACTAGTCAATCAAGTCAATCAACGCTTTGGTGCTTCGTCCAATCGCGGTTTTGCTGTGGCGCAAAATGAACT
>DYGL01000028.1 GCA_020724725.1 Candidatus Microgenomatus sp. | reverse complement strand
AAACCTCTTTTGAGAGAATAAACATCATCATCTTTGGTGTAAAAAACATCTTTTAAAGCAAATTTTTCTTTGATTTTTTCAGCCTGTTTATGGCTGATTTTCTTGGTGGTAAAGGCAATGGCGCGAATTTCTTTCTCAATTAAAACTGGCTCGCTAAGGCTTTTTTTGGAAAGATCATTATCCAAATTAGCCACATAATGACCCCTTTTTGCCAAACTACGGAAAATAAAAGACTTCATTTCATAAAGTTCTTTACGATTATTAACCATTCCATCTCCAATATGATCAGAATAAATGTTTAAAAGAGCGCCAACTTTATGCTCATAAAGACCAGTGCTAAGCGCTCCACAACTCAGAGAGCTTTCCAAAACGGCAGTAAAATCTTCTGGCTTAAAACCATCTTTCAAAAATTGGTAAACATATCTACCTGGCATTACTGTTGGCGCCAAACCTAATTGGCGAATTGAACTTTGATAATCAGTAATCAATTTTTTATTTTGATAAACACCAGAGGTACTAACATATAAAGTGATCTGACCTGCAAAGTCAAAAATATGATTAAGCATTAAGGAAGTGGAAGTCTTGCCCTTGGTTCCGGTGACCAGAATAGAACGCAATTTTTTGTAGTTTCTTTTCTTGAAATTAAAATATTCAAGTGAGGCTTTTTGCATGGGAGCATATTATACACAACAAAGTCTAAATTCTCTCTACTTGCAATGTAATTTCTTCCTTCTTTTGGAAAAGAGAAATTTGTTCACTACCAACCACTAGGTTGTCTTTCTTTAAAGCTATTTTCCTTGCAAAAACCGTTAGTACGGGTTTACTAAAATCATGACGCAAAGGCTTGGAGCGAGAAAATTCAAAAGGCATAACCAAAGATCTGCTGGAATTGGTGATTTTGTCAAAAAACGAGAGGACCAAATTGTCAGAAAATTGGCTCGCTCCAGAGAGTTCAGTGTTTAATATCAACTGTTTTTCTCCACTTGAGGCAGTTTTTAATCTAAAAGCAAACATTAAAAGACAAAAAAGCAGAGCAATTAAGTTATAAATGCTAAAGTAACGAAAAACAAACAATAAACAAAACAAAACTAGAGCACCAGCGAACCAGTTCGGGTAATCAAGCAAATAAAGCATGTAAATACGAAAACGCTCTAGAATTGGCAAATTGTCCTGTCCAGCGGCTCTAAGAGTAGGAATAACAACTGACTGTCCATGATAATTGTCTGCGTTAAAAACTTGGCCCTGATAAAAATGCCAAAACTCTAATTGTTTTGGTTTTTCGTCGCCAATTGGATAATAAAAATTAGAATCCTTAACTCTTAACCTCCAATCCTTATCCAAGGGGTAATTCAGGTCATTGAAATTGCCTTGTAAATTACTTATAGCCAAATCAATAACTTGCTCATCTTGATCTAACAATTCAACTTTAACCAAAGGGCTAGCTAAAGTGTCTCGATACTCAAAAACTAAATTTTTCTTGGCTTGATATAAAGTAGGGAAGAGTAAAATAAAAATCTTTTTGAGCAAAGTTAGAGAAAAATCTCCTACAAACTTGCTTAGAAGCAACAAAAAAGCAAATAAATAAAACACAAGTAAAAGCAATAAAGCTAAAAATAGAGATAATTTTTTCCACAAAGCTGAATTTAAAAAATCTCGAACTGCATTGGCAGTTGGCTCTGGCAAAAGCTCAATTAATTCATCACCAGCCTCATGAATGATTTCTTTTGGAGGAATGATTGGAATAATGCCTGATGGAGCCAAACTTAGTGTTGGAGTTAGAGTGGGACTAGGGGTCAAACTACCACTAGGCTTAATGCTTAGACTAACACTAGGACTAGGAGTTAAACTCGGTGCTGTGGTGGGACTAGTTGTGGGTGTCGAAGTAGGCGAAGTAGTTGGCCAATACTGAAGCTGAATGCGAAAATATACTTTCTCCAATACACTAATATGGCCAATTTGATCTGTAATAATAAAATCTAAGCGAATATCTGTATCTCTCGGTAAAATGCCAAGTTTGATTTCATAATAACCGTTACCGTCAATATTGGTGGTGTAAATTTTGTCAGTATCACCTGGAACTATCACTGTTAGTTTGACGCTACTATTTGGCTCACCGCTGGCAATTAAGGTTGGCTCGTTAGCAGTAGCATCATCTTTAAAAATAATCACCGGCGTACTAGAAACAACTGAACCGGCAGAAATATTTACACTGGTGTCGCCAATTTTAGTTAAAGTGAAATTGGGAGCCAAAGTATCAATTCTAAAATCCCAAGTATCAGAAGATGAAGCAAGATCTGCATAATCAACAGCCACTATTTTCCAAGTGTAGGAATTATCACTTAAAGAATTTTTTGGAGTCAGGGTGTAAATTCCATTTAAAGAATCATAATCTAAAGTAAAAAGACTGGTTTCTAGATTGGTTAAAGGAAGATTGTTGTAATAAATATTACCATTAAGGTAAAAAGCATAGTGTGATAGGCCCATATTGTCAGTTGCTTCATACCATTTAAAGCTAGGAGTATTATCACCAAGTAAAGAACCATCGCTTGGCTCAATCAAGATTGGCACAGACGGATAAGTTGTGTCTGGGATTGTGGCTGAAACATTGACTTCGCTAGCCAAAACCACGCCATAAAAAGAAGCAAAAAGTAGACAAAAAAGTAAAAAGAAGAGTTTTTTAAAGCTCTTTAGAAGTATCATTTGGCTCCTCATCGGTTTTTTCTTCAGTTGAGCTTAAACCTAGTGAGCTAGAATTCTTACGCTTCTTGATTGAAATCACTATGATGGCGACAATCATCAAAACGATCAAGATGGCCAAAATTAGTTTGACTGGGATCATAAATAAACCAGCAGTTGCCGTCATTACTTGGCCTTGACTGCCATAGCTCGCCTCTGCTACTGCTTTATAGTAACCAAGGCCCCAGACCTTACTCCAAGTACCTGCAAAGTCTCTTTCACTTTTGGGGAAAATATTCTTGGCTTCAGTTTCCAAATTAGCCACTTGCTTGCCAAACATGTTGTAAACCTTGACCACTGGTTTTGTGTTGATGTGAATATCAGATTGATTCTCGATGTTCAAAGTAAAATCTACTGGACCATTTTCCAAAAATTTCGGCCAATTAAATTGGCTAATGTATGCTTCTTCGTTAATCGGCCCATTAACGATTACATAAAGCAAAGTGCCAACTCTTTGGGAAATACCAGAACCAGAACCCGTTTCTGCCTCTGCAGCATTCACTGGACGATGGTGAATCATTGCGTAATGACCACCAGGCAAAGCATTATCTGGCACTTCGATTAAAACATTAACAGTAGCCACTTCTTCACTAGCCAATTTGTGCTGCGCTGGAGCTAAAGTCAACCAAGAAGCCAAACTCCAACGATTGTCAGCTTCAGTAGATTCAATTGCAACTGGAGTAAAACCATCCTCTGCAACGATAAAATCTGTAGCAGCACTTTCCAAAACAATTGTCTCTACCGAACCATTGCGTACTTTGAGTTGAACTTGCTTTTTTTCACCAGGATTAAGGCGAATGCTAAAATCATCGCCCAAACGCACTGGAGTTGCAGTAAGAGACATCGAGGAGGCCGCTAAAGCTTGGTCAAGAGAAACCAGCATGAAGAAAAAAACAAAGAACAGGTTTTTAAGATTTTTCATAGGGCAGAGTAATTTCATAATTTTAACTAAAATGTTGCTGAAGCTGTATAAACTAGATAGTTCTCGTAATCACCTGCAGCATTGGTTGCATCTGGAGCAATACGATAACAAACATCAACTACATCGCTTGAAGCTACCGTCGATCTACTATAAATAGTTTGCACAGCTTCACTAGCAGCTAAATCAGCAAATTGCTTGGCTGAAAAAGTTCTAGCACTTTCATTGTAGGTAAAGGCCGCTGTTAAACCGCCGGTCACTGGATGTAAACTATAGCCAAAACCAGGGTCATTAGAAGCATCAGTCCAATCAGCAGAAGTAGTGTGAGTTGCGCCAGTCACACTTGCATCTACGATACAAGTAATACTCGCTGAACCATCACCAGCACAAGCATTGGCACCACGCCCAACCTGATCATTCTCAGCTGCAGTTACAGAGTAACCACCGATAGCGTTGGTGGTCACAGTCAATCTTTGAGCAGCATCAACAAAAGAACTAATGGTCAAAGCGCCAAAAGGCACAGTGAGAGCAGTGGTGGTCACGTCAGTTGTAATACCACAAACTGAAGTACCAGAATTAACTCCAGCCACAGTAAAAGTCAGTTGAGGAGCAATTGAGGCCGAAACCTTGACTGCGTCTACTACTCCTACCTTAGTCACCGTCTGATCAATTATGGTGTCACTGGCATCACGGTGCTGAATAATCACTGAATAAGTGTCAGCTTGACCGAGAGTGTGCACATCGCCACTGTCTCTAGGCGCAGGATTGATTAAATCAGAAATTACGAAAGCATCTGCAGTAGTGCCATCAAAAACCGTGCCAACTGCGCCTACACCAGTGTAAGCACACTCAAAAACATGATAATTGATGCCATCTATTGTCTCGCTAGCAGTTTGAGCTGCAGTGCTGGTGGGAGTAAAAGTACCATAAGTACCTGGATCAGCTGGACAAGTAATAGAGGCTTCAGTACCACCTGTAGTAGTATCACCAAACTCAAAACCACCTTCATCAGGGTAACCATCATTATCAGTGCCATCTGCAGCAGCGGCTGGCACTAAAATGCGAAAATTACCAGCTTCCAAAGCACTAATAGTAGTAAGACGCACAGTTAAAGTCGCCGACTGACTAGCATAAACTCCCAAATCATCACCAACATCACTAGCATCCAAACCAGCAGTCAAGTTAAAAGTATTATCGCTACCATCATCTATAGTAGTTCCAACAGTGTATTCAGTGTCATTAATCAAAACAGTGTCGCGGTTTTGTAATTGCAAAACAGAAACAGAAGGGTAATTAGTGGTATCTATAGTTACCAATGAGGAACCTGTAGTTTGCGCACCTTCTAAAGCGCTCTTAAAAGACAATCTAGCATTGTTCAAAGTAGCCGAAGCATTGGTAAATTCACCAGATCTAACTAAATGATTTTTGGCGGCCAAAAAAGTTAAAAAAATCAAAGCAAATAAAAACAAATATTTTCGCGAATTTCTAGTCATTATTTAAGGATAAACCGTCCTGACTATCTAAGTCAACAGGGATTCGATTATTTTTTCAAAGATTTGCTCAAAACGCTGGCCACCCATGATAAAAAAGGCAAGAGTAAAGCAATAAATAACAAAGAAAAAGGTAGAGCTATCACTCTTTTTTGCAAAACGTCGTCGCCAACTTTCAATTCCAGATCATAAGCACCAATTAAAAAGCTTTTTTTATAAAAAAAGTTGGAACGCAATTTTTCATTGATAAATTGTTCTTTTTGCGCGACGAAATCTTCTCCGGCTGCGACTTTTACATCTTCGCTTTTAACCAAAAGTTCCAAGGCTTTCAAATCTGCCTCAGACATCGCTCGTACTAATCGCTTATTGCCTACCAAAACCATATCTGGATAAAGCTGATAAACTTCCACTTCTTGGTTTGGCCAATGGCTAATTTTAATGTGACCAGTAATTGGAGTTGCATTAAAGCCGATGTTTTTGACCAAAGCTGAAAAATTAAAACCCATAAAACTATCTACTACTTTGGGTAGAAAAAATTGTTCAATAGTGAGCTCACCACGATTTTGTCCATCACTGTCAATTAATAAAACCACATTGCTAGCCACCACAGCTGAAATCAAAGTATCTTTGGCAGCAGCACTAGCAAAAGAAAGTTGTCTTGCCTGAAATAAAATCGACAAATAACGTTCTTCATATTGTGCCTCTGAAGGCATAGCTATCACAAAATTAAGCGCCAATTCTTGACCAGGCTTAATGGTAAAACTCTTACCCCATTTATTACTATCTCCATCCAAATTCAGGTAAGCAAAATCACTTTTTTGCTCAAGAATCACTTTGCCAAGCTTTTCATCAGTATGAAAATCAACCAGAGCTGGTGTAATTTCTAGAGTATATAAGCCTTCATTTTTCAATTTAACTTGATGATTAATGCCAGCCCCAGCCTTGACTGATAAATAAGCCACTGGTGGATAAACTTTAAGATCCAAAGCTGAGGCAGCTTGGACCATTTTTGGCGAAAAAGCCAAACTCAAAGTAAATAAAATTAAAAGTACAAGCTTAGACATATTTCTAATAACCTGGCACCGCCACAAAAACAATACTTGTTTGATAATTACCTGCAGCCTGAGAACCTGGCATTGAGGCCTTGTAAGTTACAGTCGCAGTGCGATCCAGAGCAACATTGGTTGAGCCCATGATTTCCTGCATGCTTTCGCTAGCCTCATTATTGGCGAACTGGCGAAAATAATTACTATTAAAAAAATCTGTTGCAGCATCATCACCACTCACATTAAAACCAAAACCAGCCTGGTTGGGATTTGTCCATGGTGCAGCCACTGTTTCATCACAATCACTAGCATCACAAGTAGTATCGGGAATTATTTCCGTTCCAGAAACTACTTTGAGAGGATGATTTTCAAAAGCATAGACACTGTAGCCACTGGCTCCATTAGTTGTGATGTTTAAGGTATGTGAGTCAGTCTTAAAACTACCAGCAAAAAGCTCACCCAACTCAATGTTTAATTTGGAAATATTAAAAACAAAGTAGTCAATCTGATAAATGTATTGAAAACCGCTGCCGATAAAGTAGTCACTGCTTCCATATTGACCGTAAGGACCCACCGCCAGGCCACCCATGGTGTCAGAAAGCAGATAGGAGTCACCAGTTCTTTTACCAGCTGACATATTGAAATTACCAAATTGAATTTTGTAAGACTGAGATTCCATGTTATCGGCCAAAGCTTCACCAGCAAAAAACAAAGTAAAACAAACAACAAACAAGACAGTGTAAACAATCTTAATTGAGATCTTTTTCATTTTGTCTGATTTCAATTTCTACTTCTTCTATAATGGTTTTTTCTTTTTGGTCAATTTGTTTAACCAATAAATTTAAATCTTGCTTGAGAATTTTAACTTCTCCTTCTATTGCTGTTTTATTTTTTTCTGGAAAGCTAAGTAAAAACTCTAACATTGGCAAACGCCTATTAATTAAGGATGAAATAAATTCCGCTACAGCGGCATCGTCACTTTTGGCTCTAAGTAATTCTCTAGCTTCAGCATCAGCAAGCAAAGAATTGCGATAAACCCGCTCATACTGATTTTTTGCAAATAAGTAAAAAACCATTACGACTGGTAAGGCCAATAAATTGGAAATCTCTGCCATCGTCAATCTAAATTCACTACTAACTGCAATACTCAAACTAAAGTGAAAAACTGCCACCTCCAAAGCTGTTAATAAGGCGATTCTACCTGGTGCTGCCAAAGCCAAAAAAAAGAGTTGAATGAAGGTTAAAGCAAAAAAAGGAGAATTAAGTGAGCCGCTGGCTCCGGTCAACAATAAAAAAGCAAAATTCAACAAAGCCAAGTTGGCTGATGAATTCTCTGGCAAAATCAAATAAAAGCGACCACGTTGTCTTTTTTGTAGAATCAAATAAAAGGCACTCACCAAGGCAAAAGCTTGAAGCGCATAGCGACTCAGCCATGGAACCTGCAGGTAAAGATAGGCTCCAAGAACAGTCATCGTCAATAAAACTGCGTATTTAATGGCAGGCATAATAAAAGCAAAATTAAGTATAGAATAATTCCCTCAGATTGACTATTGTCTTTTAATAAACTTACCCTTAAAATAACTCCCACTTCACAATTTTATTCTTATAGAATAGAATTCTTCAGCGTCTAGAGGAAGTACAGAAAGCAAGAAAGTTTTCTTTCTTTTTTTTGTTTGCTGGACCAATAATGATCTTTAACAAGTAAACAGCCAATTGGAAATAATTATAGTGATAGAAAGTGTGCAAGGATTTTTCCTTTTTAGGAAAAGTCCGTCAATTTTTTAAGTAAATCAAATTAGTTTTTTATAGAGCTAATCAAACTTTTTTTAAGAGTTTGATCCTGGCTCAGGATGAATGCTGGCGGTGTGCCTTAAGCATGCAAGTCGAACGGTAAATTCCCTTCGGGGAATACGAGTGGCAGACGGGTGAGTAATACGTAGGAACTTACCCTCAAGTGGGGAATAGCCCACCGAAAGGTGGGGTAATGCCGCATGTGATCGCAAGATCAAAGCAGCAATGCGCTTGAGGAGAGGCCTACGCCCTATCAGGTAGTTGGTG
>DYGL01000027.1:4585-8636 GCA_020724725.1 Candidatus Microgenomatus sp. | reverse complement strand
CTATGTTTCTTCTGGCAAAGAAGTGGATTTGCGTATTTCCACTCTACCAACAGTTCATGGTGAAAAAATTGTGATGAGACTTTTGGAGAAAAATACTGCTGTACCTTCTTTGCAGGATTTGGGTTTACGCGGTTTAGCTCTGAGTCGGGTTTTAAACAGTATTAAAATTCCTCATGGTATTGTTTTGATCACTGGTCCAACTGGTTCAGGTAAGACCACGACTCTTTATTCTATTTTGCACATGATCAATAGTGTGGGGGTCAATATTATGACTTTGGAAGATCCAGTTGAGTATCAAATCCCTGGAGTTAGTCAGGTTCAGACCAATCCTAAAGCAGGTTTAACCTTTGCTTCTGGACTGCGCTCTTTTTTGCGTCAGGATCCAGATGTAATCATGGTGGGAGAAATTCGTGACAACGAAACGGCTGACTTGGCGCTACAAGCTTCGCTGACAGGTCATTTGGTTTTCTCCACTCTGCACACCAATAGCGCGGCCGGTGCTTTACCTCGTCTTTTGGATATGGGAGCTGAGCCTTTTCTACTCTCTTCATCCATGCTTTTAACTTTGGGTCAAAGAGTGGTGCGTCGCATCAATCCTAAGTACCGTGAAGAATATAAGCCAGAGCAAGCGGTGATTGACAATATCAAGGAGGTTTTAGGCCCTCTTTTTGAGGCTTTTTGCAAAGAAAATAACAAGGATCCAAACAACATTACTCTTTTTAGACCAAAGGAAGAGCGTCCCAATAACGAACCAGAATATAAGGGTCGGGTGGCAATTTTTGAAGTAATGGAAATCAGTCCAGAAATTTCTGCTTTAATCATGAAGCGTAGTCCAGAGTCAGAACTAGAGTCAACTGCTCTCAAGCAAGGGATGATGTTGATGAAACAAGATGGATACATTAAGGCTTTAGAAGGATTGACTACTATAGAAGAAGTATTGCGTGTCGCAGAGGTCAAATAAGTTTAAATCATGCAAATTCAGGATTTATTACAATTTACCATTGATAATCAAGGCTCTGACATTCATCTAGTGGCCGGTTCCCCTTTGTCGGTGAGAATTAATGGTGTTTTAAGTTTCCCAGCTGGTCCACAAGTTTTAAATAAAGAACAAGCCGAGGCTCTGATTTTCCCAATCTTATCTCCAGATCAGAAACAGCATTTAGAAAATGAGAAAGAAATTGATTTGGCTTATCAGTTTGGTAATAAAGGCAGATTTAGAGTTAACGTTTATCGCCAAATGGAGAGTTTTGCCGCGGCTTTTCGTCTGATTCCAGATACAATTCGTAGCGTCGATGAATTGGGTCTGCCCAAAATTTTTCACAGCTTTTCTCGTTATAATCAAGGCCTAGTGCTTTTCACCGGTCCAACCGGTGAGGGTAAATCAACTTCTCTAGCAGCGATTATTGATGAGATCAATCAAAGTGAAAGTCGCCATATTTTAACTATAGAAGATCCAGTGGAGTTTGTTTATAAATCAGCCAAAAGTGTGATTTCTCAACGTGAAGTAGGTAAGGACACCAAGGCTTGGCAAGCGGCCTTGCGCTCTGCCCTACGTAGTGATCCAGATGTGGTTTTGGTTGGTGAAATGCGTGACTTCGAAACGATCTCTTTGACTCTGACTTTGGCTGAAACTGGACACTTAGTTTTTGCGACTTTACACACCAATACTGCCTCGCAGACGATTGACCGTATTGTCGATGTTTTCCCCTCTCACCAGCAGGCTCAAGTTCGTCAGCAGCTTTCTACAGTTCTAAATGCAGTTATTTCACAGCGTCTAGTGCCTAAAATTCATGGCGGGCGCATTGCGGCGGTAGAAATAATGTTGAATACGCCAGCTGTAGCCAACTTAATTCGTGAAAAGAAAGTTTTTCAGATTGATGGTGTTATCCAAACTTCCTCTGGTTCAGGTATGATGCTGATGGAAAATCATTTACTTGATCTGCTTAACCAAAAAGTGATTAGCAAAGAGACTGCTCTTTCCAGATCATTTAGACCCAATGAGCTGATCAGATTGATGGGTAATTAGCTATGCCAATTTTTAAGTATTTAGTCAAAAACAAGCAAGGCGAAAACATTAAAGGCAAAGTGGAAGCTGCTTCCAAAGCTCAAGCTGTTTCAACCCTTATGGGTAGGGATTTATTTGTAATTGACGTTACTCCTCTTGGCCAACAGGATGGTATCCTGACTGGTTTAGCCAAAAATAAAGTCAAATTTGAAGAATTGGTTAATTTTACTCGTCAATTGGCAACGATGATTAATGCCGGTTTGCCTCTAGCGACGGCCTTGTCTATTTTGGAAGAGCAAGGTAAATCTGAAATGGCCAAATTAACTGGCAATTTACTCAAAGATGTGGAAGGTGGTTTGAGTTTCTCCGTTGCTTTGGAAAAATATAAGGAAAACTTCTCTAGAATTTACGTGCAGTTGGTCAAAGCTGGCGAAGTGGGTGGTGTTCTGGACGAGGTTTTAGAGCGCTTGGCCATCACTATGGAAAAGGAAAAAGATTTTCGTGCCAAAACTAGGGGTGCCATGGTTTATCCAATTATTATCATTTTAGCCATGGTGGCGGTGGCGATTGTAATGATGGTGGCGGTGATTCCTAAGTTAACCGAAATGTATGAGGATTTTGGGGCGGATTTGCCAGCTGCAACCAAAGTTTTGATGAATATTTCTGGATTTTTTGTTAATTCTTGGTGGGTGGTTTTATTAATTGCTTTGGGGGTTTTTGCTGTGCTTCGAGCTTGGAAAAAAACGCCACAAGGTGAAAAATCTATTGATGGTTTTTTCTTACGTATGCCAATTATTGGTGTGCTCAAGCAAAAAATTGTTTTGACCGATTTTACTCGTACCTTATCTTTGCTCTTGGGAGCTGGTGTTTCTTTGTTGGAAGCTTTAGACATTGTGGCTTCAGCCATTGATAGCGCAGTTTATCGTGGCCAGCTTAAAGAGGTGAATAAACAAGTGGAAAAAGGTGTGATTCTTTCTGACGCAATTGCTCACTATGAAAATTTCCCTCCCATTCTCTACCAGATGATTGCCGTTGGTGAAGAGACTGGTAAGCTTGATGAAATTTTATCCAAAATTTCTGAATATTTTGAGAAAGAAAGCGAATACGCCATCAAAAATTTAACTACGGCCATAGAGCCAATGATTATGATTTTACTTGGTCTGGGCGTGGGCTTTATTGTGATTGCTATTATCATGCCAATTTACAGTTTGACTAGCCAATTTTAACCAGATTCAGAGTTTTACTACTTGAAAAGAATTAGCGATTTGGTCTAAACTGAGAAAAGAGACATTTATTTTGAAGGTTTTTTAATTATGAAACAAATCAATTTCCTGCAGAAAATCAGAAGTCAAGCTGCTTTTACCATGATTGAGCTTTTGATCGTAATTGCTATTCTTGGTATTTTGGCTGTTGCTGTTTTGGCTGCTATCAACCCAATTGAGCAGATTAACCGTGGCCGTGACACTGGATCCAGATCTGACTCAGAGCAGGCTTTAAGCGCAATTGATCGTTTTTATGCTTACAAAGGTTATTACCCATGGGTGACCAACCCAAATGATGATGCTACTTTAGCTTGGAGAGGTGTTTCTGGATCGACCACCATTACTTTTGGTGGCGGTTCAATTGCAGCTTGGGCTGACAATGGCACTCCAACTCCTTGTTATGTCTTAGATAAAATTTCTGATGGTAACACTGATGGTTCTTGTCCAGGCACCAATGAAGTTAAGAGAAGTTTTGTCGATAAGGTGACTAAGTCTGACTATAACCATCTTTATGCTTACTATAATGGTGATCCTGGCAGCAGTTTATACATCTGCTTCAAACCTCAGTCTGGAGCCATGCAAGAAGAAGCTGCTGATCGTTGTGCGGACGAGTCTGGTAGTGGCTTGCCAGAAGACTTGCAGGCCGCAGCTGCCAGTGTTTGTGTTGCTGGCGACGAGTATGTTTGCTTACCATAATCTAGATGTTGTTTTTTGAAATTGTTTTAGCTTTAGTCTTCTCCTTTTTCTTGGCGACTTTAGCAAGTTTCTTTAATGTGGTGATTGT
>DYGL01000027.1:0-4485 GCA_020724725.1 Candidatus Microgenomatus sp. | reverse complement strand
TAGTCTTCTCCTTTTTCTTGGCGACTTTAGCAAGTTTCTTTAATGTGGTGATTGTCAGAACTGCCAGAGAAGAGTCTTTTATCAAGGGGCGATCTAAGTGTGATGCTTGTCACAAGCAAATTGCTTGGTTTGATAATTTACCAATCTTCTCTTTCTTGTTGCTTAAAGGTCGTTGTCGTCACTGTCAAAAAAAGATTGCCAAAACTTACTTTTTGACAGAGCTACTGGCTTTTATGTTTGGCATGGTTTTTTACCTACTCTATGCACATTTTGCTTTGTGGCAAGGAATTGACACTCAACAATTAATTATTGGTTTTTTGCTTTTTTTTATTTTGATTTTTGTTTTTTTAGCTGATTGGCAATATTTGTTGGTGCCAGATTTTTTTGTAGTGCTTTTGACAATTCTAGTTGTGGTAGGACAGTTTTTATCAGGTAAATCTTGGTTGGAACCACTGGGAGCAGTTTTGTTCTCGACTTTTTTCTTTTTCACTTTGTATTTTTTAGCCAAGAAAATCTTGGGCAAAGAAGCTTTAGGCTTGGGAGACATTAAGCTAATGATGCCTCTAGCTTTTATTTTGTCTTGGCCAAAAATAATCATGGCGATCTTTCTAGCCTTCATTGTTGGTGGGATTTTTGCTATGCTGATATTACTAGCAGGTAAGAAAAAGTTTGGACAGGCCTTGCCTTTTGCTCCATTCCTACTCATTGCTTTTGGAGTAAGTTTTTTTTATGGAGACTTGATCTGGAAATGGTACCTAAGCTACTTGCTGTGAGATAAAAATATGCGTATTTTAAGATTTTTCCTTTTTTCCTTCTTGGGAATTGTTGTTTTGACTGCTTTGGCTTTTTTCTTTGGACGAGAAATTTTGTTATTGTGGGGCTCTAGCATGTTGCGAGCTGATTACAACTCTTTGCAAAAAAAAGGTTTTGGTCAAGAATGCATGCAAAAATTTGCTTACAATCAGGAGTATTGGACTCAACTACGCTTTACTTCCAACAAAGAATACAACTTAGAAGTGGTTTGTGCTGATTTTCTTGCGTCACCGATTGTTTTGGAAAGTCGCAAATTACCACCCCTACTCTTTAAACAATCTTTTGGCTCTGGCTTTATTTTAGATGATCGCGAGTTGCCCTCTTTTGTAGAGCTGAATTCTCTCGGTCGCAAGATTTTTATTTACAAGGATGGTCAAAAAATTCATGCTAATTATTTTTTTAAACCAGACTTAGATTACATGAATGGTCCTCTCAGCTCTTGCCAAGCTCACAACTACCAGTGCTGTAGCCTTGATGTGCAAAGTGGTTTGGGTGAGCAAAATACGGAAGTGAATGATTGTCCCAAAAGTTGTTATCAATCTTGTTTGCTAAGACCAGTGATTCTATCTTTTAATAGTCGTCCAGCTCTTGATCTTGAAACCAGAATGGTGGAGTTGAGAGATGGTGAGGCTTTAACCCTTTCCTATGTTTTGGGCGATGGTAAAAATGATGCTTTTGGCAATCAACTCCTTAAGGATCAGGCAGTGCCACTTTTGGAAAAAATTCAAACTCTTTTAAGTAAAAAAGGTGATGAAAATCAGAGTAAATCTGAATACACAGTAGTCACTATTGATCTGGGAGATGGTGAGATTTGGCAAAGCATTAAGCCACAAGATGATCATGAGCACACCTATAATTGTCAAAACAAAACCTGTTATTTCCAAGTGCAATTAAGCGCCAAGGATCAACAAGGGGTGTTGTCAGTGGACAATGAATTGTCTAAGATGATAGTGAAGGTGAGCAAATAAATCTTTGACCAAGGAAAACTTTATGCAAACAAAGCCAAAAAAAAGAAATGCCTTTACTCTACTGGAGTTACTGGTGGTGATTTCAATTATTGGTATTTTAGTAGCCTTGGGTACGGCTGCCTTCTCCACTACTCAAAAGAAGAGCCGTGACGCGAGAAGAAAAGCTGACATCAAGGCTCTGCAAAATGGCTTCGAGCAATATCAGGCCAGAGAGAATTCCTATCCAAGTTCACAACTTGAGGCCAATGATCCAGTGATTTTTCCAGCTGGCTTACCAGAAGATCCTAAAGGTGAGGGAGAAAATGTTTACACTCTTAATTTGAGTGCGGATGCTTTTTGTGTCTGCGCCTTAATGGAAAGCAGTACTGGTAATTCTAATGCCCTACCTAATCCCGGCGATCCAACCACTTGTAGCTACGGTAGTGGAGATTATTACTGTTTGAGTAATTTACAGTAGTTAGAGAGTCAATATGTTCAAGCAAACCAAGCAACAACGAGCCTTTACCATGATTGAGTTATTGGTTTCGGCTACAATTATTATTTTACTGACTGCCATTGGCCTAGTGAGTTTCAGTCAGGCTTCGATTAGTAGTCGCAATGCCAAGCGCAAAGCCGATTTAGAGACGCTTAGGCAGGCTCTAACCATATATAAACAGGACTACACTTATTATGCTAATTCCACGACAGTGGACTTTGATGCTCTCGTTACGAGCTTATATGCTGAAGAATACTTGTCAGAGGCTGCTTTAACTGATCCCAAAAATGTAACTCCTTATACTTATCAGGCCACCTGTACTGCGGTGAGTGGTACCAATTGCACGAAGGTGACTTTACGTGCAGTTTTGGAGCCAGATGCTGAAACTTATGACATCATTGCCCTCTAGTCAGCAACGAGCTTTTACTTTTATTGAGCTCATGATCACCATTGCTGTCATGGTGATTTCTCTAATGATTGGTATTACCAATTATCTGCGTTTTTTGGACAAACAAAGACTCTATCAGTCTGGAGCAATCATTGAAGCTATGATCAAAGATGCGCGAGTTAAAGCTCAAAATGGTTTTCTTGGCAATGAAGAAATAGGTTTTTGTACAAAATTGGGGGCGGTGGAAGTTTTTTCGTCGCTGACTACTGAAGAAAGAGTAAATGTGACCGCTCAACTGCTTTGCGCAGACAATTCCGTCTTGGTCTATGACAATTATTTGATTGATAATGACCAAACGACAATTGACTCTCAGTTCAAAGTTTCATTTTTACCTCTTCGTGGGGCAATTATTACTCTAGCTGGCAATTCCATAGCGAGTGGCAGCGCCACTTTGAGTCGGGATTCTGCTGAGGTTCTCTTCAATCTTGATCAAGGAGGGGCAATAGATGTCAAATATCAATAAACAGCAGGGTTCTACTTTGGTAGAAGTTTTAGTGGCAGTTTCCATTGTTGCTTTGGTATTAACTGCAGTGAGCGCTATGATGTCTATGTCGGTTAAATTGGCAGAAAGCAACGAGAAAAAGCAACTAGCTTTGCAAAAGGTCCAAGAAGCACTTGAGTTTTTCCGTAAAGAACGCTCGATTAATAGTTGGCACAGTTTCTCCACTCCTCTTGAGGATGGAGCTGTTTATTGTGTAAGCAGTTTGCCAGAGGCAGTAGCTAGTATTTCCGCCTCGTTGGGCAATTGTGCAGAAGATGAAGTTTTAGAGGCGGCTAGGTACAGCTTCAAAAGAGAAGCTACGGTGAATTTTAATAACAGTAATAATCTTAATGTGCAAATTGAACTTTTATGGCAAGACGGTACTAAGGCAAGGAATTTAATTTTAGAACAAGGTTTTGAAAACTATTAATTTCCTAGTTTCTGGTGGCGGTGCCTGAGCCAAAATCTAGAAAAGTTGAACGAGCGCTATTGCTAGCTTCCCCTTCCCCCACTCTTAAGCTAAAGCTGACTTCAATGTATTTTTTACCCTCACTAGTAGGATAACACTGAAAATTAAGGTTCTGAACGTAGTCTGCGCTAGGTGCACTCTCAGTCAGATAGGATTTTTTTTCGGCTGAGATCGAAGCGATGCGATCATCCTCTTCTCTAATGGTGGTTTGCAGGCCATCTGCTCCGGTTAAGGTGATGTAATTAAGTGGCTGGTCAGCTACACAGAGTGAGGTAATTTCACTTGCACTTCTGATCATGTCGATCATTTGACGAGTGGCGTTGCCGCCTGACTCACGTAAGTTTTGGCTAATGCGACTTTTGTAGGCGGTGGCGAGAAAAGTAATGAACAAACTACTAATAGCCAACATCATCAAAGCGGTGATGCTGGTGGTCACCAGCAGTTCTAGTAGAGTGAAAGCCTTTTGTGATCTCATTGCGTAATCAGTTGTGGGTCAACTTCTCGCCAATTGCTGACACTGGTCTTGAGCTTAGTGGGCCAGTTAGCCAGCAAATCAGGACGATAAATGAAGTTTTCAATGGCTTGATTGTTGTTGAGAATGGGACCAAAACTATTGTCGTTGAAAGTACGATTAAGATTGATGCCACTCCAACCGACGAAGGTACCGGCGCCGATAAATTTCTTGTCTGGAGGCACTTCACCAATAGCGGTTTTGCTCTGAACAGTGAAAGCACCATCGGCGACAAAAACACCCTCCACATTACTGTTGGCCACGTTTACTGCTGGAACAGTTGGTACACTAGGATTGAGTTCATAACCAACATGAGGGGT
>DYGL01000026.1 GCA_020724725.1 Candidatus Microgenomatus sp. | reverse complement strand
CTATTGGCCCGCGCTACCTAGCTGGCACTGATATTTTAATTGTCCTTCTGGCAGCTGGTTACCTCAGCATCGCCGTCATTCCTTTTATTTCCACCTTCTACGCCTTCCGCGACAATCGTTATTTCTCCCAAAGCGCCATTTTGCAACTCATCATTGTTCTTGTTGGTAATTTTTATTTTGTTCCTACCCTTGGACTCGTCGCCAGCGTCTACACTCGCCTTATAGCTCGCAGTGCTTTATTACTTTTTACTTGGTGGCTTTTGTGGAGGAATTATCAGAGGGAGTTTGGAAAGTAGTTTGCAAAAAGCGTATTTTTTCTAAATCTCTCCTACTGTATCCCTCGTCTTTTTGCTAGAATCAGCTTCATGCAAGCATATTTCGCTAATAAAACTGTTCTCATCACCGGCGCGGCTGGCTTTATCGGCTCTCACTTGGTCGATCAGGCTTTAGCTTTTGGAGCACGAGTAATCGGCGTAGACAATCTCATTACTGGTCGTCGCGTCAACCTCACTGCGGCTCTACAAAATCCTAATTTCCGCTTTTTAGAAGCCAATGTCAGCTTACCAACCGCCAGTTATCTAGATAATTTTCTTGATGAGCTGAAACTGGGTGAGCCAGCTTTTACCAAGATTGATCTGGTTTTGCATTTTGCCTCACCAGCTTCGCCCCCAGCTTACCAAAACAGCCCGGTTGAGACTTATTTGGTCAATTCTTCCGGCACTCATAATCTACTGACTTATCTACAAGAAAAAAGTCCTGAGACCAGATTCCTCTTTGCCAGCACTTCTGAAATTTATGGCGATCCACTAGTCCATCCTCAGAAGGAGGATTACTTTGGCAACGTCAATCCCAATGGCGAACGCTCTTGCTATGACGAGGCTAAGCGCCTAGGCGAAACCATTTGTGGAGTGTTTACTCGCAACTATCAGATGGACGTGCGCATTGTTCGCATTTTTAACACCTACGGTCCACGCATGCGCTATGACGACGGACGCATTTTGCCCAATTTTATCAATCAAGCACTTCAGCAACAACCCCTCACTGTCTATGGTCAGGGCCAACAAACTCGCTCTTACTGTTACGTCGATGATTTAGTCAGAGGTATCTTGCTCTTGGCTAGTGGCGATGGGCTAGAAGGCCAGACGGTCAACCTCGGCAACCCAGAAGAATTTACTGTCCTAGAAACCGCTGTATTGGTACAAAAAATCATTAATGGTCAAGTCACCAAGGAAAACGTGGTTTTTGGCGATTTGCCAAGCGATGATCCAAGCCGACGCAAGCCAGATATTACTAAGGCAAGTGAATTGCTTGGCTTTGCTCCAGAGACAACTTTTCGTCAGGGTTTAGAAAGAACCATTGCTTACTTTAAGACCGAAGAGAGTCGCATTTTGGAATAAAACATGATCTATTTGATTATTTTGTTAGGCTTAATTTTGCGCCTACCTTTGCTTGGTGGATCATTTTGGCTTGATGAAGCCGCCCAATTTTTAGAAAGTGCCAGACCTCTGGCTCAACAATTTGACATTCGAGAAGATTTTCAACCTCCTCTCATGCATTTAATCACTTTCTTTGGTATTCGTCTCGGCAATTGGTTTGGCCTTGGCGAGAGCGAGTGGTGGCTGCGTTTCTTACCCAGCTTATTACCAGGACTATTGACCATCTGGGCAACTTATCGACTTGGGCTGAAGCTTTTTTCCAAAAAAATCGCTCTTTTAGCCAGCTTTTTACTCGCCACCTCTTCTTTTCACATTTTTTATTCTCAAGAGTTGCGCCCCTATAGCTTGCCAGCGCTCTGGGCAATTTTGGCTACTTGGCAACTCTTGGAGCTACTTGAGTCTAAAAAAATCAAGGCTAAGATATTTTTCATTATCTTTTCCATCCTTGGCTTGTATTCTTCCTACCTTTATCCTTTTTTACTCATCGCTCAATTCATTTATCTCTGGCAAAAGAAATTTAATCGCCAAAAAATGCTACTTTTGGCTACGAGCATTGGTTTAGGCTTCTTGCCTTGGATACCTAAATTCTTTGAGCAACTCCAAACCGGCCAAGCTTTGCGTAAAAGTATGCCAGGTTGGGAACAAGTGGTGAGCTTGCCTCAAATCAAAACGGCAGTTTTACTGCCTCTCAAATTTGTTTTTGGTTTGAGCGACCTTGAGCTTAATTTGGGCTATGTTTTTCTTAGTCTGGCTGTTTTTGTACCACTGGCTTACTTTATCTTTTTAGCTAGACAGAAAGAGCGTCCTGCCTTGCTTTTTTTCTTCTATCTTTTGGCCTTACCTTTGCTTCTTAGTTGGCTAGTTTCTTTCTTTGTTCCGGTCTTACAAGCCAAAAGAGTTCTTTTTGCCTTGCCTCTTTTTTGCTTGCTGGAAGCTTTTTTGCTGGTCAGCTACCAAAAGAGCAAGCCTCATCTTAGCAAAATTTTCTTCACTGCGGTCGTTACTATCAATCTTTTTTCCACTTACGCCTACTGGACAAAACCTCAACTACAAAGAGAGGATTGGCGAGGTTTAAGTCAAGAAATTAGTCAAAAATTTAATCAAGACAATACTGCCGTGCTTTTTGCTTTTGATCAGCCTTTCGCTCCTTGGCGAGTTTATGATCAAACTGGCTTTAAAACTTTCAGCACTGGTGTTTTTTACGCTAATGACTTGGAAAACCCTCACGAAATTTTTAAAGAGGCGAGTCAATACCAATACATTTTGGTTTTTGATTATCTACGCGACCTGACTGATCCAGATAATCTATTGCTCAAAGTTGTACAGGATCTAGGCTTCACCCCTGTGAGCGTGCTAGACTATCCTAATATTGGTTTTGTGCGCATTTATAGTCGCTCACCCATAAAGTCATGAAAATTGGTCTCGATGTTTCCAGCTTAGTTTATCAACGGGGAGTTTCTCGTTACACTAGTGATCTGACTAAGGCTCTGCTTAAAGAAAATGACGTGGAGCTTTTGCTTTATGGCAGCTCTTTTCGTCAACAAAAATTGCTCAAGCAAGAGTTGCGCAAAACCTTGCGTAACGTCATGCCTGACCGCTACCAAGTCGTCCTGCAACATTACCCTCCAGCACTTCTGGCTCAACTCTGGCGTTTTGGCCTCAACCCCATTAAAAAGCATTTCCAAGACGTAGAAGTTTTTCACAGTTGGGATTGGCTGCAACCTCCAGACAAAAATTTGCCTTTAGTTTCTACTATTCACGATTTAGCCATCATTCGCTATCCCAAAGTCGCTCACCCCAGCGTACTCAAGATGCATCAAGATTCTTGGCGCATCTTACGTCAAAGACAAGCTCAAATCATTGCTGTCTCGGAAGCTACTAAAAGTGACATTTTGCGCTATCTAGAAATTCCCAGCAAATGTGTGAGTGTCGTCCATGAAGCCTTGCCCACCCAAATCTCTGAAATTAGCCAAGAATTAGCCAATAAGCCAGAATTAGTCCTCACCATCAAACAAAAACTACGACTCAACAAACCTTATCTTTTTTTCGTTGGCACCAGAGAACCTCGAAAAAACCTGGCCACTTTGATTCGCGCTTGGTTACCTTTGGCCAAAGATTATCAGCTGGTAATTGCCGGCGAACAATCTTGGGACGATAGTGAAAAAATTACTCAAAACCCCAATCTTAGATTTTTGGGTCGGGTCAATGACTATGAATTAGCGGTTTTGTACCACAACTGCGAACTTTTTGTTTACCCAAGCCTTTATGAGGGTTTTGGTTTGCCAGTTTTGGAAGCTTTTGCTCACGGCGTGCCTGTCGTCAGCTCTGATATTCCAGCTATCAAAGAAGTGGCTGGCAATGCCGCCGAACTCAGTAATCCTCAAGATGAAAGCTCTATTCGCCAAGCGATTGAAAAAGTTTTGGGCGAAAATAAGGCTGACAGTGAAGCGCGCATGAAGAAAATGATTATTCGTTTACAACTTTTTAATTGGCAAAAAACTGCCCGCCAAACCTTAGCGGTTTACAAGCGAGCAATTGAAGATTTTGAGGGTTAAATTATGAGAATCGCCATTGATGGTAATGAAGCTAACGTCAAGAATCGCGTCGGAAGTAACACCTATGCTTTTGCCATTCTCAATGAACTTTATAAACTAACTGCCAAACGCCAAAATCTACAAATCACCATTCTTTTATCTAGCAAGAAACAAGCCGACCTGCCCAAGAGTCGAGCTAACTGGCGCTACATGGTCATCGGCCCACAGAAACTCTGGACCCAGTGGGCTTTACCCATCCATTTATTTTTACACCAGAGAGATTATCAAGTTTTTTTCACTCCTTCTCATTACGCACCGAGAATTTCTGCCGTCCCTTACGTTAGTAGCGTCATGGATCTAGCTTATCTCCATTACGGCGAGCAATTTCGTAGTAGCGACCTTTTTCAACTCAAGAGCTGGACTAAATATAGCGTCAAGAAAGCTTCTAAAATCATCACCATCTCTAAATTTTCCAAGCAAGAGATTGTCAAAAACTATCATTTACCAGAGAAAAATATTGTCATTGCTTATCCAAATGTCCAGTTTGGTAAAACTGCTAGTCCTCAAGAAACCAAGGAATTTTTTGCTAAAAATCAGATTAAAAATAAATACTTCCTTTACTTGGGCACTCTTCAGCCCCGTAAAAATATTTTGGGTTTAGTCGAAGCCTATGAAGAATTTTTAAGAAGATTGGCTGCTCACAATCTCAAGTCCAAGAAAAATAAAGGTCGCGTTTTGCCAGAACCAAACCTAGTCATAGCTGGCAAAGTTGGTTGGCTAGCCGATGAGCTACTCAAGCGCATTCAAAACTCACCTTTCAAGGAAAAAATTATCTTAACTGGCTTTGTGGAAGATAAATTCAAGCGAGCTCTTTACCAAAACGCCATTGCTAGCTTGCTCTTGTCTTTTTATGAAGGCTTTGGCATTCCTGTTTTGGAATCCTTACAAGTTGGCACCATTCCCATTGTTGCTGATAATTCTAGTTTACCAGAAGTAGTGGGAGAAGCTGGTTTTCTTCTCAAGAATCCCAACTCTCATGAGGTTAGTAGCGCGATGTTAAAAGTTTACCAAATGCCTCACAAAGAATTGCAAAAATACAAAACTGCCATGCAGCGCCAAGCTAAAAAATTTGACTGGTCTAGATCAGCTAAAATCATTCTGAAAACTTTGGAGTCTATTTAATGTCAATTAATCCTATCATTATTGGTATCGATCCAGGCTACGATCGGGTCGGCGTAGCGATTGGTCAGAAAAACAATGATGGTTGGCATCTTTTAGCCTATCAATGCATTCAAACTGATAAAAAAGCAGAACTTTTCAAACGTTATCAAGAAATTTCAGAACAACTTGATGCTTTATTGGAAAAATATCAAGTCCAAGAAGCCGGAATTGAATCATTGTTCTGGTTTAAAAACCAAAGCACTGCTCTTGATGTGAGTGAGGCTAGAGGTGTAATTCTAGCTAGTCTTTTTCGCCACAGCGTCAAAATCACCCAATATACACCACTACAGATCAAACAAAGTCTAACTGGCTATGGACGGGCTGATAAAAAAGCGGTAGAAAAGATGGTAAGACTAGAGCTTAATTTGGAAGAATCAATTATTGATGACACCATTGATGCTCTGGCGATTATGATTTGCCACCAATGTTCCAGAAAGACAAATAAAATATGATTGCCTACCTACAAGGTCAAGCCTTAGTCAAAAAAGACCACCTCATTGTTCTGACTGCTGGAGTAGGCTATTTGGTCACCGTTGGTCATAAATTTTTGAGCTCCCTGAGTCAAGATGGTCTAGAAGTCGCTCTTTACATTTACAGTCACATCAAGGAAGATCGTTTTGAACTCTACGGCTTCCAAACAGAGGAAGAATTGGAGATTTTTAAACTTTTAATCGCCATTTCTGGAGTCGGACCCAAAACTGCCATTGCCTTAGCTGACGCCGGCATCGAGCAATTAATCGATGCTGTAAGACAAGCTCAAACTAGCTTTTTTACTAGTGTGCCCAGAGTGGGCAAGAAGCTCGCCCAGAAAATCATTATCGAGCTCAAGAGCAAGCTAGGCAGTCTCAAGGAACTCAATCTCAGTACACTAAGCCCCAAGGCTCAAGATGTTATGGATGCCTTGCTAAGTCTAGGTTTTGAAGAAAATACCATTCAAACCAGCTTAGCCACTTTAGATCTAGAAAACATGGATCTGCAAGTTGCGATTAAAACCGTCATCAAAATGAACAATGGAAAATAAAATGCCAAATCAAGTCGCCAATCCCATCATCTCTGCCAATGACGAAGAAATGCTTTTCACTTCGCTGCGCGCTCAAAACTGGGCTGAATTCACTGGCCAAGAAAATATTAAGAAATCCCTTCAAATCGCCATTAAAGCAGCTAAACAACGTCATGAAGCTGTTGATCACGTTTTATTTTATGGCCCACCAGGGCTTGGCAAAACTACCTTATCTCAACTAATTGCCAAAGAAATGGAAAGCAACTTTAAGATTACTTCTGGCACAGCCCTCTCCAAAGCTAGCGATTTAGCAGCCATTCTCACCAATCTGGAAGATGGCGACGTCTTGTTTATTGATGAAATTCATCGCTTACCCAAAGCAGTCGAAGAAACCCTTTATCCAGCCATGGAAGATTTTGCGCTCGACATTGTCATTGGCAAAGGTCCCTCCGCTCGCACTGTCAGGCTTGATTTGGCCAAATTTACTCTAGTTGGTGCTACTACTCGTTTCGGCCTTTTAACTGGACCTTTTCGTGATCGTTTTGGCTTGATTCATCGTGTTGAATTTTATAAACCTCCAGAACTGACTAGTATTTTACAGGCTGCGAGTTTGAAGTTAGAAACTACTCTTGATGAAAAAGCTGCTTTGGCTATTGCAGAACGCTCCAGAGGTACACCTCGCATTGCTTTGAAACTTTTTAAGCGTGTTCGTGATTTTGCTCAGGTTTTAGAAAAGAAAAACATTGACTTATCAATGGTTTCACAAGCGCTGAGCATTTTTGAAATTGATCAACTTGGCTTGGACGAAAATGATCGTCGCCTAATCACTGCTATTATTGAGAAACATCAGGGTGGACCAGTGGGTCTCAAGACTCTGGCTGCTTCCATCAATGAAGATCCTGGCACGATCGAAGAAGTTTTAGAACCCTATTTGATTCAAATTGGTTTCATCAAGCGCAGTCCCTCAGGCAGAGTCCTTAGTGAAAAAGCTTATCAACATTTTGGGGTCAAATTTCCGAAAAAAGACTAGCTGTTGTATACTTAATTTATGCCAATCACTGATAAAGATGGAAATAAACTCTCAATTAGTCAAATTATTGAAAAAGTTTTGATTCGCATCAAAACCGTTCATCTAGAACTAGTGACCGGCTTACTGTGGTGGCTGGTTGGTTATGTGCCTTCTCACGCTTTTCGCAAGTTTTGCTATCGTCTCTCTGGTATGAAAATTGCTCGCAAGTCGACTATTCATATGGGCGCACGCATTTACTATCCAAAGGGTATAGAAATCGGCGAGGGCACTCTGATTGGTGAAAAATCTACCCTCGATGGACGCAAGCAACTCAAAAATTCTCGTGGCGGTTTAAAAATTGGCAATCACGTCGATATTGCTTCTGACGTGATGATTTGGACCAGTCAGCATGATATTCACTCTGAAAATATGGCCACTGTTGAAGAAAAAGTTACTATTGAAGATTATGTTTTTATTGGCCCACGATCGATTATTTTGCCAGGAGTGACTATTGGCCGAGGCGCCATCATTGCGGCCGGCTCAGTAGTAACTAAAGATGTCGAAAGTATGAAAATTGTCGCTGGCGTGCCAGCCAAAGAAATTGGCGATCGCAAAGGCAAAAACCTCCATTACAGATTAGGTAGACCCAGACTTTTCCAATAAATTATGCTAAGAAATAGACTGGTAGGCTTATTGGCTTTGCTTGCTTCAGCTTTTGTAGGTGGAGCGATTTTGCCTTTAGTCATTCGTTATGGAGCTACTTTGGTTCATCCATTTTTGCTCAATTGGTTTAGAATTTCGCTAGGATTTCTTTTGCTTTTCCTATTTTTTAGAAAAAAAATTCGTTTTGCGCTATTTTTTAGTAAAAGAAACCTCATTCTTGGTTTATTACTTGGCTTAGGCTTAGGTCTAAATGTCACCATGTTTTCCTTTGGTGTTTCGCACACAACCTTAATTGCTTCGCAGCTAATTTATGTTTTCGTCCCTATTGCTACTGGCCTTTTGGCTTACTTTTTACTTAAAGAAAAATTAAATCGCAAAAAAATCTATGGCATGCTTCTAGCCTTTAGTGGTGTTTTGCTGTTGCTGATTTTTTCCAGATCACCTGAGGAAAGACTCTCACTTGGAACTTTTTATGGCAATTTTTTGATCTTTGTTGGCATGTTTGGCTACAGCGCCTATTTAGTTTTTTCCAAAAAACTAACTAGCACTTTCTCAGTTTTGGAAATGGTTATGATTACCAATCTTGCTCTTACTATTTTGCTTTTGCCTCTAGCTATCTACGCTTTAGGTTTGCAAGGTTTTGAGCAAATTAATCCACGTTCAATGTGGGCCATGCTCATGATCGCCTTAAGTGCTTTGCTTTTTATGGGTCTAAGTCAAGCTTCGATTAAAAATCTCTCCACCAACACTGCTTCAATGGGCAGCCTATTATCTCCAGAGTTTGCCGCTTTGGCAGGGATTATTATTTATGGCGAAAAACTATCTGTAGTCTTGTTAATTAGCATGATTCTTTCCATTAGTGGGACTATGCTTAGTGTTAGTGCTGAAAAAAGCACATTTCTTGATAGAATAAAATTAGTAATCAATCGCTTCAGAATAAAATAAAGGT